>DVNQ01000042.1 GCA_018714245.1 Candidatus Avilachnospira avicola
CCTCGATGAGGATTATGATGAAGCCGATGATGATTACGATGAGGACGAGGGCGGAAAGTCAGGCATCTTTGCAAAGAAGTCTTCTTCTGACAGATCATCTTCAAGACCGGGTTTCCTTGGAAGGAAAGTTGTACCGATAGACGAGGCTAGGGATATGGAAGTTACTATGATCAAGCCCCAGGGCATGGATGATTCAAGGGAGATCTGCGATTACCTGCTTGCAGGCAAGGCAGTAGTCCTTAACATGGAAGGCATGAATATGGACGTGGCACAGAGGATAATTGATTTTACCCTCGGAGCCATCTATTCCATTGACGGAGACTTCCAGCCGATCTCTAAGTATATATTTATGGCATCACCCAGAAACGTGGAGCTTTCCGGTGATTTTTCCGGAGATTTCCAGAACATGCTTTCTGAAAAGGTTGTAAAACAGCAGAACTTCTCGAATGGATTCAATTACAATGTCTGATAACGGCGCTAAGCCGGGATCGATCTTTAAAAGGGCTTTCTCAGTTATCTTAAGCCTGGCCATTCTCATAGCCATCGATCAGTATGCGAAGGCTATGGCAGTCAGCCGCCTTAAGGATGGAGGGCCTTTTTCATTGCTTCCCGGCATACTTGAACTTAGGTATGTGGAAAATACCGGAGCTGCCTTTGGAATATTGCAGGGCAGGTCCGGGATCTTTTTTGTCATAGCAATAGTAGTTTCCGCGGTGCTTTTTTACGGCATAATGAAGCTTCCCCATAAGAGGCGGTATCTTCCTCTTGGCATATCCATGATATTTATCATAGCAGGAGCTCTTGGGAACCTGATCGATCGGATACGCCTTGGCTTTGTAGTGGACTTTATCTATTTCAGGCTGATAGATTTTCCCGTTTTCAATATCGCGGATATATACATTACCTGTTCCTGTTTCATGCTGGCCTTTCTCCTTATTTTTTATTATAAGGAAGGAGAGTTTCAGGCCTTATGATCCTAAATATGGAGAGCTATATAGACATGAAGCCGGAAAGGCTTGATATATTTCTTGTAAAGGCCTTTCCTGAGCTCAGTCGCTCCAATATCCAGAATCTTATCAGGGATGGGGCAGTCAGGGTCAACGGAAATACCGTAAAGACCGGATACCTGCTTTCTCCCAAAGACCAGATCTTTTTCCCCGATGAAAGACCGGTAAATGATATCGCGGCACCTGAAGCGAAAGACATTCCCCTTGACATCGTTTACGAGGATGAGGACCTGATAGTCATCGATAAGCCTAAGGGACTTGTCATCCATCCAGCCCCCGGGCATTCAGATGATACTCTGGTAAATGCCCTTATGTTTCACTGCGGCAGCTCCCTTTCAGGCATCAACGGAGAGCTCCGTCCCGGCATAGTCCATCGTATAGACAGGGATACCACAGGGCTTATCGTAGCCTGTAAAAATGATGAAGCCCATATTTTCCTGTCAGAACAGCTTGAAAAGCACAGCATTACCCGAAGGTATAAGGCTCTCTGTCATGGTACCTTCAGGGAAGGGGAGGGGGCTGTGGACGCTCCAATAGGACGCAGCAAAAATGACAGAAAAAAGATGGCAGTGGTCCAGGGAGGAAGACATGCGGTGACCCATTACCGGGTACTTGAATCTTTCAGAGATAAAAGCCTTATCGAATGCAGGCTGGAGACCGGAAGGACCCATCAGATCAGGGTCCATATGTCCTACATACATCATCCCCTTCTTGGAGATGAGGTCTACGGATATAAAAATGACAGTTATAAGTCCTGCGGCCAGTATCTTCATGCTTATCTTCTTGGATTTATACACCCCAGGACCCATGAATATATGGAGTTTACGTCAGAACTTCCGGAATATTTTGAAAATACACTTGAAAAACTGCGGGGAGAGACCAAAGACAACAGACCCTTATGAACAGTAACCGACTTAGTAAAAAACAGATATTGCTCGTATCGCTGACTGCACTGATCTTTGTAGTTATCGCTGTAGCTGCTGATATGATATATAAAGCAGAGCACAATAATAGAGTGGCTGCTGCATCTACCGTATCCAACGCTTCACCGTCCGTAGCGGTATATTCTGAGCTTAATTCCAAGCTCAACGATGACCTTGGGGATGAGGCTTACGAGCCAGGCCCAACAGTACTTAATCTTGCATATTATTATCCTGATGAGTCAGAAACCGATGATGTGATCAATTCCTATGCAGGACGAATATTTACCCACATGACTGAGCTTGAGGCCCAGTATCTTGCGGGCTTTTATGACCTCTATGATACGGCCCCCATCACCATCGCCCGTCAGCTTGGCTATGGATCAGAGAGGGTAAAAGGAACCTATGATCCCACAAATCCTTCCCACGACCCCAATGTTCCATCGACCTGGACCGTCGATCATTTCAAAAATATCAATATATCCTTTTATGACGGAGATGGAAACAGGATCAATCAGTATTCTGCCGTAAAGGAGATCATCTCCATGGCTTCCGTTTACAGCTATTATCATGACATTATGGATGCTGAGGCCATGGGGGACTATGCAGAGGCTCTCTGGTCCTCTGTACATACCTCATCCGTAAAGCTTGGCAATGTCTATTATTGCTCCGGCTGTCTTAACAGGACGGTGGAGGAAGAGGCCAATGAGGCCCTGGAGCAGGAAAAACAGCAGCAGGAGCTTTGGAATGCCCTTGCCGAGGCTACTGCAAAGAGTGCCGGAGATGCTGCCCTCAGGGTCCTTGGCATGCAGGGAGACGGTACGTCTTCAGCTGAGGCCGTGACAGAGGCTTCTTCGGCAGAGGTATCTCAGGAAACTTTAGCCGAGACCTCAGGATACGTATATGTTCCTGAATCTGCTTCCCAGGCCCAGTCTGTCTCTGAAACTGCTGCATCCGGTGCAATTGTGAGTGAAAGCTCCATGGCACAGGAGACAGGAACGACCCAGGGGCTTTCAGGAGTAAATGATGCTGTATCAGCCATAATCTCAGGCCTTTCACAGACTGAAAGCGCTGCAGCTACTCAGGAACAGACGACCCAGGCCCAACCCGGATCTGAGACAGCAGCAACATTGACTGAACCCCAAACTGAGACTTCTGTTACCGCGCCCTCAGATGATCAGTACATAATCATCGGCGATAATGTGTTCAGAAGATCCACCGGACTCGGATATGATGATTATTCATATACTGAGACCGGCAGCTCCGCAGCCACGGCATCAGATGCTCCTGAGGCTGCTCCTACTGAAGGATCTGTTCAGCCAGTTTCAACAGCAGCGGCCACCGAAGCTCAGACCCTACAGCCCAGTACGCAGGCTCCTGAGACCAGGGCACCTTCTGCACAGACTACGGTACAGCAGAGGCCTGTTTCTGCGGCTTCTCAGCAGAAGTCCTCATGTCCCGGACATATCGACATTTACGTTACGATAAACATAAAGGGTATCGATGATATGAACGGACTCATCGAGGCTGATGCCATAGGCAATGATCCTGCAGGCTTTAATGACAAATGGCAGGGCTGGACTGAAGAAAGGATAGAAGAAGCAAAAGAGCTCAATGCCCAGGACTGGTTCTCAAGATACGGACTTACGATCTCGGCAATCAATGTAAGCCAGCCCCTCAGCACAGATGAGATCAGCTATTACATGTCTCTGCTCCCTGACGACTCATCACAGCTTCGCAGGGATGTAATAGAGTATGCCCTTTCTTCAGTAGGCAAGGTCCCTTATTACTGGGGAGGCAAGCCCTATGGAGCAGGATATGAAAGGAATTCCTTCGGAACCGTGACCTGGCCAGATGAAAAAGGCAGGGTACTTCGGGGACTTGACTGCTCAGGCTGGATCAACTGGGTATACTGGTCAGTTACCGGATCCTCCCTTCCCGGAGAAAGTACCGGTACCCTGGTGGGCTGCGGACGAAAGATAAACAGGTCTGATCTCAGGCCAGGAGACATAATCATAAGGACAGGAGCGGATGCCCATGTGGTCATGTTCCTTTGCTGGACGGAAAACGGCAGCATGCTTGTGGTACATGAGACAGGTGGCATCACCAATAATGTAGTTGTTTCGGAAATGACTGCGGACTGGCCTTATTACAGGACCCTTATATACGATTGACACGGACTTCTGATATGGAACTTCAGCAGCTTTTGAGCGTCACAAGACGCGCCATAGATACATATAAGCTTATAGACGAGGGAGACCACATCGCGGTGGGAGTTTCCGCCGGAAAGGATTCCCTCAGTCTGCTGGTGGCTTTAAATGCCCTCAGACGCTTTTATCCGAGACATTTTACGCTCAGTGCAATAACTGTAGACCTGGGACTCGGAAATGTCTCCCTGGGGCCTGTAGAGGCCATGTGCAGGGATATGGGGATAGATTATCATATCGTAAGTACCCAGATAGGAGATATACTCTTTGATATCAGGAAGGAGAAGAATCCCTGTTCGCTTTGTGCAAAGCTAAGGAAGGGGGCACTCAATGAAAAGGCTCTTGAGATAGGAGCCAATAAGATAGCCTATGCCCATCATAAGGATGACCTGATCGAGACGATGATGATGTCCCTTATCTATGAGGGAAGGTTCAATACATTTTCTCCTCTTACCTTCCTTGACAATACGGGACTATATGTCATAAGGCCCTTTTTATTTGCTGAGGAAGCTGACATCGCATCCTTTGCAAGATCCCAGGGGCTTCCTGTCTGCAAGAATCCCTGTCCCATGGACGGATATACCAAGAGACAGTATGTCAAGGAACTCATAGGTGATATCTGCAGGGATAATCCCGGAGCTGACAAGAGGCTTCTTCGTGCCATTCTCGACGGAAAACTGAAGGGCTGGCCCGAAGCCATAGAGCATCCGCGCTATAAGTCAAAGACCCAAAATATATAGTCTGTCTAAAATGATTAATGGAGTTCAAAGGCCATGAGATATAAGACACGTTTCTTTCTATTTTTCCTTGCCATCGTGATCTTCAACCTGGCAGCAAACTTTGCCCATCCCGTTACTCCTACAGTCATACAGGAGCTGGGGCTTCATGACTATATGTTCGGGCTGGCTCTTGCAGCCATGATGCTTACGAATTTCCTGCTTTCTCCCTTCTGGGGAAAGATCAATACCTACATATCCTCCAGGACTTCCCTGCTCATAAGCTGCTTTGGATACGGGATAGCCCAGCTCTGGTTCGCATATGCGGATTCGGAGCTGATGATAGTCCTTGCCCGGATGTTTGCAGGATTATTTACGGGAGGAGCCTTTGTTAGCTTTCTGACCTATATCATAAATTTGGCGGATCCTGAGGATCATGCAAGGTTCCTGACCTATGCGGCTACCATAAAGAGCGTTGCAGGGGCCTTCGGATACCTTATAGGCGGCTTTCTCGGTGAAGTATCCGTCCGCCTTTCCTTCATATCCCAGGCTCTGCTTCTGATGGCAGTGGCAGTAATGTTTTATCTCATATGTCTTCCAGACAAAAGCTCAGAAATTTCCGGTGTTTCAAAAAGGAATTTCTTAAAGGAGGCCAACCCTTTTCAGGCCTTTGCAGACAGCAGATATTTCATGACCAGGGCCTTTGTCCTGCTTTTCCTTATCAATATCTTTACAAATTTCGGCAATACGGGATTTGATCAGGCCTTCAATTATTATCTTAAGGATGTACTTTCCCTGAGCTCATCCTATAACGGCATAGTAAAGGCTCTGGTAGGGCTTATATCCTTTGCCGCAAATATGACCTTGTGTATCTGGATCATAAATAAGACCAGGGTAAAACGTTCCATGCTGATTATTGTTTCAGCATGTACTGTTTCAGCCCTGATGGTCACCCTGTCATCCCAGATAGTGATATTCATCATTTTCAGTGTACTGGTCTATGCCGGATATTCAGTAAGCGTGCCGGTACTTCAGAATATGATCGCTGAAAAGGCTGATAATGCACAGAAGAACCTTGTCATGGGATTTTTCAATTCCACCCAGTCTCTGGGGAGTATAGCAGGCTCCCTTCTTGCCGGATTCATATACTCGGTACATACAAGACTGCCGTTTTTCTGTGTTTTCCTTGCCTATGGACTTGCCGCTTCTGCAGCCCTTCTTTATGCCCTTAGAAAAGAGGAGAGATAAGCTATGGGAAAGATGAACACATATTCGGGGAAACAGTTTGATCCCCTCCTTATGAAGCCTGAGGATGTGGATATCAGAGATATAGCCCATGCTCTCAGCCTCATGTGCCGGGGAGGAGGACACCTCAAAGGCTTTTATTCCGTGGCCCAGCACAGCCTGAACTGTGCAAGGGAAGCAAAGGGCAGGGGATGGCCTTCCAGGCTTCAGCTTGCCTGCCTTCTCCACGATGGAAGCGAAGCGTATATCTCCGATATCATAAGGCCTGTAAAGGTATATCTTGATAACTATCTTGAGATTGAAGCATCCATCATGGATAAGATCTGGAGGCGATTCGGGCTTTCTGATCTCTCTGACACTGAACAGGCTTCGTGGAAGCAGGTAGATGACGAAATGCTTCTGTATGAACAGCATTTTCTGATGGTCGGCATAGAGGACGTGAAGCTTCCAAAAATGAGCTCCAGGCCGGATGTTGCTGAACATGGATGGCGGGAGATGGAAGAGGAGTTTCTGAGCTTTTATCACGAACTCACCAAAATATGATGTCAGGGATCGGTTTTTTATGATAACATGTCCTAAAAGGCATGTTATTTTTATTTTATCCGAAAGGAGATGCATATATGAATACACTGGACTCCATAAAAAACAGACGCAGTATACGGAAGTATAAAAAGGGCGCTGAGATACCCATGGAGGACATAAAAGCCATGCTTGAGGCTGCCATGCTGGCACCGAGTGCCAGGAACTGCAGGCCCTGGGAGTTTACGGTCATAAGAGACCGGGAGAAACTGAACAGGATCATGGACATAAGCCCCTATACAAAGATGATGGAGACCGCATCCCTTGCCATAGTGGTCTGCGGGAGTCCTGTAAGCAAAGAGGGACAGAAACAGGATTTCTGGCAGCAGGACTGCGGAGCAGCCATAGAAAACCTGCTGCTTTCTGCTCTGGAGCTTGGATATGGTACCTGCTGGTGCGGGCTTTACCCCTCTGAGGACAGGTATAAGCTCATGCAGGAACTCATAGACACTGACGCAATCCCCATGGCCGTCATAGCTGTGGGAGAGGCTGATGAGGAGCCGTCAAGAAGAGGCTTCTATGATGAGTCCAAGGTAAGATTTATATGATAGAGCTAGGCAGGCTGTTTTGCCTGATAGGGAAAGGCAGGGAGCTCAGGCTTTATGACAAAAGATCTCAATATTCTGAAGATAAGGAATCATCCGGAGCTGATCAATATGGCTGCCTGTTGGTTCCATGACAAATTGGATATCCCGGAAATTGAATATGTAAAAAGCATGAGGGCCGTATCCGCAATATCACCTGTTCCTCAGTGGTATATCCTATTCGATAACGGCAGCATTATAGCCGGCTGTGGCATCATAGAAAATGATTTTCATGATCGCCCGGATCTTTCCCCGAACCTTTGCGCTCTTTATGTGGACGAAAAATACAGAAACAGAGGTATTGCAGGAAAGCTGCTGAAATATGTCTGCATTGATATGAGCTTTTTTGGTCTGAAAAGACTTTACCTTGTTACGGATCACGATTCATTTTATGAATGTTATGACTGGACCTATCTTTGCATGGTAAACGATCTTTCGTGCGGCGAATCGATACGTATGTATGAAAAAATGATAGACAGACACTGAAACTGTCATCAGAGGTGGATATGAGTGATATAAGACTTGAAAAATGGAGCCAGGAAGATAAATTCAGACTCAATGCGCTGTGCAACTCCATAGACCGGAGCTTCCTTTCTGACAGGATACCCTATCCTTATACTGACAGGGATGCTGAGGACTGGCTTTCCATGGTTTCTGAGCTTGATGGAAAAGAAGGGATTTTCCGCGCCATAAAACACGG
>DVNQ01000043.1 GCA_018714245.1 Candidatus Avilachnospira avicola
GCAAGATATACCTGGTCCATCGTCCCCATACTCAGGTTTTTAAGGGCTATGCTCTTTTCCCTGGTATTTACATGTATGTCCAATGTATCCGTCACATCCAGCCTGGAATAGGTGCCGTTCGTTACTCCGGAAAGTATCCTTCCGGCCTCCCTGTTTATATAGGCCCCTATGGAATTCTGCACCTCCCGGCTCAGCTCAGACAGATTCTCCATGGCGATGTCCAGGGCATCCATATCCTCCTTTATGCGTTTATTCTCTGCAATCACAAGCCTTAACTCCAGGGCCTTGTTGCGCAGTGAATTGAGGAGCAGCAGTTTTTCCTCTACCTTTCTGTTGATATCCTGCTGCCTCGAGATATCTTCTTGATATCCGCTCTGTTTCCTGCTGAGCTCAATGATCCTGTCAGACAGATCCTTTTCCTCCTGGGCCGCGTTCAGCTCAGCCTCATATATCCTGCGGAAACCCTCAAATCTCTCATGAAGGTCCGAAAGCACATCTTCTCTGATATCGGCAGATCCAAGCTCCTTTTCCAGATCCGCTGAAAGGATTCCCGCCGCATCCGAAAGACGTTTTTTCCTTCCATGCCTTATCGCTCCAAGAACGATCGAAATAAGGATGAGGGCTCCCGAGGCAGAAAGAGAAACTATGAACTGCCCGTCTGTCAGTCCGGTCACAAGAAAAGCCATGGCCCCCAGTGCGATCGCCATGCAGAGTGCTGTGATGGAGATCACGGGAAGCAGCTTTCCCAGAGCCCTGTTTCTGCATGCAGTATATTGGTCATGCTCCTTTTTCAGTTTTTCTTCCCTGTCATCTATTGATCTTTTGTCCGTAAAGCCATTTTCCGAAAGTACGCTTCTGGAATTCTCCCTCTGTCTCCTTGCCTCCGAAAGGCTCTGCTCCGCTTCGGAAAGCTCGCTGCTCACGCCATCCCTGAGTTCCCTGAAGTCTGCAAGCAGATTGGCATTTTCCGGATCAGACAGCTCTGTTTCCAGATTCTTTATCCTGCCCATTACCGAGGCATAGGATTTTACTGCATCCTTGTCATAGAGACGGGCCTTTTTTTCTTTTTTCTCCTGCAGGAATCTGACCGCCCCGTTAGAACTGAGTTCCAGATTTCCGGTGGTGTTCAGATTTTCTATGCATCTGCGAAGTTCCTTTACCATGTCTCTGCCGGCAGCAGATTTAAGCTGTCCGATACTTGCAGTGTTCCTGTAGGCAGAAGCCGAAAGGGAAAGAAGAGCTGAGTCCAGGAGTCCCTGAGGATCCCTGATCTCCGTCCCGTCTGATCCATGGATATGAAGGTCTTCCCTTGACAGGGCAAAATCCCTTTTCAGCCGGTAATCCTTTCCTTTATGGGTAAAATAAAGCTCTCCTCCATAGATCTCGGGCGTATCCCAGTTACGGTACCTTTCATAGGGATCCTCCTCAAGTGACCTCTGAGACCTGTCCCTCATGCCGAACAGCATGGCCATAAGAAAGGCATGGAGCGTGGATTTCCCCGCTTCATTCCTTCCGTAAATTATGTTAAGACCCTGAGAAAGGCTGAGGTCGATCCCCCTCAGCTTTCCGAAGCCATCAATATGTATGCGGTCTATCCTCACTGCTGCCCTCCATCATCTTCCGAAGTCCGAAGCAGGGCATCTATGCCATAATACATGGCTTTTCTGTCCAGCTCCGTGAGTTCTGTCCTGTTCCTTCGGATACGATTGATATAATATCCCAGAAGATCATAGGGATGTTCATCATAAATGGCCTCAAAATCATACTGGGGCTCCGTTTCATCTATGACCTCCGAGATCCTGTATCTTCCGGTGATCCCGGAAAAATCCAGATCCAGCTTCGGATCCCTGTTTCCAAAAAGCCTGAGCCTGTAGATGTTTTTATTTCCACGCTTTTCTATCTCGGAAGCAATAAGCTCGTTAAGCTCCTCCATGTCCGTATTTTTATTGATCTTTATGGCAAGGGGCATATAGGTCACGGATGCCATCGGAAGAAACTCCAGCTTCACCACCCTGCCGCTGGCTCCGGATATATCTCCAACATAGATCCCATGAGGCCCTCCGTCGCTCATGGACGCCGGTTCAGGCCCTCCGCTGTAGCAGAGCTTTCCGGAAAGCAGCTCCTCATGGCTCTCCTTTCCGCCCAGGGCAGCATACGATATGTCCAGGCCGGAAAAGGCTTCCTCAGCCTTCTCCGAAGAAGGCTCCCATATGGCAGCTATGCGTATAAGCAGCTCCTCGTCCCTGTCCTCTGCTATAAATTCTGAAAGCTCCTTTGTCCCTTTTCCCGAATGTTCAAATACGGATATCCCGTATACCACTGCTCCAAGCCTCGGAAGCCTGTACTTTACCGGGCCGTCCTTAGGCTCAAAATGTACGTTCGGAGCCCAGTTAAAGCTCAGTATGGGACTGTTCTTCCTTATCATGTCGCCTCTTCCGGTGACCATGACTATCTCCGTGCCCGGGATGGAAAGAAAGAGCCTGTTCATGCTTTCCAGCTCTGAGGTGACAGGCTGATGTGAAAACAGATCTCCGGATATGATGAGCAGCTCACATGAAAGCTCTTCAGCCTTTTTGATTATGTTTTTCAATGTGGAAAAAATCTCGTCGTTCCGATCCTGTTCCCACCTGCGGCCGCTTTCCGCATTATGCCCAAGCCGCAGATCACTGAAATGGATGAATCTCATACCTAAATCCTCCAAGACCCGGGCATCATCACCCGGGTCTTATCAGTTCACGTCCTATAAAATAATATCAGAATTCGCAGTTTCCGACTGTTCTGGGGAACGGAAGCACGTCTCTTATATTCTGCATTCCGGTTATGTACATAACAGCCCTTTCAAATCCCAGTCCAAAGCCTGAGTGTCTGACGGATCCATATTTTCTAAGGTCAAGATAGAAGTCATAGGCATCCTTGTCAAGGCCCATCTCCTCTATGCGGGCAAGCAGCTTGTCATAATCATCCTCCCTCTGGGAGCCTCCCATGATCTCACCTACTCCGGGCACAAGGCAGTCCACGCCTGCGACTGTTTTTCCATCCTCATTCATCTTCATGTAAAATGCCTTTATGTCCTTAGGGTAATCCGTAACGAATACAGGCTTTCCATAGACCTTCTCAGTCAGATACCTCTCATGTTCCGTCTGAAGGTCACATCCCCATTCCACCTTGTTCTCAAAGATGTCATTATGCTTTTCCAGAAGCTCCACGGCCTCCGTGTAGGTTATCCTTGCAAAGTCACTGTTTATGATGCCATTGAGCCTCTCGATCAGTCCCTTTTCGATAAAGCTGTCAAAAAACTTCATCTCTTCCGGCGCCTGCTCAAGTACGAATGAGATTATGTACTTCAGCATGGCTTCCTCTACATCCATAAGATCATTGATGTCTGCGAAGGCTATCTCAGGCTCTATCATCCAGAACTCAGCGGCATGTCTTGTGGTATTGGAGTTCTCAGCACGGAAAGTAGGACCGAAGGTATAGACATTTCTGAATGCCATGCAGAATCCTTCCACATTGAGCTGTCCGGAAACAGTCATGAAGGTCTGCTTGTCAAAAAAGTCCCTGCTGTAGTCTACCTTGCCGGTTTCTGCCACCTTGTCAAGATCAAGAGTGGTTACCTGGAACATCTCTCCTGCTCCCTCACAGTCAGATGAGGTTATGATGGGAGTATGCACGTATACAAAGCCTCTCTCCTGAAAGAACCTGTGTATGGCATATGCCACAAGGGATCTTACCCTGAACACTGCCTGGAAGGTATTTGTCCTGGCACGAAGATGAGGCATGGTCCTTAAATATTCCAGAGTATGTCTCTTCTTCTGCAGGGGATAATCCGGAGTGGAGGTTCCTTCTATGTCTATATGTTCCGCCTGTATCTCAAAGGGCTGCTTTGCCTCCGGAGTCGCAACAAGCTTTCCGGTAACTATGATGGATGAGCCTACATTGAGCTTTGAGATCGCAGTAAAATTATCCAGGTCATCATGATAAACTATCTGAAGTGTCTCAAAATATGTTCCGTCATTCATGACTATAAAGCCAAATGTCTTTGAGTCCCTTACTGAGCGTACCCATCCGCCCACGGTCACTTCCTTATCCAGATAGCTTTCTCTGTCCTTGAATATCTCTTTTACCGTTACAAGCTTTTCCATTTTCTGTTCCTTCCTGTCTGTTTCTTTATTTATTTGGACCTGAGTTTTTCCAGGGCTTCTCCGATCGACGCGGCCTCACCGCTCTTAACCAGATTCAGCATGCGCTGAAGCTTATCATGATCCATATTTTCATTTCCGATGTACTGGACATACTGGGAAAGTCCCATGTCCTCAGCCGCCAGTTCCTTTTCCAGGGTGGCTGTCCTGCCGCTCTTATCGCTTACCTCTATGCTAAGCTTTTCAAGCCTGGATCTGTATTTTTCATCCACCTCGTCCGACAGAACCTTGCTGGTGGTTTCTTCGAAATTCCTGAGGGCCTCAGCCTTCTTTCTGTCTATCTCAGTCTTTTCTTCACTGAGCTTATTGATCTCCGCATCATAGGAGCCCAGATCGTAGGATCCGTCATCCCGGTCCTTTCTTATGTTCCTTTTTACATTTTTTATGCTCCTGTCCCGTTCATTGATCTCACTCACAAGCTCCCGCCCTCTTTTTACGCCCTCCGGGGATCTCAGCCTTGTACGGTGAAGCGTGGCTACATATGCGCCTCCGAAGATCAGTATTATCGCAGCATATATAAGGACAACCTTTATGATACTGGATCCCGGTATCAGCAGGATGAGAAGCGCCGGCAGCAGGATAAACACCAGGATAAAGCAGAGCGCGGCAATCCCCCATTCCTTGAAGCCTCTTGGCATGAAAAGGGCATAATAGAGCCTAGAGCGGCTGTATCCTGGAAGCCTGGACTCAGAAGTGCTCTGTTTAAGTTCCTTCTGTTTCTCTGCCTTTTCCCGATAGAGTTCTGCAGTCTCCGTCTTGATACGGGTCTTTACTCCCGCTTCCCTGGCCTTCTTCCTTTTGTCTCCCAGTTCCTTTATGCTGGCATCAAGATTCCTCAGCTGCCTGTCATAACCTGACAGTATGTCTTCCCGTCTGGCATCAAGGACAGATGTCTTTTCCTTATCCACCAGAACCCGGAGCCTTTCAAGCTCTTTTGCAAGGCGCCCGTTTTCATCCTTCAGTTTCTGCAGCTCTATTTCATGCAGTTTCTTTTTGTCATATGCCTCCAGGGCCTCCGAAAGGAATGCCCCAGGCGAAGTTTTTGGATCTTGCATGGATCACCTGCTCCTTTTCTGAAGTGCTATGCCCATGAGATAAGGGCCATTATGGGCTCCGACCATGGTTCCTATCTGCGAAAGCCCGGGATCTGCCTCAATGCCGGCCTCCCGAAGGGCTGAGACAAAGAGTTCCTTCAGTTCTTCCCCATCCTCCTCATGCAGGCCATAGCCCACCTCGAGATAATAGTCTGAGGGGTCTTCCTTCTTGTTTATAAAATACTGAGCCGCATGTCTTGCAAGCTCTCTGAGAGATTTATGCCTGCTCCTTGTGATCGAGCAAAGGCTTATGCTGCCTTCTGAAAACAATATGACCGGTTTTATGCCAAGGCCTACTGCAGCCAGCTTTACAAGCCCGCCTATACGTCCTCCCCTTGAGAGGTAGCTCAGATCTCCTATGGTAAAATAGGCTCTTCCCTCATGTCTTATCCTATCGAGCTCCTTTGCAGTCTCTTCTGCATCCATCCCAAGGTCCCGCATCCTGCAGGCCTCCCTTACCAGCATGCCCTCATAAAGGGTCAATGCCTTGGAATCCAGGGTCACCACAGGCACATCCGGATACTTTTCCGATATGATGGAGGCTGCATTGGCCGCGGAATTATAGGATCCGCTCATCATGGATGTCATGCTTATGCTGAGCACCGGGATGCCTTCCTTAAGATATGGTTCCCACGTCCTTATATAGTCCTCCACTCCCGGAAGCGAAGTCTTGGGGTATCTTCCCGGCTCGTCTGCCATCCTCTGATAGAACTCATGATATGTAAAATCAAAATAGTCCCTTTCGTAATTTTCCCCGTCAAAGGAAACATATAAAGGGACTATCTCTATCCCAAGCTGTTCCACGCAAGCTCTGGGAAGATCGCAGCAGCTGTCACAAATGATCTGAAATTTCCGTTCCTGCATATGTAAGCCAGTCTTTCATGATTATTGCATCCCCGGTTTCTCAGGCCTGAGCCTTTGGGATGTCATATAATTATACAATCAATACCGTTATTTTAAAAGCCAATTAATTTTTGCATACCGGACGGGCCTTTGGGCCTTCCGGCTCAAAGCTGCTTCCTTATGGCTTCCTCAATCCTTTTCTGCTCCTCCGGATCAGAGTCATGAGGTGTCCAGTTCACCATGCCCTTATCATCTCCCTCATACCGGGGGATGACATGCATATGAAAATGCTTCACCGTCTGGCCCGCAGCCTCGCCGTTATTCTGTACAAGGTTGATGCCGTCTGCACAAAGGGCCTTTCTGGCAGCCAGTCCCACCTTCTTTGCCACCAGCATCAGCTTCTGTGCATATTCGTCCGAAAGCTCAAAAAGATCATCAAAATGCTCCTTGGGAAGGATGAGCATATGTCCCTTTGATCCTGGATTCAGGTCCAGGATGACCCTGAAGTCCTCATCCTCATATACCGTATTGGATCCTATCTCTCCATTTGCTATCCGGCAAAAGATACAGTCATCTTTTTTCATCTGAATCTGCTCCTTGTTTTTTCTTTAGTATAGCAGAAAAAGGCACAAATGGGTATGCCATATCGGCATTTCCATAAGTGCCTTTTGATTGTCTGTCTCAAGAGATGCCAGAACCGTCAGCTATCCTCTGTATCTGTCATATTCATTGCAGAGCAGCCTGTAGGGAACTTCATCCTCCTCGATCTCCGGAAATCTGCCCACCGGCTCATAGAAGCGGTTGTCAGCATTGTCGTCATTGCACATGGACACCTCTCCTATGAGGCAGTAGCCCTCACCCTCTTTCACATAGAACTCATGATAGCATCCAGGATATAGGGTAAGTGACTCTCCGGGCAAAAGCTCGATCTCGCTTCCTGCAGGCACCTTATAGGAGCGCCCGTCCCTGTGAACCTCCACCTCCGAATCAGAAAGCGCCTCATCCCCGGTCGAGTTCCACAGCCTGAAGCAGAGTCTCCCTCCGCCACGGTTTATTATATCCTCCATCTTGTTCCAGTGAAAATGATTGGGCGACAGCTGTCCTTCCTTAAGGAACATGATCTTTTCAGCATAGGTCTTTTTATAGCGGGGGTCCTTCACGTTTCCGTTGCGGAGAGTTATGAGTGCAAGCCCCGTTTTCCAGTAATCCCCCAGGCCGTAATCGGTAATGTCCCAGCCCAGCAGATTGTCCCTGATCTCATCGTACTCTGCTCCCTTTTCTTTCCATTCCTCTGGAGAAAAGCTAAGGTACGGAGGGAGCATGAAGCAATGCTTTTTAAGAAGTCCCTCAAATTCCCTTATGACAGAATTTATCTCAGAACGTTTCATGTTCAGCTCTCCCTTTCCATGCGGCTGAGTACTTCTCCCATGTCTCTTATGCTGTAAATGCCTCCCATATGCTCGGTGGAAAGGCTGGCTGCCGCAGTGCCGAACAGCGCCGCCTGCCTGAGTTCCTTCTCTGAAAGCTCCTCCGGTGACTTTCCGGCCCTTAGGATCCTGCTTAATGCACTTCCAAAGAAAATGTCTCCAGCTCCGGTAGTATCCACCGGCTCTACCTCCGGACAACCCACGTATCCGCTGTCCTTCCTGTTGGAATAATATGTTCCCCGAGGGCCCATAGTAACAAAGATAAGTCTGGCCTTTGTCTCGGAAAAGATCCTTTCAGCCCCCTCCTCCGGAGAAAGTCCGAAAAGGAACTCTATCTCTTCATCGCTTATCTTTATGATATCGGCCTTTGACAGTCCCCATCTGATCTCTTCCCTGGCTTTTTCAAGGTCTTCCCAGAGAGGCCTTCTCAGATTGGGGTCATAGCTTATCAGCTTGCCCCTTGACTCTGCATACTCAACAAGCTTCCTGGTAGTGGTCCTTGCCGGCTCATCCGTAAGTGACAGAGATCCAAAGTGAAATACTCTCGCCTCGTCGATAAGCTTCAGGTCACACTCCTCATAGCAAAGCATGGTATCTGCCCCTGGCTTTCTGGAAAAGCTGAACCTCCGCTCTCCTCCCTCTTCAAAGGTCACAAAGGCAAGGGTAGTAAAAGCTTTATCTGTCCTTACCACTCCCCTGACATCGATCCCTGCCTCTTTGAGGGTCTTTATGAGCATGTCTCCGAAGGCATCCTTGCCCACTTTTCCGATAAATCCGGAAGCAGCTCCATACCGTCTTAAGGCAGCCAGGAAGTTGCAGGGTGCTCCGCCCGGATTCCCTTCAAATATCGGGTATCCGTATTCATTTTGTCCCTTGACTGCAAAATCTATCAGCAGCTCACCCATGGCACATACGTCGATCATATTATATCCTCTCCGATATCCAGATGTCCTTCATGGCTGATCACATGCCCTGCGATCCGGTTTGCAAACTCTACGCAGTCCCTGACAGGCAGACCCTTATTGAATGCATGCATGAATGCAGCGTCAAAAGAATCTCCCGCCCCTACAGTGCTTACTACCCTGACAGGCGTAACGGGAACTGAGCTTATCTCTCCTCCCTCTGCGATGATCACTTCTCCTGACCCATTCCTGGCTATCACGGTGCGCCGGGTGCCGGCTTTCTTTTCATCCTTCCATCCCAAAGCCAGCTTTTCCGCACAATCCCTGAGATCCTCTCCTCCGGCTATAGGTCCGAACTCTTCCATGCCTGAGCCCATCACCACATCCGAAAGCTCAATGAAGCGGTCATAATAATACCTGCGTTTCTCATCCAGCCCATAGCTTTCTATCCTGGTATTCAGATCAAAAACAAAGAGTGAATCCGTCATCTTCTTCATCTTTTTTATGAACTGATATACCGCCTCCATGCTTGCAGGATCATTGTTCAGGGCCATACCTCCGGTAAAGAGGAGCGTGTCCATGGAAAAAAGCCTTTCAGAAAAGCTCTCCTCCGTAAATGTGGGATATCTGGATCCCGGCGGCACCCAGGAAAACATGGTCCGGTCTCCGGTCTCATCCAGTACCGCTATGCAGACCATGGCTCCATACTCTCCCAGAGGAGCATAGGACATATCCACTCCGCAGGCCTCCATCTCCGCCCGAAGGAACTTCCCAAGGCTGTCTTCGCAAAGATCCGTAATGAACACGGGATCCGCACCCAGTTTTCCAAGCACCATGGAAGTATTTCCCACGGTGCCTCCGGAACGCAGGGTCACACTCTGGCTCTTTATGTTTCCCTCTTTTATGGCAGAGATATTTTTCTTTGCTTCCCCATAGGGAATGATGAGATCAGCACAGAGATCTCCTATACAGACTATCCTTCTCATACTGTCTCTTTCGCTATCCTGCAGAATTCCCTGACTCTCTCGATATCCTTATGAAGGATGACTCCGTCCTTAACTACGCTGGTCTTTGTAAGGGAATCTACTCCATCGGGGTGAACTGCCTTTATGGCCTCAGCAACATTTTCAGGTCCCAGTCCGCCTGCAAGTATAACGGGGATATTTACCGCCTCCACTATGGCCCGGTCTATGCCCCAGTCATGGGTTATGCCTGCCGCTCCGACTCCGGGCACGGTCTTTGAAACGCTGTCAAGGATCAGAAGATCCGCATACTCTGCCTTCTTTTTTGCATCCTCTATGGCAGACTCATCCACTATGCCCACTGCCTCCATAAGTTTTACTTCCGGCATGCGCTTCTTAAGCTTTTCGCAAAACTCCGCACTGCCCTCAAAGTTGGCACAGAGGTGAAGTACATCGGGGCTGAGCCTTTCAGTCTGGCTAAGGATGTCCTCTTCATTGTCTGCAACCGAGATGAGCACCCTTACGGCCTTTCCTGAAAGGGCATCAAATATCCTCTTGGCTTCATCCTCATGGATGGCACAGGGGAACTTGCCTCCCGGCACTCCCACGAGCACCCCCACTCTGTCAGCTCCTGCCTCCACACAGGCAAGAGCCTCCTCAACAGTCTGTATTGAATATATCTGTGTAAACATAAAATACCTCCCTTGTATTGTTTTTCCATTAGCCTAAGTATACCAGCAAACATAAAATAATGATACAATAAAAACAACACTTTGGAACCTGCGGGCATAAAGCAGAAAGAGGCTATTATGGAACAGATATTTGAAAAACTGAGGTCAGACTATGACGGTCTCTGGATAGACCTGCTCCGTGTCCCTGCTTCAGGGGACATAAAGGGCATCGTACAGATCTCCCATGGCATGACCGAGCATAAGGAACGCTATCTTGATTTCATGAGATACCTGTCTGAGCATGGCTATGCCTCAGTCATCCATGATCACAGAGGGCATGGTGCAAGCATAAAGGATGAGGAGGATCTGGGATATTTTTATACGGATGATCCCTCTGCCATAACAGAGGATCTCCATCAGGTCACCTCTTATATAAAAAAGATCTGGCCTGACAGACCTGTCATCCTTTTCGGGCACAGCATGGGCTCCCTTGTAGCCAGGGCCTACATAAAAAAGTATGATGAAGATATCTCCGGGCTGATACTCTGCGGACCTCCCACCAAAAATCCCGCTGCGGTCCCTGGCCTTGCCCTGCTTCGCATACTGGAGCGCATCCAGGGCGGAAAACATCGCGGCCGGCTGATAGATCATCTTACCTTCAGCCTCTATAATAAAGGCCATGATCAGAAAAACGGCTGGCTCTCCTCTGACAGAAAGTCAGTAACAGGCTATAATGAAGATCCTCTCTGCGGTTTCACATTTACAAATAACGGCTTTATAAATCTTTTCAGCCTCCTTAGGGATGCCTATGTGAGCAAGGATTATGAGGTCAGAAATCCCTGGCTTCCGATCCTTCTTATTGCAGGTTCGGAAGATCCGGTTATCCAGAACAGGCGCAGGTTCGGAGAACTTAAATCCTTCCTTAAGGAGCTGGGCTATGCTGATGTACGCTCAAAGCTCTATCCGGAAAAACGGCATGAGCTTTTGAACGAGCTTGGAAAAGAAGAGGTCTATAAGGATGTCCTTCGTTTCTGTATCAAAGCATCAAAAAATGGGCAGGGCCGCTGAGGCCCTGCTCATTCAATAAAGTTAAGTATATCTTCTGCTCCGGTCCAATCTCCTGATACCCGAAGTATTTTATAGACTTATCCCCGGATCAGTCCGGCATCACGAGCTTTGCAGCCCCGTATATGCCTGCATTGTTTCCAAGGGTAGCAAGTGTCACATCATACCTCTCGATGTCCACTATGCTCTGATAGCTCTTGAGTTTTTCCGCGATCATGTCCGTCAGGAAAGTCCCGGCCTTTGAGACTCCTCCGCCAATGACAAACACCTGTGGGTCTGTAGCAAGAGCGATATGAGACAGTATAAATGCCAGCCTGTCCATGGAATAGCTGAGTGACTTAAGAGCCAGAGGATCCCCCTCCTTTGCAAGATCACACACATCCTTTGCCGTAAGTTCTTCCACCTCACGCATTTGGCTTTCGGAGGTATCATGTGCAAGCATCCTCTTAGCCACTCTGACGATACCTGTGGCCGAGGCATACTGTTCGAGGCATCCGTGTCCTCCGCAGTTGCACATCTCCTTTTCCTCATCGTCCACACGCATATGGCCTATCTCTGCTCCGGCCCCGTGCATTCCGGAAATGATCCTTCCTTCATTTACTATGCCGCCGCCGACACCTGTGCCCAGGGTGACCATGCATATGGAATCATGTCCCTTTCCGGCTCCCTGCCACATCTCACCAAGGGCTGCTACATTTGCATCATTTGCCACCTGCACAGGGATGCCTCCCATAAGATCGCTCAGAAGCTTTGCAGGATAAATATCCTTTACCCCGAGATTTACGCAGACTTCCACATATCCGTCAGGCAGTACGGGACCCGGGATGCCCATTCCTGCTCCCAGCAGGTCCTCCATCTCCATGCCTTCCTTTTCATCCACATATTTCCTGAGCTCATCTGCAATATCCTTCATGAAAAGAAGGCCGTTTTCCCCTTTTCTGGTAGGTATCTCCCACTTGGATATAAGCGCCCCTTCCTCATCTATGATGCCCAGCTTGATGGTGGTCCCTCCGATGTCTATCCCCGCACAGTACTTCATACCCATTCTCCTTTACTGCAGATTTATGCCTATATGATCATTGCCGCTTACGATCGTGTATGAAGATGGAAGATTTCCCTTCATAACTTTCGATATGCGGAATTCGTCCGTGGTGATGTGAGCCTTTTCCCTTCCGCTCTTTGTAAAGATCAGAAGCTCAGAATCATTGAAGATATATATCTCATTGCCCGAAATGTCAAATCCGGTATACTGCATGTCGAAAGAGG
Source organism: Candidatus Avilachnospira avicola (assembly GCA_018714245.1). Lineage (GTDB taxonomy): Bacteria > Bacillota > Clostridia > Lachnospirales > Lachnospiraceae > Avilachnospira > Avilachnospira avicola. The sequence continues at coordinate 12,430 of DVNQ01000043.1, forward strand.
CATCACCTGCCACTCCTCCGTCCGCATTGAAAATCATTAATCTGTAGGGCCTCTCCCCATTCTGCTCTTCCACTATGACAGCCACATACTTCTCCGAGCATGCCACCGATCTTATCTCATCATCCAGGTCCGCTCTTGCGATGACCTCAGGGCTAGTAAGTACCCTGGTAGAAAAGAATACTATGCCTCCGTCAAAAAATGCCTGGGAATACTCATCCGAGGAAAAGTTTACCTTTCCCACATAGCTTCCGGCAAATTCATCGGAAAACCCTCCCACTATACGTCTGGCATCAGCATTCTGCCCTATATCGTCAAAGTTCCTGAATATGACCTGGCTCTTTACGGAACTTCCGTCTATGCTCACGTAAGCCGTTATAAGCTGGCTTCCGTCAGGAGAAGCGGAAATACAGAGCGGATATCCGTCACCTGTTATCAGGGATTTTACCGTAAGATCTATGGCAGACCCATCGGCTCTGTAGGCATTTATATATTCAGCACTGCCATCCGTACTCACCGTATAGACCACGCCTTCACTGGAAATAGCAGCAGTTATAAGGGGCATCGAAGTGTTGAATGAGCCTGTATTTTCACTGTCATCGAAAATATATGCACTTGTGCCGCCAATATCGCATATAACCGAATAATTTCCGTTTACAAAAGCCCTGGGAGCGTCCATCTGATAGCTTCTCTCCCATACTGCATCTCCATTTCGGTCAGAGTAGGAAGCCCCATCCTTGGAATAATTTATGACTCCTTCAGAAAACAGCTCATAACCCTTAAAGGTGGTACTTTCCCCTCTTTCTCCTGCCGCAGGCTTTTCCCAGCTTATCACATAGTCCGTCATATGTCTGGTACTGAAATAGAGCCATCCCCCTGCTGCCGCACAAAAAAGTAACAGAAGGCACAGGACCGCGGCCCTGAACCTCCGCGGCTTTCCCGTGCTTTCCGTCTCCATGTTATTTTCTTCAGTATGAAACCTTTGCCTCTGTATCTTATTATGTCTGTCCCGGCGATCAGTCAAATAACTTCTCCTTATATATGCCTTCTTCCGTCATCCTTCTCATGGCAGACTCCACATATGCCCTGTCTTCCGCATATGTCACTCCGTACCATTTTCCGGAGGTCTCCAGGAGCCTTACCCGGCCCTTCCCTGCCTTTATCAGGCTGTCTATCTCCTTTGGCAGGAGGTATTCAGCCTTGAGGCTGTTTTCGGATATCCCGTCAAGGAACCTGGGAAATCCTTCCTCGAGGACATCAAGTATCCCCCTGGGAAGTCCCCACATATTCATCGATACCCGGTCTTCGGCTGAAAGCGGTACTTCATTTCCATCCTTGTCAAGTCCGGATATCCTGCCGTCCCTTTCAGCTATCTCATAAGTCTCGGTCACCGAGATAAGCTCCCCAGAGCCTTCCTTGGTCCTGCAGACCCCTCTCGTGACCGTCCCGTTATCGCTCAATGTATTTCCCAGTATAAAGCCTGCCATGCACATGTCAAGAACATCTGCATTCTCATCCATCTCATTTACGAGATAATCATGGACTATTTTGAAGCCGTCAGCCCCATAGAAGTCATCGGCATTTATAACAAGGAAAGGACAGTCGATCAGATCCTTTGCGCAGAGTACGGCCTGTGCAGTCCCCCAGGGCTTGGTCCTTCCTTCGGGGAGACTGTAGCCCTCCGGAAGATCATTTATATCCTGGTAGGCATACTGCACCTTCACATGCTTCTCGATACGGTCTCCTATCACAGCCCGGAATTCATCCTCTATATCCTTTCTTATTATGAAGATGACCTTGTTGAAACCTGCATTGATCGCATCATGGATACTGTACTCCATGATTATCTCTCCCGAAGGTCCTACCTTGGCAAGCTGCTTTATGCCCTTTCCATATCTGGACCCTATACCGGCAGCCATGATCACAAGCGCTGTCTCTTTCATGATTCCTTTACTCCATTTCCATTTTTTCTTTATAATGATGTGCCGTTTCCAGCATCATGTCCTTGACCTTCATGAGCCTTACCTGGGAGCTCCTCTCATTTTCGTCAAGCTTCATGCTTATATATCTGATGCTTTCTTCAGTCTCAGGTATCATCACATGTTCCAGGGCATTGACCCGCCTTCTGGTTTTCTCTATCTCAGCCGCAAGGAGCTGGCAGGCCTTTTCACATTCCGCAAGCCGAAGCATGTCAGGCAGGATATCGGCAATGCTTTTTACCGCACTGTCCAGATCCGAGGATGTAAATGCATATCCATAGGGATATATGTCATTTTCATCCTGGGTCCTCGTCCTGAAGCTGAATGAGGGGACATCCACTGACATGATGTTTCTAACCTCGGTTTCCAGGCTCACCTCCTGCTTGGGAGCCATCAGTGCCACATTCAGGGATTCCCTGCTCATGGATGCCCTTGCAAGCACAAAATTCCTGTTGCAGTCCTTTATCCCTTTTTCCACCTTTTCCCTGAGTTCCCGATTTTCTCTTACAAGTATCAGAAACTGCCTCATGAGCTCATCCCGCTTGTCTTTAAGGAGCTTATGGCCCCTCCTCGCGGTAACGAGCTTTTTTTTGAGCCGGCTAAGTTCCATCCTTGTGGGGTTCTGTTGTGTCTTTGCCATGTCCCTACCCCTGTACGTCAGCCATCGTACGGCCTGTAATATTTTTCGATATATTCATCCTTTATTCGTTTGAGCTCAGACTTCGGCAGTATGCCAAGGAGCTTCCATCCTATGTCCAGGGTCTCTTCTATGCTTCTGTCAGTATTATAGCCCTGGGAGACATACTGCTTTTCAAATTCATCGGCAAATTTTGCATACAGCCGGTCCATATCAGTAAGCGCTGCCTCTCCAAGCACCACGCTCAGCTCCTTTGCATCCTTGCCTCGTGCATAGGCGGAAAAAAGCTGGTTCATGGTATCCGCATGATCTTCCCTGGTCTTGCCCTTTCCTATACCCTTGTCCTTGAGCCTGCTGAGAGATGGCAGCACGTCTATGGGAGGAGCTATGGATTTACGATAAAGCTCTCTTGAAAGGATTATCTGCCCTTCTGTTATATACCCCGTAAGATCCGGGATCGGATGGGTCTTGTCATCCTCCGGCATGGTAAGTATGGGCATCATGGTTATGGAGCCCTTATGTCCTTTCTGTCTTCCAGCACGCTCATAAATGGAAGCAAGCTCGGTGTACATATATCCGGGATAACCTCGTCTTCCCGGTACTTCCTTACGGGCAGCCGATATCTCTCTCAGCGAATCCGCAAAGTTGGTTATATCAGTCAGTATGACCAGTACATGCATGTCCTTTTCAAAGGCAAGGTACTCTGCCGCGGTAAGGGCTATCTTGGGAGTTGAAACCCTTTCCACCGCCGGGTCATTTGCCAGATTCAGAAACAGCACGGCCCTGTCTATGGCTCCTGTCTCACTGAAGGATCTCATGAAGAAATCCGCTTCCTCAAAGGTTATGCCCATGGCCGCAAAAACCACGGCAAAGCTCTTGTCTGAGCCCCGGACCTTTGCCTGTCTGGCGATCTGGGCAGCCAGGTTGGCATGGGGAAGTCCTGAACAGGAGAAGATGGGCAGCTTCTGTCCCCTTACAAGGGTATTGAGCCCGTCTATGGCAGAAACTCCGGTCTGGATGAACTCCTCCGGATAGTTCCTCGCCGCAGGATTCATGGGCGTTCCGTTTATGTCCATGCGCTTTTCAGGAAGTATCTCAGGGCCTCCGTCTATCGGCCTTCCCAATCCGTCAAACATTCGTCCGAGCATATCCTCCGACACTCCAAGCTCCATGCTGTGTCCGAGAAAACGGACCTTTGAAGAGCTCAGATTTATCCCTGCCGAAGCCTCAAAAAGCTGGACCAGGGCATTGCCCTCATCTATCTCAAGGACCTTGCAGCGGCGTCTGGTACCGTCGGAAAGCTCGATCTCCCCAAGCTCATTATAGGCGACGCCTTCCACTCCACGGATGAGCATAAGGGGGCCGGCTATCTCCTGTATGGTCTTATAATCTCTGGACATATCAGAAGTCCTCCCTTCTGCTTACCGCCTTTTTACATTCCTCGGAGATCCGGGTCTCGATGGTCTCAAATTCCGCCTCCGTCTCATCTTCCTTTACATATTTGAAACGGCCTATGGCCTCCCTGCAGGGAAGTGCCACAAGATCATTTACGCTGGCGCCCTGGGCAAGGGCCTTGTTGGACGCATCGTAAAGATCCAGTATGGCCTGCATCATAAAGCGCTGCTTCTGAAGGGAGGTATATGTATCCGTATCATCAAAGGCATTCTGATGGAGATAATCCTCCCTTATGGATCTGGCGGTTTCAAGCTTGAGGCGGTCCTGGGCTGAAACCGCATCCATGCCCACAAGCTTTACTATCTCCTCCAGCTCTGCCTCCTCCTGGAGGAGCCTCATGATCCTCTGCCGAAGCTCTGACCAGCCGGGATCCACATTTTCATTGAAATATTCCTCCATGCCGTCAAGATAGAGGGAATATGAATTAAGCCAGTTTATCGCAGGGAAATGTCTCTTATATGCCAGCGAGGAATCCAATGACCAGAAGACCTTGACTATCCTAAGTGTAGCCTGGGTCACCGGCTCGGAGATATCTCCGCCTGCAGGAGACACGGCTCCGATGACCGAAAGCGCACCTTCACGGTCATCGCTTCCAAGGGTCACCACCCGTCCGGCTCTCTCATAAAACTGAGCCAGCCTGGATCCCAGATATGCAGGATAGCCCTCCTCTCCGGGCATCTCCTCAAGACGTCCGGACATCTCCCTTAAGGCCTCTGCCCATCTGGAGGTGGAATCCGCCATCAGGGCTACGGAATATCCCATGTCCCTGAAATACTCAGCTATCGTAATCCCAGTATATATGGATGCCTCTCTGGCTGCCACCGGCATGTCAGAGGTGTTGGCTATGAGTACGGTCCTCTCCATCAGGGTCCTGCCGGTCTTGGGATCCCTGAGCTCGGGAAATTCATTAAGAACATCCGTCATCTCGTTTCCCCGTTCTCCGCATCCTATATATACCACTATATCAGCGTCTGCCCATTTTGCAAGCTGATGCTGTACAACCGTCTTGCCTGATCCAAAGGGGCCTGGCACTGAAGCCACGCCTCCCTTCGCTATGGGAAACAGGGTGTCTATCACTCTCTGACCGGTAACTAGGGGTGCATCCGGCGTAAGCTTTTTCTTATACGGCCTTCCGCGCCTTACTGGCCAGCGCTGCATAAGGGAAAGCCCTGTTTCTCCCTTGTCGGTGATCAGTGTGCCCACATCCTCTGTGACCGTATAGTCCCCTTCATTTATGCTCTTTATGCGCCCCTTTACGCCATAGGGGACCATGATCTGGTGAAGGACAGCCTCCGTCTCCTGGACGGTGCCGATGATGTCTCCGCTCTCCACCTCATCCCCCACAGCCTTAAGGGGAGTAAAATGCCATTTTTTGTCTCTGTCAAGGGCTGCTGCCTCTACTCCCCTTTTCAGAAGATTGGATCCGGTAAGCTCAAGTATCTTGTCGAGCGGCCTCTGTATGCCGTCATATATGCTGCTTATGAGTCCCGGCCCAAGCTCCACCGACATGGGCACGCCGGTAGATTCCACAGGCGCTCCCGGAGCAAGTCCCGAGGTCTCCTCATACACCTGTATGGATGCCTCATCTCCGTGCATCTCTATGATTTCTCCGGTGAGATGGTCCTCAGAGACCTTCACCATGTCAGACATGTTTGCATCTCTCATGCCCTTGGCTATGATCAGAGGGCCTGCAACCTTTTTAATAACTCCACTGCTCATTTTTCCTCGTCCTTATCCTTCACCGAATATTATGTCGGAGCCTATGGCACGCTCCACGGATCTCTTTACGGATCTGAGCCCGTTTCCTGTATTGCCCGAAACTCCCGGTATCAGTATGATCGCAGGCAGAGGCCTGTCCGCATATCTGGAAATGTCCCTGTCTATCTTTTCCGCCAGCCCTTCAGTTATGTAAATGACTGCATAATCCTCTGAGACCAGTTCCTTAAGCTTCGCCGAAGCCTCCTCGGCTCCTTCCACCTCCACGGGCTCAAGTCCTACGGCAGCAAAACCATAAATGCTGTCCCGATCGCCCATGACCGCTATCTTATACATAGGTCTCACGCATCCTTTCCCTTATCATCTCCATCGGGAATCCATTCTGCTTTGCCGTAAGCAGTATACGGACCGATTTTATCTCTGTCTCCTTGGCAATAATATATGCTGCCACCGGCCCGAGCCCGAAGGAATTCCAAAGCTGAGAACGCACCTTCCGTATGATCATATCATCACACCATCTCTCAAAGGCTGCAGGTGAACTTTTAAGCTCCGGCACCGCATCCGAAAGATCGGTGTTTGCAAGATATGCATATATGGCATCCCTTCCTGAAAGTGCAGCCTTTTCAAGGGAATCCGTATCAATCAGGCTGCAGTCTGCCAGAGCTCGGGATATAAAATCCCTGTCCTTACCTGTATCCGCCGCCCTGATCGCGATCTTTATGTCCGCCGAAGCGGCACGAAGCTCTGCATAATCCCCGAGTACCTGCTCCTTTGTGGACGCTGCTGCCTTCTGCATGGCCTTGAGCGCCGCCCGGTCCAGTATCACGTCACAGAGCTGACCGTCTCCCGTACGAAGGAAAATGTCATGACAGATCTCAGCTTCTCTTGCCATGTCATCAGGAAGCAGCCTGTAGTTTCTTTCCCTGACTGCCCTCCGTACAAGCATGGGGTCAAGGCCCGCCTCCCTGGTATAGATATCTTTCATTTCATGATCCAGGACAGACTCCTTTATGGCCGCCTTAAGGTTGTCATAATCATTCTGAATCCGGAACACATCAAATACGGACATGTCAGGTACCAGCTCTCCTATCAGGCTCCAGAGCCTGTGTCTCTCCTCTGTAAGTACCATGTCGATATCTCCGGAGGCTGTATCATAGCCTTTCTCCGACAATACGGACATGCATTCCTTCATATCTGAAGCAGCGGAAAGCCTTTCAAACGTATCAGCCTTAAGAAGCCGAAGCTCCGCAAATCTGATCCTCGATACAGCATATATGTAATTTTTATCAGTATAAGCTATGGACATATATAGCTCCGCCTGGCCTCCGGTCCTTTCTTACGAAAACAGTATACGATTCAGGATATCCCTGAGATAGGGATCATTTTCCTCGATCAGGGAATGAAAGCTCAGGTCCTCCTCCGTATCACCGAAATCCATGATAAAGCCTCCGCCTATATCTTCGGTATGATCCGAAACTGATATCCTGCCCCTGTTATCTGCGACCCTGCAAAGATCCCGGACAAATCCCTCCGGCATCCTTTTTCTGTCTTTTTCCGAAAGCCGAAGCTCTGCATCTCCTCCCTGATAGTGCCTTTCAAAAAGTCTCTCGAGCAGCCTGAAATATTCCTCATCCGGAAGAGCCAGAAGCTCCCGAAGGCATTCATCCAGCAGGCCGGATATGATCTCCTGTCTTGCGGACAGCAGCATCTGCTTTTTTCTCAGCTCTGCAGATGCCTGCCCCCTTTCCAGGATAAGCCGGCTTTCCAGGGCAGCCTTTTCCAGGATCCTTCCGCACTGCTCATCACTGCGGCGCAGCATTTCCTCAGAGACTGCCTCGATCCTGGCATCCGCCTCAGTCATGATGCCTTCCACCTGTCTTTGGGATTCATCACTTATATAATTCAAAATCTCCTGAAGTCCGCTCATAAAGCTTCTCCTTCAAATCCGGAAAATATCCTGTTAAAGTCCAAGCCCTGCCACGCCAAATATGGAAAGGATGGAAATAAGGAGCGAAAGGATCGCATAGGTCTCTACCATGGCAGGGAATATCATCGCCTTACCGAACTGATCGGGACGCTTCGCGACAAGGCCTATGGCACTTACCGAACACTTTCCCTGTGCAATGGCTGAAAACAGTCCTCCGAAGGCCATGGGAAGGCAGGATACGAAATAAAGCAGTCCTTCCTGAAGGCTCACATCGGTAGGTTCACCCATTATGCCTATCTGCGTAAGGGTGATAAAGGCTATCAGAAGCCCATATATGCCCTGAGTACCGGGAAGCAGCTGGAGCACAAGTACCTTTGAGAACTGATTGGGGTCCTCAGTCACAACTCCTGAAGCAGCCCGTCCGGCTATGCCTACTCCTACGGCCGAGCCTATGCCCGCCAGGGCCGCTGACAGAGCCGCACCGCAAAGGGCAAACAGTAATCCCATGTTTTCCATATCTATTCTTCCTCCTTGACCTTGAAATACTTTGTTTTTTCGGTAAAAGGCTCGAACTTCCTGCCTCCCCCGTCATAGAACTTCCCAAAAAACTCCACGAACTGAAGCCTGTTTGTATGCACATATGCTCCGAGCACGTTAATGCCTATGTTGAGCAGGTGCCCTATAAGGAATATTATGATGAAAATCAGCGCTCCATACCAGGTGGCTCCCAGCATGGATCCCATCTGATTGAATACCTGTGCTATGACTCCGGTTGCAAGTCCCAGTGCAAGGAGCCTGGAATAAGACAGGATGTCTGACAGATAGCCGGTGATCCCGTAGGCAGCATAGGCCCCCTTGAGAAGCCTCTTGAACCAGTTTCTGGATTCCCTTCCTCCGGTAAGCACGACTCCCGCACATCCTGCAATGGCGGCTATGGCTGAGATCGTGGCCGCGGTCTTTCCAAGAGTAAACGTAAGGCCCAGCATATCAGTGACCATAGGCATGGTAAGCAGATATACGATGCCTCCTCCAACAAACATGAACCAGAGTATGCCGTCGCAGAATGCAGAAACCGGATCTCCGGCCTTAAGGCACTGATATACTTTGATGCCCAGGCCTGTAAATATATGCACGATGCCGCAGGCAAAGGCAAATACCAGATACCTCATGGGCTCATTCATGGGTTCGAACCAGAGAGGCCTGAGGCTTATGTCATCTCTTCCGAAAAATGTGGAAGCTATGACATTTACGGAATTTCCAAAGAAACTTCCGAAAGCAAAGCCCCAGATTATGGTGCTTATGCCTCCGTACAGGAAGAGCTTCATCATCTTCCTCATGCCCGGTTTTATGTTTTTGACCTTAAGGAGCACAAAGGCCGTTCCAAGCACCAGCAGTATCCCGTATCCAGCATCGGAAAGCATCATTCCGAAAAAAATGTAGTAAAAGATACTTGTTATCCTGGAGGGATCTATCTCTCCCTTTCCGGGAAGGGAATAGCTTTCCACTATGGTCTCCACCGGCTCTGAAAATGTACCGTTCCTGAGGATCACCGGCACGTCGGGATCTTCCTCATCCGGGTCGCTTATCTCTATTGCTACCGGAAGATCTCTTTCAAGCCTCTGCTTAAGATCCTCAGCAAGGGGTGCGGGAACATATCCGTCCAGGAAAAATGCAGAAGCAGACTGGGGTATGTCATCCAGCACCAGATATTTTTCAGCCCTCATGGCATAATAATCCGATGCGAATTTAAGCTTCTCCCGTTCTGACTTATATGAGATCAGCTCGCTAATCCAGGAATCGATCTGTTCCTTCAGTTTTTCCTTCCTGACTTCCAGTCTTTTTATCTCCTCCGAAGGTATGACTCCCCTGGTACCGCTCTTTGGAGCATTGAACAGCATGGCCTTCAGCGCCTCCTCCACCTTCTGTGAATCCCTTTTCAGGCAGAGTACGAATATGCAGCTCATCTCCCTGGAACTGCTTATGACGGATACCTCCGGCCTTATGCCCTTATCTTCAAAGATGCGCTGTGAAAGGGAGTCTGCATCCACTGCATAGGGAAGGGTACCTATAAATGCATCCGTCGTTTCAGTACCCCCAAAATCCATCGGAAGATCAAATGAAAGCCAGGGCCTCAGTCCGTCTGCCCTGCTTTCAAGCTTTGGGATCTCCTCTCTTGTATCATGGATCTTTTTTTCAAGCTCCAGTATGTCCCGTGCCATGGAGATATATTCCTCCGCATGGCCTGTCCTCTCATCATATTCCGATCTCGGAAGTTCCTTTACATCTTCAAAGGATTCCAGTATCCCCTTCTTCTCCGGCACATATTTTTCAAGCACTGAAAGGGCCTGTTCTGCCACATTTGAATTTTTATCAAACAGCAGCTTCTTTGACATGACGTCCATGGTCATGAGGTACTCATCCTTATCCGAGGGCTTCCGGATCTCCATGACGCCTTCCATCTGAAGCCGTTCAAGCAGCTGTTTGCGGTCCCGCTTAAGGCCGCATATGAACATCCGCTTCATGAGGATCTTTGCCAAACTCATCCCCTCCTTCAGTCTTTGCCAAACAGGAACTCCTTAATGGTATCCTTGGCTCTGTCCGCCCTTGACTCGCTCTGCCTGCGAAGCTTTTCCTTCTCAGAAAAGGCTTCAGCCTCGGCTTTTGCCATCATCTCTTCAGCTTCCTTTTTTGCTCTTTTGGTCATCTCCCCCGCTTCCCTGCGGGCATTTTCGACCTTTTTTTCAAGTGAAGCCTCCGCCTCCTGCGCAGCCCTGCTGAATCTGTCTTCAGCCTCATTTTTGGCATTTTCCACATTATATCTGCCGTTAAGCTCGGCTTCCTTCACGGCATCAATGATCTCTTTTGCCATATCAAATCTCCAGTTGATATTAAAAAACGCCGCAGAGCTACATGTCTATGTCTTCCTGCGGCTTTGAATAATAAAAATATTATACAGTTCCGGCCAGTATTTGTCAAAACAAAAACGATTTTTTATCGCGTTGAAGCAATAAAAAATCGTTTTCTCCGTAAAATATATGTATTTTCAGTCTATCTGTCCTCGTACTGGATGGAATCCTTAAGCTTCAGAGCTGTGTCTTCATCTATGAGCAGCCTTACCAGCTCGAGCCCCAGATCCAGGGCATAGCCAAGTCCTCTTGCGGTGGTTATGCATCCATCCGTTACGACTCCCTCATGAGTATAATCCGCTCCCAAAAGCTTATCCTCAAACCCAGGATAGCAGGTCGCCTTCTTTCCCTTAAGCAGCCCCAGCCCTCCGAGAACTGAAGGAGCGGCACATATCGCAGCCACTCTTTTTCCTGACTCTGCCTGTTTTTTTAGAGCATCACAGAGTATTTTATTTCCTGCCATGTTAAGTGTGCCGGGCATACCTCCCGGTATGAAAAGAACGTCTGCCGCAGAAAGATCTGCTTCTTCTATCTTGGCATCACATACTATGCTGATACCGTGGGATCCCGTAACCGTAAGCTCATCTCCCACAGCTATGAGCCTGGTATCGATTCCGGCACGTCTCAGTACATCCACGCATGCCAGGCATTCCACCTCTTCAGAGCCTTCCGCAAGAAAAGCATATATAAGAGCCATGTCATTTCCCTCCTTTTTGTTTGATTATACATCAAAAACCGCCCGAGGTCATCGGGCAGTTCTTGACTCATTCAAATAGATGTATGGAGATATGTATGAGTAAATCAGTCAGTAAGCAATTTTAATATTGTCAGCTCCTTGCAGCCTCCACTGAGGACCTGGTATAGCGCCTGGTCTCCTTATAGGGGTCAGGTCTGAACAGCAGGAACAGAAGTACTGCAAGCACTGCGAATGCCACTATGGTCCATATGCTGAAACCTACCATGCCAAGAGCAAGTCCGCCTATCTGGTAAATAACCAGAGATACGCAGTAAGCGAATACATTCTGATATATGATGGCGAACCAGAACATCTTCCTGGACTGCATCTGCTGAGCCATGGTTGCTATGGCAGCAAGGCAGGGTGAGTTGAGCAGGTTGAAGGTCAGGAAGGAAAATGCGGCTACAGCTGTAGGGAACCAGCCTGTGATAGCTGCCGCCACCACATCAGCCTCCTCCGAAAGCTCCTCGGATACATTGGCCAATACTCCCATGGTAGAAACAATGGCTTCCTTTGCGGTAAATCCCGCTATTGATGCTGCAACCGGCTGCCACTGTCCGAAGCCAAGAGGCGCAAATATCCAGGCTATTGCATTTCCAAGGTAAGAGATCAGGGATGCATTGGAATCTTCGACCATTCCAAATGCCCCATTCTCAAATCCAAAGGTGGAAAGGAACCACATTATCACGCATGCCACGAACAGTATTGTACCTGCCTTTATAAGGAATCCCTTAAGCCTCTCCCAAACATGCAGGAGGACCGTCTTTACCTGGGGGATATGATATGCCGGAAGTTCCATTACAAAGGGTGCCGGTTCGCCGGAAAAGGGCCTGGTCTTTTTGAGTATGACTGCGGAAATGATCACCGCCGCCACGCCGATGAAATACATGATCGGCGCAAGGAATGCCCCTACTGCCGCAGACCCTGTAGTGTAGCCTGCAAGCACGCCTGCCATAAGCGCGATAACCGGGAGCTTTGCTCCGCAGGGGACAAAGGTAGCTGTCATGATGGTGAGCCTTCTGTCATTTTCCTGCTCTATGGTCCTGGATGCCATGATACCGGGAATGCCGCAGCCTGATGAGATAAGAAGCGGTATGAAGCTCTTTCCCGAAAGGCCGAAATGCCTGAACACCCTGTCCATGACAAACGCGATCCTGGCCATATAGCCCACATCCTCAAGGATGGAAAGAAGCAGGAAGAGAAGCGCCATCTGGGGCACGAAGCCAAGCACTGCTCCAAGGCCTCCCACTATGCCGTCCACGATAAGTCCGGTTATAAGGTCTCCTGCACCCACTGAGGCAAGCAGGCCTGCCACCGCATCCTGAACGGCAACAACAAAGGAATCATTGGTCCAGTCGGTCATGACAGTTCCCACCGTCGTTACAGTGACATAATATACAAATATCATTACTGCCGCAAAGATGGGAAGACCCAGGATCCTGTTTGTGACTATGCTGTCTATCCTGTCGGATATGCTCATCTTGCTTCCCGGTTTTTTCACGGCAGCCTTGCATATATCCTGGATATAAACATAGCGTTCATCAGTGATTACAGCCTCAGCCTCGTCATCATGTTTTTTTTCTATCTCATCCGTATATTTCCTGAACTGGTTCTGGGCTGAAAGGCCAAGTTCCTTAAGGACCCTTCCGTCCTGCTCAAGGAGCTTTACCGAATACCATCTTTTCTCTTCCTCCGGTATCCCCGCAGGAAGCTCTGCCCTGATCTCGGAAATGAGCTTTTCAGTATCTTCAGAAAATATCTGCTTGTCATATACTGCCTGTCTGTCACCTCTTGCCGCTTTTTTTGCGGTATCCCTGGCAGTCTGTATGAGTTCCTTTAACCCGGTGCCTCTCAGTGCCGAAGTATCCACCACGGGACATCCAAGGATCTCGGAAAGCTTTTTATTGTTGATGGATATGCCGTTCTTATGCAGAAGGTCCGTCATGTTGAGGGCGATGACCACAGGCACTCCTGTCTCGATAAGCTGGGTAGTCAGATAGAGGTTTCTCTCAATATTGGTGGCGTCCACGATGTCTATCACCACATCCGGCTTTTCCTTAAGGATAAAATCTGCGGATACCACTTCTTCAAGTGTATAAGGTGAAAGGGAATAGATTCCCGGAAGGTCCACGATCTCTATCTCGTCTTCTCCTGAATTTCTGAGTTTTCCGCTTTTCTTCTCCACGGTCACTCCGGGCCAGTTTCCCACATACTGATTGGCACCCGTAAGTGCATTGAACATGGTCGTCTTTCCGCAGTTGGGATTTCCGGCCAATCCGAACTTCAGTTTCATAATCCTTGCCTCCTACAATGTTAGCCTCCGCTAACTAATGTCCTAAAAAAATGACTGATCTTTCTGTCAGCCAACTTCCTTGATCTCAACACATTCGGCGTCATTCTTTCTGAGCGAAAGCTCGTAGCCCCGCACCGTAAGCTCCACCGGATCTCCGAGGGGCGCCACCTTCCTTACAAAAAGCTCACTGCCCTTTGTAATGCCCATGTCCATGATCCTGCGCTTATATGCACCCTCTCCAAGGATCCTGGTCACCACGACCGTCGAACCCACCTTTGCTTCCTTAAGTGTCATCTTCCGACCTCCTGCATATGTTCATACTAGGATATGGCGTGCCTCTTCTGCATTGATGGCAACTCTCGTATCCTTTACGGCGAGTATCACATTGCCTGAAAGTCTGGATACTATCGTCACCTCTGTGCCGGGATTGAATCCCATGGAATTGAGATGGGCCTTGACCTCTCCCGAGCCAGTCAGTCTCTGGATTATATAGCTGTTTCCATTTGTACCCATTGATATAGGCATCAATATCTCACCTCCGTTAGCTTCTTCTAACTTTCATTATGTTAGCACCAACTAACCTTAATGTCAACTACATTTCATTGATTTATGTCTGTCAATAAAAATGCGCCTCTCCCCAATAAAAAACGGAGCGGACCAGAAGTCCGCCCCTGCATGTATCTTCGGTATGTTCATATTTCATATGGTGATATCATGAAAAGGCTGTCTATCCTCTCACGATACGGCAGTTTACCTCTTCGGGTTTTTCTCTGCGATCCATTACCAGAGCTCCTGTTCCTATGTTTCCAAGCTGAATAAGACAGTGCTCATTTCTTATATCCATAAAGCTTTCTTCACCCGCAGCATATCTTACGGCAGCCTTCAAAGTCTTCTGTTCATCATCGTCAGCCGGAGTCACAAGCAGCGTATCCACTCCGCTGTCAAGAATGATCTGCATGGCCTCAGGATCCCTGCGGATGTTGTCATATACATGTATGCCCCTGTCCACGGTCATATCCCTTCCGCAAAGAAGTATCACCTTTTCAATCTTTTTTGAAAGCCCGGGCCTTATCCTCAGGGTATGGGCCAGGTCCGTAAGAGGGCCGGTACTTAGAAGTATCACCCTCTCCTCCGAAGCCTTGAGAAGCTCCAGAAGCATAAGGGCTGCAGGCTTTTCCCTGTCATCATCACAGGCCTTTCCGGAGCATTCAGTTTTTTCTTTTTTCAGAAGGTATCTGCTCATGGAGTTTTTAGCTCCGGCACATACGGGTACGGGTATGTCCAGGCCTTCTGCCTTCACGGCAGCCAAAGCCTCTTTGACCGCAGCCTTCTGATCCTCGCAACTCCAGGATACGCATACGGCCTTTAGGGAGAAATCTCCGGCAAGAAGCCCATGAAGTACCTCCTCTGCAGTTCCTCCGAAGGCCCCAAGATTCAGTATGACATTTTTAGACATATCACTTTCCCTCCTTGAGATATCTGCAGAGCATGTCCATGAACATTTTCTTATCTGCTTTTTTTGCAAATGAGGCATTGATATCTGCAGGATCCGCAGCATGGTCAACTATGGTCTCTCCTTCGTTGTATCCATCCAGCCCTATCTCCACATGGGCCTCCTCCACATCCGTAAGTATGCTTCTGTCTATTACCGCACAGACTGCCAGAGCATCATGTATGGCCGTTGATATCTTCCCGGGGCCTATGGCGGCATGCTCATACTCTATCCTCTGTTCCGTCATGGTTGCAGCAAAATCTCCGGCAAAGCTTCCAAGACTTCTTAAGGTTTTGCAGTCCTCAAGGTCCAGTGCCACGGAATGGGTGGCATCAAGAGGAATAAAGGTAACTTTTGCGCCGCAGTCCAGCACCTTCTGAGCCGCCTCCGGATCATGCCAGATATTTGCCTCAGCGCAGGGCGTAACATTTGCTATATCCTCTCCTCCTCCCATAAGGACTATCTCTTCAATATTTTCCGCTATATCAGGAGCAATTGAAAGAGCCTCTCCAAGATTAGTCAGAGGGCCTACGGGTATCAGCGTCAGCTTTTCATCGGTATTTCTCAGCTTGTTTACATAGAAGCTGACCGCATCCATGTCCTCTTCCTTCCAGTCCGTCGGTTCCAGTCCTTCAAGATGGTCGTAGTGTATCTTAAGCTCCTTGCCATCTTTAAATACAGGCTTGTAATCGTTGGATGCACATCTGGGAGCCAGATATTTCACCATGGCGGTACCGCAGCCCTTATATACGGGTACAGGCTTCCCGAGTCTGTCAAGCAGCCTCAGGGTGTTGTCAGTGGTCAGATCCACATTCATGTTGCCCCATACGGTACAGATCCCCACTACTTCCAGATCCGGACACAGAAGGGCCGTCATGATCGCCACGGCATCATCTGAACCGGTATCCACGTCCAATATAACTTTTCTCATATGTTTGTAACCCCTTAATCCTTAACTTTTAAAATTAAAGGCCTGCACGTATTACGCTGTGCAGGCCTCGAATCCGTGACTTAAACCTTAAGTTTATCAGTCAGAGATCACCTTTACGAAAAACTGTCTGTCTCTGGGGCCGTCAAATTCAGCAAACAGAATGCCCTGTGAAGATCCGAGCAGAGCCTTTCCTCCGGTAACGATAAGAGGAATAGTTGTTCCGCAGACTGCGGACTTTATATGTCCCGCAGCATCCGTAGGGGTGTCGAACTGATGTCTGTAGTCATAACGGGTAGGGATCAGCTTGTCTATCTCCTCCATGAAGTCCACATGACCGCGCTTGTCCCAGAAAGACGTAACTATGAGGCTGGCAGTAGTGTGGTTGCACTGGATGATGCAGAAGCCTTCCTTGATGCCGCTCTTTGCCACTGCCTCCTGGACCTTGTCAGTTACATCATGCATACCCTCAAACTCTGTCCTGAGGGATATCTTTTCCATATAGCTCATTATAAAAGCCTCCTTAACGAATGATCTCGATCTGACTCTTCCTGAACCTTACGCAATCCGCATCCTTCTGATGTATCTCGCTGTCAGCTCTGAAAGGCTTTGTTCCCCTCATCTCAGCTATAAGTGCAGCCACAAGATCCATGGGGATGTGCTGCATGAATACATGCATCCAGGGTGATCTTGCCTCAGGTGTCCTGAATACTACTGCATTCTCAGGGAACAGTGAAGCATCTCCGTTAGTGATTACGGCAACATGGCTCCTGAGCCTGCACATTACTCTTATGGTCTCCAGCTCACGCCCAAAGGAAGGAGAATCAGTATTTGCTATGATGAATGTTCCTACCTTGTCCACGTTCTCGATGAAGTAATTGATATGGCACCAGCCCTCAGAGTCATCGTTGGTGGTAAGTCCGCCGAAGGCCTCTACCATCTTGGCAGATCCGAAGAAGGCAGTCGCATAGTCAGCTCCGTCTCCAACGAAGTCCATAACCTCAACTCCGTCCTTCTCCCACTTCTCTGCAAGCTCAAGAGCCTGCTCGGAAAGTCTGCTCATAACACTTCCGCTGTAGGAGTTTGCATATGCCAGAAGTCCGTTCCTGCAGGCCTCTGCCTGGGACATGGTGATCTGTCCCTTTGCCCTGCTCATGTAAAATCCGAACATCATGAGCGAGAACATGGAAGTGTAATAGCTGGTAACATTGGGTGCCGAGCCATAGGAAGGCAGATACATGGGTATAATATAAGAGGAATTCTCTGCCAGCTCGCTGTTGGGGTTGGTGGTAAATGCCACGCTGGTACCGCCTATTTCCTTCATCCTCCTGGCAGCCTCAGTAGGCCTTCTGGGTGATCCGGATATGGACACCGAGCAGAGCAGGTTCTTGGTAAGCGTAGTAGGCTCCCATCCCTTATAAGTATTGTAGTATCTGGAAAATTCTATGTTCCTGAGAGCGTCAGTGGGGGTTCCGGGTACCATACCGGTCTTTGTGGAAGTATCGGCATTTTCGAAAACAGGCTTTGCTGCTATGGAAGCACAGTAGCTGTCCCCACATCCGGTAAGCATTACACGGGAAGTGTTTCTAACCACATCCTCAGGAACGCAATTGCTGAACAGCTCAAAGGGCTCATTTGCAGCTATTGCATTTATATCCTTTACAGAATTTCTGATCTGATCCAGCATAACGCTGTTGTAATCCTTATGAGTCATCGCTGCTTTCTCCTCCTTATTCTCCCATGATCAGAACATCGATCTTTCTGTTCTGCGGGCCGTCATAATCAAGCATGAATACACCCATGCCTTCCATGTCCAAAAGAGCTCCGTCCTTTAGTGCCAGTGTCAGGCTCTGTCCGAATATGGCAGCCTTGATATGTCCTGCAGCATCCTCAGGGGATTCCTCATTTTTAAAATTGATCCTTGCGGGTACGATCTTTCTGATCTCGCTGATCACGTCGCATAAAACCGTATCCTTTACGGCAGTCCTTACGATTCCGACTGTAGGGTCGCAGCTCTGGATCACTGCTATGCCATTCTTTATACCGCTTTTTTCGATGTCCTTTGCGATGAGATCATTGAGGATCTCTGCGCCGTCTCTCTTTGAGCCAATTACATGAGAATCTGTATATACCATATCATTCACCTCACACGATCTCTATCCTGGTGCCTTCCTTGAGCCTCTGATTGAGCTCGGGAACGTCAAACCTGGGATCTCCTTCTCTGAATGCCTTGCCGTCCTTCATAGCTGCAATATATCCTGCAACCATATCAAAAGGAATGTGCTGAAGCAGTGGATTCAGCCAGAAATATCTGGGAGAAACAGTAGTTACCACATCCATGCCCTCAGGGAACTCCGAAGCATCCGCATCGCTCACTATCATGCAGGGGCTTCCAAGAGACTTTATGGCATTGATGGTCTCCTTTACCCTTCCAAAGGAAGGCGTGGTCTTGTTGGTGGTTACGACTCTGCCGATGGTCTCAGGATTCATGAGGAAATAGTTGATATGGCACCAGTCCTCGGAATCATCATAGGTGGTATATCCGCCCCAGGTCTCAATAACCTTCGCGGATCCGAAATATGCAGTAGCATATTCTGCATAATCACCGATGAAGTCCATACATCTGAGATCCTTCCATCTCTGGGCTATGTCAAAGCACTGATCCTCCATGGCCGGGAGGCTCTTATTGAATTCATGGGACCAGTCCGTGATTGCCGCCTTCATATCCTTGTACTCTTCAGCGGATATGGTAGTCTTTGCCCTTCCGATCCTGAGTGCAAGAAGCATCAAGGAAAGCATGGAAGCTATGTAGGTGGTACCTCCGGGGAAGTACTCTCCGCCCTCAGGAAGTCCGACATTTATCATATGCCTGCAGGCCTTTGCAAGCCTGGACTGGGGATTTGCGGTTATGGCAAGGGTATTTGCGCCATACTTTGCAGCACGCTGAGCACACTCCACTGCCCTTGTTGCCTCTCCGGAATATGAGATTGCAATAACGAGAGGGGTGTTGGGGCTGTATCCAAGGTTCTTTGAGTTGAGATGTCTCGAGAAATCCACTGCACGCATAACATTGGTCTCCACCTTTGTAAGCGCCTCAAATGCAGGCTTTGCTGCTACGCCTGCAAGCCAGCTGTCTCCGCATCCGGTGATGAAGATCTTCTGAGCGTCAAAGATCTCCTTTGCCGGAAGAACCGTATCAAGCTGGGCCTCCACCTTGGCCTTTACGATCCCGATCATCTCATCAGCTACTCTTGCCTGTCTGATCAATGATGTTTCAAAATCATTCTTATTCACAAGAATTCCTCCTTTATCCTTGAGTCATCTTTTTATATATGGTCTGCGCCAATTCAAGTGTTTCCTTCTGAGTCTTTTCAGACATATCCGGATAAGGGCCATACTGTCTTACATTATAGGATGCTATCACATTTCCGATTATGCAGCACATAAGGGGATCATAGCCCTCGCAGTATGCCCACATAGTAGCCGCCGTGGAGCTGTTTCCGCAGCCTGTGGGATCTATCTCCTGCTCTCTGGGCACTGAGCTGATCATGGGAACGAAATATTCCTTGCCCTCATCGATCATGCATGCTCCGGCACTTCCGACCCTGAAATATACGGGACGGTCAAGCTGCTTCAGCATCTTTACGGAGTCCTCCACATTGTCTGTTCCGAAGATACGATAGCTCTCAGGCTTGTTGCAGGAAAAGATGTCCACTATCTTCAGTCTCTCCTTGACCTCATCCATTCCTCCATGTCTGAAGGATTCTCCAAGGCTGTCCACCTGTGACTCCGGGATTTCCCACATGAGCTTGAAATCATATTTTTTCTTGTATTCAAGCATTCCTTTTTCAAACTCTTCATCTATGCCTGAGCTTCTGGATATGCCCTTTACCTCAGATATGAAGGGCTCATAATCCTTTGCACTCATGATCATCTCGGGAATGTTATAGAACTCATATTCATCACCGTAAATTGAATACTCAATATATTTTCCCTCAGGATCATATACGAGTTCATTGTAGATGGTTTTGTCCGAGCGTACATAGAGGCCGTCTCTGGTACAGTTATTCCTGTTGAACCACTCTCCGTAATACTTTTCAAAGTCCTCTCCGACTCCGCTCAGAAGCATGGAGTCCGGAGTGCATTGTCTGAGTGCTGCAAAGGCATACATCCCCGAGCCGCCCATGATGTCCTCTATCACTCTTCCATCTGTAAATATCAGTCGGTTGGTGATGACAGAGCCGTCAGCTATATACTTCATAAGCCTTCTCTCCTGTAAAAATGGGGGCCGGAAATCCGACCCCCATCATTTGATTTGTAAAAGCTTCCTTGATCTATCGGGATAAGATTGCTCTTTTACCTTATATTCTTTTGTCAAGGGATCAAAACCCGGGCTTATTTAGCCTTTACCTTCTTCTTTCTGGTTCCGCTCATTCCGGCGAAGCACAGACCGATGATGGTGATGATATAAGGTATCATGGAAGCGAACTGGTAAGGAAGCCTGAAGCCCTGAGCTATGTTTGCAAGGGCGTCAGCGGCTCCGAATACCAGGGCAAACAGGGCGGCTCCGATGGGATGGCCCGATGCCAGGTTGCAGGCAGCTATACCTATGAATCCACGTCCGGAAACCATGTCCTTTGTGAAGTAAGGTATGTATGCCATTGACATGAAAATGCCTCCGAAGGAAGCAAGCAGTCCGGATATCAGAAGGGCGATGAACTTTGTCCTGTTGACATTGATACCTACGGATACTGCAGCTGAAGGATCCTCACCAACGGATCTGATCCTCAGTCCAAGAGGTGTCTTGAATATGAATATGAACACCAGTATCGTGCATATGATGGCTACATATGTCAGTACGTTCTGATCTCCTATGAGTGCTCCGATAACGGGTACATTCTCAAGGAACTCAAGATGAATGTTGGGGAATGCATAGCTCGTAACCGAGGTGGTATCGGACTTACGTCCAAGAAGCATATACATAAGGTATATGGTACCACAGCTTCCCAACGTATTAAGCGCCAGACCTATAAGCATTGCATCCGTATCCAGATAAAGCACGAAATATGCAAATATCAGTGCTATGATCATTCCGGCTATGATGCCTACCAGTGCTCCTAAAAGTACTGATCCGGTAAAAGCACTGCCGAGGGCTCCGCCAAGTGCAGCAAAGAGCATCATTCCTTCATAGGCGATACAAAGGATATCTGCCTTACGGCCTAAGCATGCCGCCATGGCTACAAACACCAGAGGAGTAGCCATGCGGACGGCTGAGCTTAAAAAGTTCGCGGATAAAATCGCATCAATTATACTCATCCTTCTACCTCCTCATGATTTTCCATGCTCTCCATCTGCTTTCTGGCATTCTTTACTATCGCCTTCTTCTCGAAGCTATAGAGCAGTCCGCGGGCAGCTATCATAACGATGATTACCTGCTGAGCGATCTCTACGATCTCTACAGGTACTACGGAAGTTATGTTAAGTACATCCGCAGATGTTCTGATATATGCCAGGAACGCTGAAGCCGCAAGTGCACCGATGGGGTTGTTTCTTGCAAGGGTCGCAACCATGATTCCATCCCATCCATACTGAGGGGATGCTACCCAGTTAAGCCTTGCATAGTAGCCGCTGACCTCAGTTGCTCCTCCGACACCTGTCAGAAAGCCTGCAACGATGGAAGAAAGGAGGATGACTTTCGCTACCTTTATTCCTGAGAAGTGTGCAAACCTTGAGTTGGCGCCGACTGTACGGCACTGGTATCCGAAGGTGGTCTTGAAAAGTATGAACCAGGTAAGTGCAACAGCAGCCAGGGCAATGAATATACCTACATGGAACTGTCCGCCGCCAAGGCTCACCTTAGCAAGCTTTGCGCTGTCGGCTACAAGATAAGTTGCCTCATATCCTGCTCCGGGATCACGGAAGGGACCCGTAACAAGATAGTTTGCAAAGAATGTACATACATAGTTCAGCATCAGGGATGATACGACTATGTTTGCATTGAACTTGACCTGAAGGATGGCAGGGATCAGAAGCACTGCCGCTGCTGAAACCGCACCCGTAAGGGCCATGATCACAAAATGGATAACAGGAGGCATGCCCTGAGCCGCACCTACTGCTGCAGCCATAACCGCTGCCACATAGAATGCTCCTTCAACCGCCAGGTTCGATACGCCTGACTGGAACAGGAGGCAGATCGCGCAGCTGGTGAATATTATAGGGCACATCTTGATGATGAATGTGGTGAATCTGCTGAGGCTGGAAACCGGAGCAGTAATGAATGTTATGACATCATTTGCAAGGTTCTCCGAGCTCAGCGCAATCATTATAAAGCAGAATACGAGTGCCACTGCTACGGAAATAAGGGTCCTTATGACAGAAAACCTTTTCTCTATCTGTTCCGCTGTGAGATAAGTCTTCTTATTCATGAACTACACCTCCTATCTCCGCATCATCCTGTTTCTTTATACCAAGCATGTACTCTCCGAGTACCTCAGGGGTGATGCCCGTAAGGTCAGGGAAGTATGCCACTATCTTTCCTTCAAACATAACTACTATACTGTCACTGACATTTATCAGCTCGTTAAGGTCTGCTGAGAACAGGAGCACTGCGGTGTCCTTTTCATCTCTCAGTTCAACAATCTTACGACGGATGAGGTCAGTAGCTCCTACGTCTATACCTCTGGTAGGGTGAGCTACCACAAGGAGCTTAGGATCGGAAGAGAACTCTCTTGCTGCAACGACCTTCTGTACGTTACCGCCTGAAAGAGTCTTGATAGGCGCCTCAGGTCCGTCACACTTTACAACGAACTCCTTGATGAGTCTCTTTGCCTCATCTCTGATATATGCCTTGTTCTGAACACCGTTCTTCTGGTATTCAGGCTTATAATATCTCTCAGAGATCATGTTCTCCTCTATGGACTGATTTGAAGAAACTCCATAGATCATACGGTCCTCATGGACCATGGATACCTTTCTCTTTCTGATACTATCTATGCTGCAGCCTGCAATGCTCTTTCCTTCGATCTCTATGGTACCCTTCTCTATGGGAAGAAGTCCGCATATGGTCTCGGAAAGCTCAGACTGTCCGTTACCTTCTACTCCGGCAACGCCAAGGATCTCTCCGGCTCTTACGTCAAAGGAAATGCCGTCAATGGCCTTGACTCCGAATTTGTTTGTGTGTACAAGATCTCTCACCTTAAGGACTGTCTGCTTGGGCTCTGCCTTCTTCTTCTCTATGTCGAGGATGACATCCCTGCCGACCATCATCCTGGATATACCATGGATGGAAACGTCCTTAAGCTCTGCGGTACCGGTCACCTGTCCAAGTCTCAGAACGGTGATCCTGTCGCAGATCTGCTTTACCTCCTGGAGCTTATGGCTGATGAACACTATGGTATAGCCCTGGTTCTTCAGATTTATGAGCTGCTCAAAAAGCTCATCCGTCTCCTGAGGAGTAAGTACCGCCGTAGGCTCGTCAAGGATAAGTATCTTGACGCCTCTCAGAAGTACCTTAAGTATCTCAACTCTCTGCTTATAGCCTACCGAAAGATCCTTGATAAGTGCTTCAGGATCAATGGGAAGGTTGAATTTCTTGGCAGTTTGCTCGGTAAGCTCAACTGCCTTCTTATGGTCAAATAAAAATCTTGACTTTCTGGGTTCTACGCCCAGGACCATATTCTCTGCCACACTGAGGGAATCCACCAGCATGAAGTGCTGATGCACCATTCCGATACCAAGATCTATGGCCTGAAGAGGATTCTGTATATGGACCTCCTTGCCGTTGAGCATAATCCTTCCGCTCTCAGGCTGCTCATGTCCAAACAGGACTTTCATAAGCGTCGTCTTTCCTGCACCGTTCTCCCCTACCAGTCCGTGTATCTCGCCTCTGCGCAGCTCAAGGGTAATGTCCTTGTTGGCGACAAAACCGTTGTCGTAGATCTTGGTTATGTTTTCCATAGCCAGCACGACATCGTGGTTATTATCCATTATTTTTTCGTTTTCCATATACCCCTAACTCCAATACAGAACTGCTACTTGTTATTATGGGCGGGACGCCCCATAACGCGGCGTCCCGTCCCTTACCAAATGCTATTTGATATCAATCTGATCAGAAGGGAGCTGCCTCTGCCTTCTTCTCGTTTACATAATCCTCGGTAGCGCCTACAGCTGTACCAACCTCGATCTTGCCGGCCTTAAGGTCCTCAACGATAGCCTGGAACTGCTCGTAAACCTCGGGCATTCCTTCCTTAACAATTCTGTCGAACTGAGGAGTCTCGATCATCTCAAGATATCCGGAGTCAACTCCGAAGTTAACGTTCTGACCGAACTCAAGCTCTCCGTTGTAGAATGCTACCATTGCATCATATACTGCATAGCCGAACTGCTTGATAGCCGAAGATACAACATACTTTGCGGTCTCGGGCTGAGTCTGCTCAAGAGTTGCACCAAAGTCGGTATCAACGCCGAATGCATAATGTCCGGTCTCAGCTGCTGCCTCGCAAAGTCCGAATCCAGCGCCGCCGCAAACTGCGAAGCTTACATCTGCGCCCATGTCGTACTGGGTAAGAGCGAGCTCCTTACACTTTGCAGTGTTAGCCCAGTCACCAACGTAGGAGTAAAGAACCTCTATGCTGCTGTCAACATAGTTTACGCCATCGATGTAACCAACGAGGAAGTCGTTAACTGCGGTGTTCTCTCCGCCGCCTACCCAACCAACTACCTTGTCTTCGTTGGTTCCTTCATATCCTGAAGTGGTCATGAGGGCTGCAAGTGCACCTGCCATGAATGCAAGGGTGTTCTGATCCATGGTTATGCTGTAGATGTTGCTGCAGTAGGGAAGTGTATAATCAACGGAAGTATCGAAGAGTATCCACTTCTGATCCGGGAACTGCTCAGCGGTCATCTGAACATACTCAGGGATGTTGTAGTATCCGGTAACGATAACGTCATAAGCTCCGGATGCTGCGATCTCTCTCAGAGTTGTCTCATGAGCGGAGTTGTCGTTGTTGCACTCGTAGGTGTTGAGTGTGGATCCTGTCTCCTCACAGAACTTTGTAAGCTCTTCATAGATAAGGTCCTCACAGGACATGGTTCCGAGTGACTGGATAACATACATCATGATGTTGAGGGGCTCTCCGGTAGCTTCTGCTGCCTCTCCCTCTGCTGCAGCCTCTTCTCCCTCAGCTGCTGCTTCAGTCTCAGCCGCTGCCTCAGTAGCGGCCTCAGTGGCATCTGCTCCGCCACCGCATGCTGCAAGGCTCATCACTGTCATAGAGAGAGCCAGTACCAATGATAACAGTTTTTTCATATTCTTCTCCTTTTTTCTATTTTTTACGCTTGCGCGCAATTTTCATATCAGTCGTAGGAAGCCATGGTCTCTATCAGAAGCTTCCTGAATCCGGGGAAGTCAAGCCTCATGCCCACATGGGTATTGGGTGCCTGTCCCCTGAACGGGGATCCTACCGGAGGATCATCCCATTTCTTGGGTGAGCCAAGATCAAAGTCCACATCCCTCTCATTTGTCTGAAGTGTCCTCAGATCCGTTACGGTCATGCCTCTTGTAAGGCTTCCATTAAGCTCTATGTCCACATGAAGATATGCGGAATCTACCAGCGAAGGATCTATGAGCCATGCTACAGCACATGCATCATGAAGATGGGCATCTCCGCCTCCTGCGAAGAAATCCATGAGCTCTGCCCCGAATACTCCTGCCCTGTTTCCAAGTCCGCGGAGCTCTTCGATGAGGTCCTTGTTTACCGGACACTGACGGGTCAGGTTTACGCCTACCATATAGATCGGAATGCCGCTGTGGAATACCTTGTATGCAGCTTCCGGATCAACATATATATTGAACTCTGCCGCCGGCGTCCAGTTTCCGCAGTAAGCTCCGCCGCCCATGATGTAAAGTGCTTCCGCACGCTCTGCCACCTTGGGCTCCTTGTTTATGGCCGATGCTATGTTTGTAAGCGGTCCGGTCGCTACAAGGGTTACCCCGTCAGTATTCATGACGGTATCTACTATGAAATCCACCCCATGCTTTGTTTCGGGCTTGCGTTTGGGCGGATCCAGCTTCGGGCCGTCCATACCGCTCTTTCCGTGAACATTGTCCGCTATTACAAGCGGCACCGTTGAAGGGCCTGCATGTCCGGGATATACGGGAACATCCGTACGTCCGATCACTTCCAGCACGGAAAGTGCGTTTCTGGTCACATTTTCAAGGTATCCGTTTCCGCCCACCGTGGTAACTCCCAGAAGATCACAGTGCTTAGCTGCCAGCATGATCGCAAACGCGTCATCATGCCCCGGATCGCAGTCAAGAATCACCTTCTTCAATTCTATCGCCTCCTCCCTTAATCTTCAGATCAATAATGATCCTTTGCTATGTCGAGGATCTTTAGGATATCCTCTTTATCAAGAACCTTGAAGGTTCCAATTTTATCCGTTCCGAACTCATGGCTTGCCATCTCTGCTATCTCATCCATCCGATCCACGGGCACTCCGCCCTCTGCAAAGGATGTGGGAAGCTTGAGCTCCTTGAAGAACTCCGTGGTAAGCCTGATGCCCTCAAGGGCTGCCTTTTCATCATCCGGCTCATTCACATCAAATACGGTTCTTGCAAACCTTGCAAATCTCCACAGATGGTCCTTGTAAACATATTCCATCCATGCAGGAGTGATGATGGTAAGGGTTATGCCATGAGGCGTATCAAACAGTGCGCTGAGCTCATTGCCTATGTTGTGACTGGACCAGTCCTGATTCTTTCCTACGCCTATGGTATTGTTCTGAGCCACGGTACCAAGCCACATGACCTCTGCCCTGTACCTGTACTCCTTGGGATGCTGCATGACAAGCCTTCCGAAGGTCACTATGGCTTTCATGACTCCCTCTGCCATGTAATCTATGCAGTTCAGCTCATCATCATCCGTAAAATATCTTTCCATGCTGTGTGAAAGCATGTCCGCTATGCCGCAGGCCGTTATCTTTTCAGGAAGGGTGCAGCCGAGTCCCGGATTCATGAACGCATATCTGGGCCTCAGACAGTCCGCACTTGTAAGGGCTTTTATATGCTCCTCATCATTGTTTATTACGGCAACGGCTCCTGACTCGCTTCCCGTGGCGGGAAGGGTAAGTATGACAGAAACGGGCAGGGCCTTTTCAGGCTTCTTGCCTCCCGTAAAGAACTCCCATACATCACAGTCATTTACTGCTCCGCAGGCCACGGTCTTTGCCGTATCTATGACGCTTCCGCCGCCGAGGGCAATGATCATATCTACATCATTCTTCTTGGCAAGCTCTATGCCCTCATAGGCCTTGGTAAGCCTGGGATTCGGAACTATGCCGTCAAGTTCAAATACTTCAATTCCTCTTTCTGTCATGGACTTTTTGACCCTGTCAAGCAGCCCTGTCTCAAAGAGGAAGCTGTCGGAGCTCCTGCAGAGCAGGACCTTCTTTATACCGTCAGCCTCAAGTCTTTCCCCGACCCTGGTCTCGGCATCGTGTCCGAATACGAAACAGGTCGAAATGCAGATACTAAAATCATTAAGCATCAGAATAACCCCCTTCTGAAGCAGTCAAGCAGATCCACGGCAGTATCAAACAGACAATCCGGATGCTCCCGTTTCACCAGCTCCCTGTCACCGTCTCCATACAGTACTCCTGCAGACAGAAGTCCATTGTCTCTTGCCGCAGTGATATCCGTATAAGAATCCCCTATATATATTGCATTGCTAATGTCAAAATACTTCACGAACTCCCGAAGGCGTATGGTCTTGCTTAAGCCATAGCTCTCATCGGTGGTTCCCTGAAATCTGTCAAAATAGATATCCCAGCCCTTTTCCTTAAGAAGCCTGCTGAGAGAAATATGTCCCTTGTTTGAAAGCACCCCGCAGGGAATATTTTCTGCTCTGATAAACTCAAGCAGCTCTTTTATCCCTTCATACATCACGGTATTGTCAAAGCTGTTTACATACCTGTAATGCCGGTTGCAGTTTTCTTCCGCTATCCGGATCTGCTCTTCGGATGCCCCGGGATAAAGGGCCTTGATCATCTCACCCACAGTATATGCCAGATTTCGGTCATCTCCGGCATAGTCCTCATCCAGTATAAGGCCTGCACTTTCAAAGCCGTATCTTACGGACACCCAGACATCCGAAGCCGTATATGCCAGTGTGCCGTCAAAATCAAAAAGTACTGCACTGAATCTGTACATCTTGCTATTCCGTCACTGTTCTACGGGCGTAACGCATTTCTTGCACCAGATGGTCCCTGCAACTACCAGTATGGAACCGATAACCATGAACGGGGTCACCTTGACTCCAAGAAACAGGGCACTTATCACCGTCGAAAATACCGGTATGAAGTTTGCAGCAAATACCACCAGCATCTGGTTGCCCTTCTGCATGGAGCTGTTCCAGAACAGAGTCCCCAGGAAGCTCGAGAATACTACTATGTAGATCACTTCCCCGATCTGCTGCATG
The DNA here is from genome assembly GCA_018714245.1 of Candidatus Avilachnospira avicola. Lineage (GTDB taxonomy): Bacteria > Bacillota > Clostridia > Lachnospirales > Lachnospiraceae > Avilachnospira > Avilachnospira avicola. Next base: position 40,972 of record DVNQ01000043.1, read on the forward strand.
TAAAAATGCTGGGGCTCATCTATGAAAAACGTAACTGCAAATGCTATCACACCTGTTATGATCATGAAAAGTCCGGCTGCATCATAGTTTTCCTCTCCGACTATCTTGCGGTTCAGGTTGGAGTAAAATGCCCAGGAAATACAGGATACTACCGAAAGTGCACTCGCCCAGAAACCTTCTCCGAACATGACCTTCAGGGTATTTATAAGGGAAAAGCTGTCTCCCTCAGTATTGGCCACAAGGATCCCCAGGGCACTCAGGATGATGCCTGCGGGAAACGCCTTTGATACCTTGTTTTCATCCCTGAACATGATCACGGCTACGATAAGTGTAAGCAGCGGCCACATGACTCTGATAAGTCCGCTTGTTACCACCTGTTCCCTTGTGACTGCCACGCCAACCGCCAGATTGGTAGAAAGCTTGTAGACCACATACAGGATGCCACAGGTCAGCCAGTATCTGAGTGGAGCACGCTTGTAGCTCTCTATGCCCGTCTTTCTGATCTGATATATCGTGGAAATGATTCCTGCGCCGATGTTGGTAAGTCCTGTGGATGAAAAATTGCCAAATGTCTCAGCAAGCGACCTGCCGAAGGCATTGCTGGCTCCCCATATGAGGACTCCCAGAAATCCCAAGAAGGTATATTTGCTTTTTTGTGAGACATTTTTATTTTCCTGTTCCATAAGTCCTTACCCTTAAAGATCAATTCCCTTTTCTTTGATAAACTCCTGAAGCTCCTCCTCATTGGGAGTCTGTCTCGCTCCTCCATGGGATATCTTATAACCTGCCACTGCATGGGCCATCATCACTGCTCTGTCCGCATCAAGGCCCTTCAGCACCCCAGCTATGAATCCTGCGTTGAAGGAATCTCCGGCTCCGGTCGTGTTGACTACCGGTACCCTGAGAGAAGCTCTTTCTATCTCTTTTCCATCAGCTATCATGAAGGATCCTTCGCCGCCCATCCTGGCGATTACGGTCCTTCCGGGAGCCGCAAAGCTCCTTACGCTGTCCTTCCAGTCCTCGTGAGGGCTGAAGCTGTAAAACTCATCCTTGGCCGAACCCAGAAGGTAGGTAACATAAGGTATGGTCTCGAGTATTGAATCCCTTATACCCGGGTCCAGACTTCCCGGATCCTTGACCCTTGTATTGAGGTCAAATGATGTAGGAACCCCTGCTTCAAAAGCTGTTTTGAATATGAGCGGCAGTTCCCTTCTTACGCTTCCGTCAAACATCACCGTCATGCCTGAGGCATGTACCCAGGAAGCCGTCCTTATCAGATCCAGGTCTATCTTGTCAAGGTCATAATTGACATAGGAAACGTCCGTTCTGGGAAAGGCCCAGAGTCTCCGCTCTCCTGTCTTATCTATGAAAGCAAACACATATACCGTATTGCTCTGATCATCTGTAAGCGTAAGTCTCGTATCTATGCCAAGATCCGCAAACTCCTGCCTGATGAATCTTCCTCCGAAATCCGCGCCCAGGGTCCCCATGAATGCAGTGGGGATACCGAGCTTTGAAAGGGAAACCGCAGTGTTTGCACTGGTTCCGCCTCCTCCGGTCTGCGGAATAAGTGACTCATCCCTGGGAGCACCGTCCGAACCGCCGAGTATGGCAGCAAGGGGAACGGTCACATCCACACAGGCATCGCCTATGACTATGGCTTTATTAAATCTCTCAGGCATTGCGGGCCGCCTCTATGAATGCTTTTACCTTCTCAGGATCCTTGCCGTTTCCGATAGAATCGGTCTGTCCCTTGTCAAGGTTTGTCCTGGTGCAGCTGTCCACACCGTAAGGGTGGGTGATATGTATGGCCTCTGCCACATTTGAAGCATCCAGTCCTCCGGCAATGATACATTTTACCTTGGTGGCCTCTACTATGGCCCTGTCTATATTCCTGTCATGGACAGCGCCCGTAGCTCCTATGCCTATGGTACTTGTAGGCTCCTTTGTATCTATAAGGAAGAAGTCGGTAACGGGCTCATATTTCCTTATAAGCTCCTCTATCTCAGGCCACTGCTCCTCATAAGGGATGCCCGCATATACGGGAAGGGCCTGCATTATCTTAAGTCCGGGATATGCATCCCTTATCTTCTGTACATTTTCAGGGGAAATGTCCCTTATGTCTCCGGAAAGATGATAAACATCCGGTGTGAAAAGTGAAAGATCATTGAGAATCTCGTCTATGTCGCATGCTATGGTAAGTCCTACCTTGACCACGCTGTCGGGCAGCTGGTCAAATATGGCCTTGGCCTGTGCGCAGCTCTTCTGCTCAGGACCGAGGTGCTTTACCTCACCGAATGCTATACCTATGTGATCTGCTCCAAGCTCCGCACACATAAGGGCATCCTCAAGGTTCTTGATACCGTATATCTGTGTAATAACGTCTGCCATGGCTTCCTTCTCCTTTTCTTTTTTTTGCTTTAAACCCGGTCATACCTCCCCGCGCAGGCGGGGAGGTGACCATTAACCCCAATACTTAGCAACGCTAAAGATCTGTCATCTTCTTTCCCTGAGGAATTCCTCCACTTCATTGAGTGTGGGAACGCTGGGAGCTGCTCCTTCTCTTGAAACGGCTATGGCGCTTGCCGCACTTGCGTATTCAAGAAGCTTTTCGCTGTCCCATCCCTTTGTAAGGCCTGCTATGAAGTACCCGCAGAACGTATCCCCCGCTGCCGTGGTATCCACTGCCTTGACCCTGAATATCCCGTGTGAAGTCTTTTCCTCACCGTTTACATAAACCGCTCCGTTCTCTCCGAGGGTAAGCACGAAGGCTGCCTTCGGAAAAGCCTTCCTGAGCGCTTCCATGACTCCGTCCGGATCCGCTGCTGAAACTCCCGTAAGAGCCTCGCCTTCCACCTCATTCAAAATGAAGCAATCCACCAGATCCAGCCTGCACTTCTTCAGGCCCTCTGAAATCGGGGAAGGATTGAGCATAACGGTAAGTCCCTTTTCATGTCCCTTTTCTATGGCATAATCCAGATTGGATATCTCGTTCTGAAGAAGAAGCACATCCCCCTTTTCAAAATCTGCAAGGGCCTTGTCTATGTCTTCTTTCGTAACGTCATCATTGGCTCCGCCGCAGATGATGATGCAGTTCTGTCCGTTCTCCTCCACCTGGATGATGGCGTGTCCGGTAGGAAATCTGCTGTTCTTAATATGGTCCACATTGACGCCTGCAGCAGTAAGAAGTCCCGTAAGGATGCGTCCGTCATCGCCTATGCTTCCGGCATGGTAAACCTCTGCTCCTGCCTTTCCGAGAGCTATGGACTGGTTAAGGCCCTTTCCTCCGCTGGACTCATCATAATCCAGGGCCTTTATGGTCTCCTTTGCCTGCACAAAATGCTCTACCTTATATACTTTATCTATGTTGAGTGAACCGATATTGAGGACCTTCATCACTGCCTCCTGGGATAATGTTTAGGAAAACTTTCCGAAACTTATTTTGTTATCAGAATGATACAAAATAATTACAATAAAGTCAATGTATTTAGGGCAAAATATACATTCAAATACAATTTTCCCTTGTAACCTTTGCCCAAACACCTATATAATAGCTGTACATAATTATTAAAAATGCAAAAGGGCTTCATATGACTATCAATGAACTGGCAAGAATGGCCGGAGTATCCATATCCACGGTATCGAAGGTCATGAACAACAAAGACAGCAGCATAAGCAAGGCCACGAGGGAGCGAATACTTGAGCTGGCAAAGGAATATCACTATTCTCCGCCCTCCTCTCCCCTTTCCAAAAAGACCAGAACGCTGACCATAGGCGTAGTCTTTCGTTCATCAGGAAGGATCAATCTCACCCTGAACGGTATCCTTGACGCTGCTCAGGAAAAGGGATATACCCCTCTGCTCCGCGAAAGCCGGGATGACCTCAGCACCGAGCGCAAAAACCTGCTCGCCCTGCTTTCATACAATGTGGATGGAATCCTCTGGGAGCCCGTAAGCGAGGACAGTCTGGCCTTCACGGAAGATATAGAAGCAAAGGGCGTTCCCTATATCATCTTCAATCACTCCTCCGAGGATGCCATGGATATCGATTATCGGTCTCTTGGCTACCTTGCCTGTGAAGAGCTTATCAAAAGAGGCCATCAGCATATAGCCTGTCTCCTTACCGAAGGGGAGAGATCCGAAGGCTTTGAAGCCGGATACAGGCAGTGCCTTTTTGATAACCGGATGTCTCTTTCAGAAGATCAGATCTTTCCTTCCATAACGGACAAGCTGCTCTGGGGCATTTCAAGGCACAGGATAAGCGGAGTGGTAAGCTCCCATTTCCGGACTGCCACCAGACTGTATGACGAGATACACGCCCTTTACTATACACTGCCCTACGATGTTTCCCTGATATCCCTCAGGGATGCCGGAAAGAGCGGGGCAGGATATCCGCGCATATCCACCATGACCATTCCTCATTATGAATACGGGGCCTTTATGTGCGGAAAGCTGATAAATGTTATCGAGGATCCTTCCCAGGATCTTCCCTCCGGGCCCTTCAGGCACGAGATACACCTTGACAGCACTGATACCATAGGCATTCCCTATGACAGCAGGAAAAAGCACATGGTCGTACTTGGCAGCGTCAACATCGACAACTATCTCAATGTGGAGGCCCTCCCCTACAGCGGAAAGACGGTAAAGTCCTACATCTCCGCATCCTATGCGGGGGGAAAGGGACTGAATACTGCAGTAGGAGTTTCCATGCTTGGCCACCAGGCAGCGCTGATTGGAAATGTGGGAAGCGACGCAGGATCCGATCTGATCTTTTCAACTCTTAACAGCTTTCACATAAATCCTTCCACAGTCAGGAGGATTCAGGGAGAGCAGACCGGACAGGCCCATATTTTCGTGCAGCCTGACGGAGAGTCCATGATCACCATCATGTCAGGCGCCAACAATCAGCTTAACGTCTCCGATATAGAAAAGGATATCCGTATTTTTGAAAATGCAGCCTGCTGCCTGCTGAGCACGGAGATCCCGCTGGATACCATAGAAAGAGCTGCGGCCATATCCCGTGAAAAGGGCATAACCACGATCCTTAAGCCTGCAACCTGCGGAGAGCTGCCTTCTTCCATATTAAAAAATGTGGATATCCTTATTCCTAATGAGAGCGAGCTGAATGAGATATGTCCATCCGGAAAGGACCTGAAGGAAAAGGCTCAGAGGCTCATGGATCTCGGAGCCGGCTCGGTCATCGTAACCCTCGGTGAAAGGGGTTCCATCCTTATAAACAGGAACGGAGAAAAGCTCTATCCTGCCCATAAGTTTGATGCAGTGGATTCTTCCGGAGCCTGCGACGCATTCATAAGCGCTCTGGCATCATATCTCCTTTACGGATATGACATGGACAGGGCCATACGGATAGCCACCTATGCGGCAGGCCTCAGTGTTACCAGGCAGGGAGTCATCCCCGCCCTCACGGATAAGAACAGCCTGGAATCCTATATCCGGCAGAGGGAACCTGAGCTTCTTGACTGACAGAAAGGCCGGGCTCCGATATCCGCAGAGTACCGGGCAGTGAACCTACGTCTATATTCATATATGCCAAAATGAGCAGGACCAGACCGGTCCTGCTCATTTGATTTATTTCATATATGATTGTTTGGCCTCTGTCAGATGGTCATACCGCCAAGCAGGGGCAGGGGCGAAGGCTCTACTTTCTCAGTGGTCTGCATGCTGTCCATGAACTCTATGTACTCTTCCTTGGTCATAAGAGGCTTATAGTCAGCTATGTTCTCCTTGGCCTTCTCAGCTCCGTTCTTCATGAGTCTGTATGCAGTAAGGGCAAATATCTTTGCGGTCACTACATATGCAAGATAAGGATCCTCTACCCTGATGTCAGGATTGTGAAGGCTTCCCACATAGCCGCCGGTGCAGAAATGTACCAGAGGCATGAGCGTAGCCACATCGCCAAAGTCGTCGCTTCCGGTAGTATGCCCGTTAAGGTCGCGGCGGTTAGTATATTTTCCTTCTGCAGCTATGTCATCAAATACGCTCTCAAGGACCTCGGTATGAGGATTGGGAACGCAGGACATATAGCCGGCAATGGTATCTATGGTTACTCCGCAGCCCGTAGCCATGGCAGCCGCCTTGAGGGAACGGTCCACCTTGAGGGATGCATCCTTATATGCGGCAGGGGTCTTGCCTCTTACCGAATACTGCATGGTCACATGATCTGCAATGACATTTACGGCAGTTCCGCCCTCTGAGATGAAGCCATGTACCCTGACGGTATCCTCATCCCTGAAGCTCTCCTGCTGAAGTGCTATGTTGACCATTGCAGCAGTAGCTGCATTAAGGGCATCGATACCCTCATGAGGGCTTCCTGCAGCATGAGCCGCTCTTCCCTTGAAGGTAACGGTCTTATTTACAAAGCCGTTGCTGCTTCCGTTATAAAGTCCGTAATCAGCACCGGGCATGGTGTGATGTCCAAGGGCGATGTCCACATCATCGAATGCTCCCTCATGGATGAGCTCGCACTTTCCGCCGCCATAGGCCAGCTTTCCGTCCTTGATCATCTGGTTCTTGAACTCTATATCTACGAATTCCTCTGCAGGGACTGCCATGAAGCAGATATTGCCTCCCATGGCCTCAGCCACCTCAGGATCCGCAAGAGCCATGGCTGCACCTACCACACCGGTAAGCTGTGCGTTATGTCCGCAGCAGTGAGATGCTCCCGTTTCCTTCCATGAATCCGGATGATTGGGTATGGGAAGAGCATCCATCTCTCCGATAACCGCAAGAGTAGGGCCTTCCGCAGAGCCTTTCTTCTTCAGGTAACTCTTTACTCCGGTGATGGCAAGCCCTGTCTCAGGGTCCATGCCAAGCTTCTTCATCTCCTCAACGAACTTCTCGCTGGTGCGCTTCTCCTTGTACCCCAGCTCTGCATGACAAAAGATATCTTTTCCGAAAGCCATGATCTCATCCTTGCGGCTCTCGATAATGTCACAGATCTTTTGTTCAATCCTGTCCATTTTTATGACCTCCCAATAAAAAGTTTTATCGTTACTTCATATTAGCACTTTATCCCTATCGGTACAATATCAAAGCTCATTATCCAAAAATGGAAGCCGTAAGGAACAGGGATGACATGAGCGAAGATATCAGTGATACTACCGTGATCTGGGTATTGATCGAAGGTCCCGCCGTATCCTTGAAAGGATCACCTACTGTGTCGCCGACAACCGCCGACTTATGGGCTTCGGAGCCCTTTCCTCCTTCATGTCCTGCTTCCACATACTTCTTTGAGTTGTCCCAGAGGCCTCCGGAATTGGACATGAAAAGCGCAAGCAGAAGTCCGCTTATGATATTTCCGCATAGGAAACCTCCCACCGCTTCAACGCCGCCGATAAAACCTACCAGCATGGTGGCTATAATGGCCATGAGTCCAGCGGGGATCAGCTCCCTGATGGCTCCGTCCGTAGCTATATGTATACATTTGTCATATTCGGGGGCAGCTGTGCCTTCGCGAAGTCCCGCTATCTCCCTGAACTGTCTGTGAATCTCTGCTACCATCCTCTGGGCATTCTTGTCAACTCCCAGTATCAGCATGGCTGAAAATACCGCCGGTACTGCAGCTCCTATCAGCATGCCGAAGAAAACCAGAGGATCCAGGATATCAAATCCGGTTATGCCTTCTATCCCGAGTCCTGCAGCAGCTTCATTTACCTCACTCATGAATGCTCCGAGAAGCGAGATTACCGTAAGTCCTGCAGCAGCTATGGAAAAGCCCTTTGTTACCGCCTTTACGGTATTGCCGGCAGAATCCAGCTCGTCAGTGATCTCAAGGACCTCATCTCCCAGTGAACCCATCTCCGCAAGGCCTCTTGCATTGTCTACTATGGGGCCATATGCATCGTTCGAAACTATCATGCCCACTATTGAAAGCATGCCTACTGCAGCCATGGCTATGCCGAACATGGCATATTCCACTGCATGTGCTCCCGTGGGATCCAGCCCCTCACAGAGCTTATAGGCTGCAAGAGCCGAAATGCCAATACCCACCATGGCGGGAAGGGCGCTTATAAATCCATAGGAAACTCCTGAAAGTATGGTAAATGCAGGTCCGGATCCGGAAGCCTTTGCAACGTTATGTACCGGAGGCTTGGTATCATCAGTAAAGTAGTCAGTGGCTATGCCGATGATCACTCCGACCAGAAGTCCTACTATGCAGGCTCCCCATATCCTCATATCATATCCAAAGATCAGAGTAGCCGCTCCGGTAAGTACCACATATATGCCCGTAGTAATATAGGTAAGGGAATTCAAAGCCTTTGTAGGGCTTCCGTCCTTTCCGATGCGGGCGCACATGATGCCGATCACGGAAGCAAGAAGTCCAAGCGCGGTAAAACAGAATACCATGCCCACATACTCTGTGCCTCCCTCAAGCTTATCGAGGGCAGCCGCCATAATAAGTGCTGCCGCCATGGATGCCACATTGGAATCAAAAAGGTCAGCTCCCATGCCCGCAACATCACCCACATTGTCACCCACATTGTCGGCTATAACAGCAGGGTTTCTGGGATCATCCTCAGGGATCCCGAGTTCCACCTTACCCGTAAGATCGGCACTTATGTCGGCAGTCTTTGTGAAAATGCCACCGCCGGCTTTTGCAAACAGAGCCATGGAGCTGGCTCCGAAGGAAAATCCAAGACATACGGTGGAATCGCCGGTAAGAAGATACACAAGGGCAACTCCGATAAGGCTGGCTCCTACCACCGCCATACCCATGACTGCTCCACCCCTGAAGCCTGTCATGAAGGAAGGAGCTATACCCTTCTTTGCAGCCTCAGCACATCTTCCGTTGGCCAGGGTCGCAACCTCTATACCGATCTTTCCGGCAAATCCCGAAAATACGGTGCCGGCAATATAGGCAATGACCATCATAATATTGGGGATTATGCTTCCCGTCCATACAGGGGACGGAAGAAAGATAAAAATAAGCAGCGCTGCCACTGCACAGAACCTTGCAAGCACCAGAAATTCCCTCTTAAGAAAGGTTCTGGCACCGTCTCTGATGAGACCTCCTACCCGTTCGATCTCCTTATTCTGAAGGGGCTGCTTCTTCACCCAGGAAAACAGCCACGCAGCATAGAAAAATGCCACGAAAGAAATAATGATCGCAACGATCTCCATAATTGACGCATTCATATTAACCTTCTCCTTTTTTGTTGAATTGCGACAAAAAAAACGTTGTGCCACTATGATTTTATTGTATTTTAAACAAAAATACAAGGGGTTTCTGCCTTTATGTATGAAGGATAATATAATAAAAAAATCTCAGCTCCTTATCGGAACTGAGATCCCTTCATGACGCCAACGAGAATCGAACTCGTGTTACCACCGTGAAAGGGTGGTGTCTTAACCGCTTGACCATGGCGCCTCATTATGTGATTTTGATCGGATATGACCGACGCCCCAACTAGGACTTGAACCTAGGACCCCCTGATTAACAGTCAGATGCTCTAACCAACTGAGCTATTGAGGCAAGTGTCTGTCCAAGCGGACAGCTACTATATTCTACCGAAACAAGCTATTTATGTCAAGCTGTTTTTTCGGTCAAAAGATCTCCGCAGGCTCTGAAAGATCAGAGCCCTTGGCAGTTATGATCAGGCCTCAGCCTTGGTCTCCTCAAGAACGGAAGTGCAGTGAGGACACCTGGTAGCCTCGATGGGTATCTCGGACTTGCAGTAAGGACATACCTTGGTGGTAGGAGCCTTTTCCTCTTCCTCAACGAGCTTCTTCTTTCCAAGATCCACTGCCAGGTTGAATGCCTTAAGGATGCAGAAAAGTATGAAGGCCATGATAAGGAAGTTTACGATGGAAGATACCAGATTGCTTCCAAAGCCTGCAATATCCTTAAGATCGTAGCTCTCAGCGCCTGTCACGAAATAAAGTATGGGATTGATAAGATTATCCGTAACTGCCGTAACGATGCTTGTGAAGGCTCCGCCTATGATAACGCCGACTGCCATGTCAATGACATTTCCGCGAAGTGCAAAAGCCTTGAATTCCTCAATAAACTTTTTCACTTTTTGATTTCCCCTTTCATCGGATCCTTGAGGATCCAGAATATTTTTTATGCTCCGGGCAGACTGCCCGGCAGAGTTCGTGCCGGAAACCGGCTATATCATTATCGGCTCAGATGATGCCGTAATGCTTCATCGCATATTCTATGCCGTCATCCTCCAGATCCCTGGTGATAAACTCGGCATAAGGTTCAAGCTCCCGATCGTGCTTTCCCATGATCACCGAATGGCCGGCAAAGCGTATCATGTCCAGATCATTTGTACTGTCTCCGAAAACATAGACATTTTCCTTTTCTATGCCGCAGAGCTCCATGACCTTTTTTATTGCAAAAGCCTTACCATGGCCACAAGGCACACATTCCAGAAAGCCGTGACCCCTGTCTATGATGTCGAACCATTCCCTGGCAAATGAAGTAAATGAAGGGATGTCTGTTTCCTCATCATACTGGATACAGAACTTGTTTGCCCTGTAGCCTGGGTCATAAAAATCCAGTGGCCAGATCGCATCCTGTTCCTTTATGAACCCGATCACATCAAAAGTCTCTTTGAGCCTTGCCCAGGGAGCGACAGCCACTCCATCTCTTCCCTCAAGCACCAGATCGGCCCTGTCCTTCCTGCACTCCTCTTCTATACCCTTCAGTACCTCCGCAGGAACCTCATGGCTGTAGAAATTATCTTTTCCATAGTACAGGTCAGTGCCGCATCCGCAGAGGAGTCCGTCATTTTCCACGAATCTTTCTATGTATTTTGCAAGCTTGTAGATCCGTCCGGAATTGATGAATACCAGATCCCCATGCTCCCTGGCTTTTCTTATGGCTCTTTTGGCGCTTTCCGGAACATATCCCCCGTAAGCCATCAGGGTCCCGTCCACATCGAAGAACAGGGCCCTTCTTCCGCTTACGATGTTCTCATCAGATCTCATGTCCGGCTTCAAGCTCAGCTACCTCGTCTATCCTGTGCTGATGCCTTCCGCCCATGAATTCAGCGGCAAGCCACTCATCAACTATCATCTTTGCAAGCTCAGGTCCTATGACCCTTGCTCCGAAGCAGAGCACATTGGAATTATTGTGCTGACGGCTGAGCTTTGCAGAGAAGGGCTCAGAGCAGCACACTGCACGTATGCCCTTTACCTTGTTGCAGGCAATGGAAATACCAACTCCTGTACCACAGATGGCTATGCCAAGATCGGCCTCTCCCGATACTACCTTGTCACAGACCTTCTTTGCATACACCGGATAATCCACGCTCTCATGTCCATCCGTTCCCACGTTGATCATCTCATATCCCTTTCCGCTGAGATATTCCATGATCTCATTCTTCATGTCCGTGGCCGCATGATCATTTCCTATGGCTATCTTCATGTCCTCTCCTCCTTTTATCTTTCCTTATCATCAATGGGTTCATAGCTCTCAGGCGCATAGTGGATGATAGTGCTTCCCCCGTTTTCAAATTCAAAGGGGATATAAAGCAGATCCGACATTGCCTTCATGAGCTCCACCCTGCGCTCACCCGGAACATAGAACAAAAGGAATCCTCCGCCTCCGGCTCCGAGGAGCTTGCCTCCCAGGGCGCCTGCCGACATGGCCCTTTCGTACATCGCATCTATGGAATCCGTACTTATGCCTCCGGAGATCCCCCTTTTCAGTTTCCAGGTATGGTCCAGAAGCCTGCCGAATTCATCCAGATCCCTGTGTCTGTCGGTAAGTATGTCCTCGGCTTCATCCACCAGTCCCTTCATCTCGCAAAGTTCCCTGGTCTTGTCCTCAAGGGCCTTCTGGGTACCTGTCTGGATGTCGGCAGAAAACCTGGAAAATCCGGTAAAGAACATGGCCAGATTATCGTTGAGCTCCCGCTTTCGCTCCGGTGCTATGATCACGGGACGTACCCTGTATCCATCCGCATCGAAATCTATCCGGTTAAGTCCGCCAAAAGCCGCAGCTATCTGGTCCTGGATCCCTCCGGCCTCACCGCAGAGTTCCCTCTCAAGCCTTATGGCTTCATCGGCAAGCTGTCTCTTTCCCGCATATCTGCCCTTCAGTGCATGGAAGGCATTGAGCATACCCACCGCAAAAGCGCTGGAAGTCCCAAGGCCAGATCTTGCCGGAAGGTCCGCATCATAGGTCAGCCTTAATTCATGCATGTCCATCATCTGCATGGCATTTCTGATGGCAGGATGGATTATGTCCGAAGTATGCTGTACCCTTTCGATCTTTGAATAGATCAGCTCATTTCTGTAATCAAAGAATCTTGGAAGGTGACGCACGCTAACATAGCAGTACTTGTCAAAGGTAGTGCTCAGCACCGATCCGCCGTATCTTCTGAAATGATCCGGAAAATCCGTGCCTCCCCCGAAAAATGACATCCGAAACGGAGTCTGAGTTATGACCATGATCCCTCTCCAGTAATTATTCAGCCGCAGCTGTCTCAGTTTCAGCAGCCAGCTCTTCGCCTGTCAGGTAGCTGACGTCGGCATTTTCAGCTATGAGCTTTGCAGCCAGCCACGCCCTGCACCTTATGTTTATCTCATCCTCATCATAGGTTTCATTTACGGTAGCCATATCTACATTGTTGGCCTCTGCCCAGTTCTCAAGCTCTTCTTCTGTTGCATCCAGGCCTTCCGCATCACATACAGCCTCCGTTACCAGATACTGTCTGACCTGACTCTCACAGGTCTCCCTGATGGACTCCTTATAATCATCGAGGGTAAAGCCATATACGCTGATATAATCCGCAAGTCCTATTCCATAGGTATTTCTGAGCATGTTGTCATCCGAAACTATCATCTCATCCATGCGCCAGTTTACCGCTTCCTCAGAGGGCTCAAGCACTGCGCATCCGTCTATGACAGCATTTACTGCATTGTCATAAAGGACGAATTCCGCACTCAGGTCCTCCTGGGCCTGGAGCTCGGACCTTACAAACTCAATGTACTCATCCCTGGTGCTGCACTCATTATTGAGCTCATTGGCAAGCTTATCATCCAGCACCCTCTCCTTCTGTACGCTGTTGAGCGTAATGGTAAAGACCGCATCCTTGCCTGCCAGCTCCTCGGTATAATCCTCAGGGAAGGTGACCTCCACATCTTTGGTCTCTCCGGCAGTCATGCCTATGATGCCGTCCTCAAATCCGTCGATGTATCCGCCCATGCCAAGCACAAGGGTCTGTCCCTCGGCACTTCCTCCGGAGAATTCCTCTCCGTCCATCTTTCCGACAAAATCTATATTGACCGTAAGCCCCTCAGCTGCGGGCTCGTCAGTCTCTTCCAGATAATAGGGAAGGACGTTTTCCTCTATGAAAAGAAGTGCATCATCGTCCGTGATCTCAGCTGCCGCCTGGGTATCCACGGCTATGCCCTTGTATTCTCCAAGCTCGATCTCTCCAAGACTTTCCGGCCTCTTGGGATCCACGGCATCAATCTCAGCCTGAAGCTCCGAATATGCGGCATCCGCTGCCCCTGTTTCAGTCTGGGCTCCGGTCTCAGCCTCAGACGAAGCATCCTCATCCGAGCTTCCGCATGCAGCAAGCATGGCTGCTGCAGCCATTATGACCATAAGTCTCCTGATCCCCTTTGACATAAGCTTTGGGGTCATAAATCTCTTCATAATATATGTTCCTCCAATCATTCATCCAGCCACTTTATACCGGGCCAGTATCTGAAATATACCTTGGCAAGCATCCTGTCCTCTGGAATGTAGGGATCATTCCAGTAGCGGGCATCCTCAGAGTTGTTCCTGTTGTCACCCAGCATGAAATAGCAGTCCTCAGGCACTTCAAACTCCTGATCTCCCGTATAGAGCATGGGCTCCTTGAGATAAGGCTCACTGAGCTTCTCTCCGTTGACATATACCGCAGCCGTCACAAGCTCAGTATCTTCCGAAAGTCCCGCAAGGCTTCCCGGAGGAGCCTCGGTTATGTCGCCGACAAGGACTGTCCCCTCCTGTTTTATCTCTATCTTATCACCCGGAAGGCCTATCACTCTTTTTACATAGTAAAGCGTCTTTGCTCTTCCTATCTCGGCTCCGCAGTATGGACAGATCTCAGGTGCTTCTCCCTCGCCCATGGCAACTCCGCAGTCAGGGCATATCCATCCGAAATCGAAGATGGCTATGTCGCCCCTCTTTGGCTCGCCGAAGGTGTATGTCAGCCGAAGGCCCATGACCCGATCACCCTCCATGATGGTATCCTTCATGGAACCTGTAGGTATGGTGGAATTGGCTATGACGAAGTTATTGAGGAGAAAAGCGATGATGAATGCCGCTATGATGATCTGTATCCAGCTTATGATCTCAGATCTTAATGAAGTCTTTTCCTTGATTTCAGTATCGTCTTTTTTCATATCTCTTCCTTTTTCAGAGAATTATCATACAGTAGCGCCAGGGATTTTGCAAGTTGCATAAAGTAAAAGTTCTATGAACAAAGCCTTTCATAATGATATATTTCCCATAAAAAGACCCGGGGCTTTCGCCTCGGGCCGAAATTCAGCTCAGATATCAGCGGATCAGTAATTTTCGCAGAGCCTCTCAAAATATGCCTTGGGATGTGCACAGCAGGGGCAGAGCTCAGGTGCCTCGGTTCCCTCATAGACATAACCGCAGTTGCGGCACTTCCAGAGTATGGGCACATCTGACTTGAATGTGGTCCCCTCAGTGTACTTCTTGAGGAGCTCCAGATATCTCTTTTCATGATGGGCCTCTACCTCAGCCACCATCCTGAACTTGGCAGCAAGCTCGGTAAAGCCCTCTTCCTCAGCCTCTCTTGCCATGCGGGCATACATGTCTGTCCACTCATAGTTCTCACCTGAAGCCGCATCCTTGAGGTTCTCTGCGGGATCAGAGATGTCATGGAGCTCCTTGTACCAGAGTTCTGCATGCTCCTTTTCATTTGCGGCAGTCTCAAGGTAAAGGGCTGCCATCTGCTCATAGCCCGCCTTCTTTGCCTTTGAAGCGTAAAATGTATACTTGTTGCGAGCCTGGGACTCACCCGCAAAAGCGTCCATCAGGTTCTTTTCCGTCTTTGTTCCTGCATATTTGTTTGCCATTGTAACCCTCCTTATATAATGCATCACCGATACTGATGATTCGGCTTAATTATACCATAGGGCGATAAATAAATCCACTTATCAGACCCATCCTCTGATATGTAATACGGATACACTTAAAGATTGTTTGTTGTCCGGAGAAAATGAATATATAATGGTAAATATAAATCTGAAAAGGAATGTTTAAAATGAGCCCCGTAAAGTATCTGCAGGCACACAGATCCCTGCTAAAAAGAGTCATAACCCTGAGCATACCCGCCATACTTGCTGAGATCAGCTCTATGGTCATGCAGTATATCGATGCCGCCATGGTAGGCAGTCTCGGCGCAAATGCTTCTGCCTCCATAGGCCTGGTATCCACCTCCACATGGCTGATGGGAGGCCTCTGTATCTCCGTCGCCACAGGCTATTCCGTCCAGGCAGCTCACCTCATAGGAGCTGAGCGTGAATCAGAAGCAAGGGATGTATTCCGGCAGGGGATCATATCCGCACTTTTCATAGGTATCGGACTCTGCATCCTCGGCATTTCCATTAGTCATGGACTGCCCCGCTGGCTGGGAGGCGATCCGGCGATCATAAATGATGCCGAAAGCTACTTTTTCATATACGCCTGCGCTCTTCCCGCAGTACAGATGAGGCAGCTTGCCGGCAGCATGCTCCAGTGCAGCGGCAACATGCGGACTCCAAGCATGCTGAATGCCATGATGTGCGGTTTTGACATCATATTCAACTGGCTCTTCATCTTTCCGGACCATCACCTGCCATTTCTCGGCATTGTGATCCCAGGAGCAGATATGGGAGTTGCAGGTGCTGCCCTCGGCACCACCCTGGCAGAATGGGTAACGTCCTTTCTCATGATGTATGCCGCCTGCATACGTTCTCCGAAGCTCCGGCTCCTTGGAGGCGGCAGCTGGCGTCCCACCGTCGAATGTTCCTCCCGCGCAGCACGCATAGCCATCCCTCTTGCCTTCGAGCACACTGTCCTCTGCGGTGCACAGATCGCATCCACAAAGATCGTGGCTCCCCTGGGCACCATATCCATAGCCGCCAACTCACTGGCGGTAACGGCAGAAAGCCTCTGCTACATGCCGGGCTACGGTATAGCATCGGCAGCCACCACTCTCGTGGGCCAGAGCCTGGGTGCTGGAAACCGGGATCAGGCAAGGAGCTTTGCCCGGCTTTCAGTGGGGCTTGCGGTATTCATCATGACCCTGACCGCTGGTCTTATGTTCATCCTTGCACCTTTTGTGTTCCGTATCCTAACTCCTGATCCTGCAGTCCAGGAGCTGGGCGTGCATGTACTTCGGATAGAGGCCTTTGCAGAACCTCTGTTTGCGGTATCCATAGCCGCAGCAGGAGCCATGCGCGGAGCCGGAGACACGCTGATCCCCAGCATACTCAATCTGGCAAGCATGTGGGGCGTGCGGATCACCGCCGCGGCCTTCCTCGCGCCAAGGCTTGGACTTGCCGGAGTATGGATAGCCATGTGCGGGGAGCTCTGCATCCGGGGGATCCTGTTCCTTGTCCGCCTTCTCCGTGAAAAATGGCTCAATACCGGATTCCTCTCCGGCTGAGCTTATCTCCGGACCTTTTTACTCATTCGAAAGCATTGTATAGCCCATATAGTTTCGGGCTTCATCCAGCAGGAGGACGCAGACATAGCGTCCTTGGCTTACATGTGTCCTTTTAAGTCGTTCGATATCTCTGGCATAACGGTCCACATGAGGTGAATTGAGCTCATACCAAAGATGATACATCTGGCAGTCATCCTCTCTGGGATCCATGCTCCTTCCAGTATTATAGCCCTGGATCATATATGAAGCCCCGCAGTCCATGGCCTCATCGTAAGGTATATAATTCGTATAAAGGAGTTCCTTTCCGTTTTGAAATGAGTCAAGCTCCTGTTCATAAAGATGGCTTATATCATAATCACAGTGTCTGAGCTTTACCAGCCATGTGCCCTCAGCATACTTTTCAAGCCGTCCAACGAAATATCCTGTAAGTCTCACACTATCCGAAGAATCATCAAAGGCCAGAAGGCAGAAATTGCTTTCCCTTTCTCTTTCAGGATCCGTGCTGTTTCTGTCACTCCGGATCCCCGCATGAAGACCGTCCGCTATCAGCCCTGCAAAGCAGAAGCTGTCCCTTATGTAGCTGTCTATTTCATCTCCCACATACATGGTCCCAAAAAAGCAGGATGCGGTACAGTCAGGGAAATACTCATTTATTAGTTCCTGATCTATGTGTATCTCTCCCTCTTCATCCTCATGAAGATAGATCGCAGTATAATCCAGCCCCGCTCCAGGAGCATTCACCTCTATGTCATCCTCTGCCGAAGAAGCCTTTTCTTCATTATCTTCTTCTGCCACAGCTTCGGTCTCCTCTGCCATAGCTTCAGTCCCTTCGTATACGGATGTGGTCTGCTGCGCCTCCGAGGCTGCCATCTCTGTCAGGCTTTCATCTCCTTTGCACTTACCCAAAACAAAGCTTATGATCAGAACCGCAAAAAGAACTCCTCCGGCAATGCCCCCGGGTACGATCCATCTTTCTGCCTTTTTTCTAAGCTCCGTTCCGGATGGAAATGAAAATGTTGGCTTTTGCAGCTCCGACTTGACAGGCCTTTTCCAATCATCTGCTTCCTTCCTGACAGGAAGATCCTTAAGAGGCATTTTCTCTGCAGGGTCAGATCCAGCCAGGATCCGGGGCTCTCCAAATCTCCTCCCGCAGACATGACAGACCGCTTCATCCTCACGATTAAGTCCTCCGCAGGTACAGTACCAAAGATCCGCATGCTTTTCCTCTGCAAATCTTCCGCCGCCTGCCGGGTGAAATTGCGGAAGGACTCCCCAGAGGGCCTCCTTCGGACATTTCCACTCTCCCCCATCAGAAAATGAGACCTTTTCCACAAAAACCCTGATCTCTTCTTTCTCTCCCTTGTCGATCGGGATGGCTTTATACTGTCCGAAGCTCTCTCCTCTTCTAATGCCGGTCCCCGTATATTCGGCAGTCCTGCCCGCTATGCGCACATAAAGCCCATTTATCTCCCTTTGGGATATGCTCTTCCACTTAAGCTGGGCAACGGTCCTCTCTTTTTCATAGTCCCAGAGCAGTCTTCCCGCCATAAGTATGACCGGGCATCCCAGTGTATACTGCCTTTCCGACAGATTTTTTAGTATCTTATATCTTTCTTCCATGGCATCAGAGTTCCGGAAGCTGATCAGGATTGGTCTCCTCTGTCCTGATGACAGGAGCCTTGCTGCCCTCCTGCATCTCACCTTTTGCTATGGCGTTGATCCTTTCCTGCATAAGCATGGAGGGAAGGATGATATTGAGGGGCGAAAGGAATTTCAGAGCCAGACAGGGCAGTGTAAGCTTAAAGGTATATCCCTGCTTTCTGCTAAGAGCATCCAGCTTGAGCGAATTTTTATAGATCCAGTAGGTCAGATAAAAGGGAACAAAAAGTCCGGCTATGACCTGGGTAGAGGGTTTCATGGACTCATAGCCTTCCACCTGATTCAGATATCTGGTGGTGCGATACATCCATACCAGCTGCCAGATTCCAAGGGTAAATGCGGAAAGGAGCAGATGCTTGATGATGCCGCAGTACCCATTTTGATAAAAGGCGTCTTCCTCATTCTCCTCCGTCTTTCCTATCAGCTGATGGGAATAAAAAAGCAGTATCCCTCCTGAAAGCAGAGTAGTTAGTATGCCCGAAAGCAGGAGCGGCCCTCCATTCCAGTCACTGAATAAGGAAAACCAAAGAAATATGATGATCTGGAGCGGAAGCTTAATCAGGCGTATGACCGCTGGCATGAACCAGCGCTTCTGTGCCTCAAGCCTATCTCCTCTAATATATTTATAACAGACATCTGCCATCAGTATCCATGCAGCCATGGCAGTTATATCCGGAAGCATGCACAAAAAGCTGGCTCTTCGATCCCTGCTGGACCCAAGCCAGCTGGAATAGTGATACTGGCTTATGTCATAAAGATTAAGCCCGTAATTCACTATGATAGTAAACAGGATCGATCCCGCAATCAAAGACGGGGCCAGTACCGTCAGCATATCGTTCTTTTTAACTATCAGGATGTATACCCCGATCATAAGTCCCGCGGCCAATAACATCTTTGATAATGCGTTTAAGTTGGACAATGCAAATATTTCCATCACGTTACTCCCCCCACATAGCATAACAGGGAAACAGGACAAGCCTGTTTCCCCGTTTTAGTTTATATCCTTATAGAATCAGCCGAAGTACCTCTTAAGAAGTCCCTCGAAGGCCTTGCCATGTCTTGCCTCATCGCGTGCCATCTCGTGAACGGTGTCATGGATCGCGTCAAGGTTGAGCTCCTTTGCCCTCTTTGCAAGGTCTACCTTGCCCTGGGTAGCGCCTCTCTCAGCCTCTACTCTCATCTCAAGGTTTTTCTTTGTGGAATCGGTAACTACCTCGCCGAGGAGCTCTGCAAACTTTGCAGCATGCTCAGCCTCCTCAAGGGCTGCTCTTCTCCAGTACTCACCGATCTCAGGATATCCCTCTCTGTGAGCTACTCTTGCCATAGCAAGGTACATGCCTACCTCGGAGCACTCTCCTTCGAAGTTGGCCCTGAGTCCCTCGATGATATCCTCGGGAGCTCCGTTTGCAACTCCTACTACATGCTCTGCTGCCCAGCCCTTGTCATCGGCAGCCTTCTCCTTGAACTTATCTGCTCCTGCATGGCATACAGGGCACTCTGCAGGGGGATTCTCTCCCTGAGCCACATAACCGCATACTGTACAAACCCAAGTCTTCATAGTTTTGATTCTCCTTAATTATTGATATATTGATGCAAAATTGCAAACTGCCTTTCCAAAGATCCCAAGCCGCCTTTTTCAGGAAGCTTTGCTCTCAGATTTTTCGATACATGCATTGCATGTTCCGTAGCATGTAAGCGCCTGCGATTCGATACGTCCCGGAAGTTCGACCCCGTCTTCAAAACTGAGGCTCAGATCCCTGAGCCAGAGGTCGTAGACCCTTCCGCAATGCTGGCATATGAAGTGGTAATGCCTGCTCACGTTACAGTCAAAATGATCGGGCCCCTCCGGAAAAGTGAGCTTCTGGATCTCTCCGCATTCCGAAAGCAGGTTCAGATTGCGGTATACTGTACCAAGACTGACGCTTGGAAACTCTTCCCTGACTTTTACGTATATCTCGTCAGCCGTGGGATGAGAGCATTCAGAAAGGATCTCCTTGATGGCTTCCCTCTGTCTGGAATACTTAATCTTTCTCATCTCTTGATCTCCAAACTAGTTTCAGTATTTTTATAAACAGTAATTATTACTGTTATTGATATATTATCATATTTTCAGTCTTTGTCAACAGTTTTTTTAAGATTTTTTCATGTACTTTCCAGAGCTTCGGAAGAATCGAACTGGGCCTTGTAAAGTTCGCTGTAATATCCTCGTTTTTCCATAAGCTCCTTATGCCTTCCCTGTTCAACTATCCTTCCACCCCTCAGTACGGCTATGATGTCCGCATTCTGGATGGTGGAAAGCCGGTGGGCTATCACAAAACAGGTCCTGCCCTCCATCAGCTTCAGCATGGCAGCCTGTATGCTCTGTTCAGTGCTCGTATCCACGTTTGAAGTGGCTTCATCCAGTATAAGCATCGGAGCGTCCAGAAGCATTGCCCTTGCTATGGTCAGGAGCTGCTTCTGTCCTTTTGATATATTCTGTCCACCGTCTTTCAGTACCGTATCATAGCCTTTGGGGAGGGATCTTATGAATCCGTCTATCCTGGCAGCCTTTGCGGCATTTCTTACCTCCTCAAGGCTTACCCCCTCCTTTCCATAGGCAAGGTTCTCATAGACTGTGCCCGTAAAGAGCCAGGTATCCTGAAGTACCATGGAATAGGCCTTTCTCAGGCTCTGTCTCCTGATATGCCGTATGTCCCTGCCGTCTACCCTTATGCTTCCGCTTTCCGGATCATAAAATCTCATAAGCAGATTTATGACCGTGGTCTTTCCGGCACCTGTGGGTCCTACTATGGCAGCCACCTTTCCCGGCTCCACCCTGAGGCTGAAGCCTTTCAGCACATCCTCTTCCCCGTATCCGAAATGTATATCCGAAAGTTCTACCTCTCCCCGGACATCCGTAAGCTCTCCTGCATCCTCTGCATCCGCTTCCTCCATGGGCTCATCCAGCAGCATAAAGGCTCTTTCAGCCGCAGCAAGCGCCGACTGCAGCTCACTGACTATATTGCTGAATTCATTTATCGGCCCCGAAAATTTCCTCGAATACAATACAAATGAAGAAACATTTCCAAGGCTTATGCTGCCTGACATATAAAGGAGAGCACCGAACATGCTGACAAGCGCCAGGGAAAAATTATTGATAAAGTTGACTGCAGGCCCGGTCATGCTGGCAAAGGCATCGGCCCTGTAGTTCGCCTCGCAGGCATCCCTGTTTTTCTCCTCAAACTGATCCCTGAAATAATCCTCCCTGCCATAGGCCTTTATGGTACGGAGTCCTCCCGTCATCTCCTCAGCAAAGCCGTTCAGTCTTCCAAGCTCTATGGAACGCTTTCTGAAAAGAGGCCTGACCTTGCCCGAACGGTATTTGGTAAATATCATGGATGCGGGTATGGTCACAAAAAATATGAGTATGAGCTTCGGAGAAATGGAAAGCATCATTAAAAATGAGCCTGTCACGGTAACTATGCTGGTCAGCATCTGCACCAGGTCATTTGAAAGGGATGCGCTTACCGTATCTACATCATATGACAGGACGCTTATGATGTCGCCTGCCTGATGGGTATCGAAGAATCTGACCGGAAGGCGCATCAGGTGCTCATATATGTCCTTTCTCAGGCTGTATACCACATTTCTGGCAAGATGGACCATGATGGCCGCCAGCAGATAACTTAAGCCGGAGGATATCAGATAAAATACTATCATTAGTCTCGCGTAATAAAATACCCTGTCAAAATCCACCTTTCCGGGGCCTCCGGAAAGGGCATCCACGGCATAGCCGGAAAGCTTGGGCCCGTAGAGGGCAAGGATATTGCTGACAAGGCTCAGCATGATGGCTGCGATCAAAAGCACTTTATACCTGTACAGATACCTCCACAGCCTCCTGATGATGGATACGGAAGATGCTCTGGGACGCTCAAAGGCGCCGTTTCCGGAGGGGCCTTTCCCTCCTATATTGAGTTTCGCCGGCATTCAGTCCACCTCCCCCATCTGTATCCTTGCGATCTCCCTGTAACTTTCACAGCTCCTCATAAGCTCCTCATGGGTGCCGGATCCCACCTCACACCCTTCAGAAAGCACCAGTATCCTGTCTGCATTTTTTATGGAGCTTATCCTCTGGGCTATGATGATCTTGGTCACGGATCCGTATTTTTTTGAAAGCGCCTTTCTCAGCATCGAATCCGTCTTATAATCCAAAGCACTTGAGCTGTCATCCAGAAGAAGTATCTCCGGATCTCCCGCAAAGGCTCTTGAAAGCAGTACCCTCTGCCGCTGTCCTCCGGAAAGGTTGCTGCCCCTTGAAGCTAGCTGCTCCGAAAGTCCATCCTTCTTTTCATATATGAAACTTGCCTGGGCACTTTCTATCGCCTGCCGGATATCCTCATCGCTTATGCCTTCTCTTCCGAAGCGTATGTTTCCCTCTATGTCATCAGAATATATGAAGTCATTCTGGAATACTACGCCGAAGATCCCGTGAAGCTCTGACTTCTGCATGCTGCGTATGTCTCTTCCCCTTATTCTTATCACTCCGCTGTCCGGGTCGTAAAACCTGAGCAGCAGATTCATGATGGTGGATTTCCCGCTGCCCGTAGGCCCAATTATTCCGAGAGTTTCTCCTTTTCTGATCGAAAAGTTTATGTTTTTAATATTATCTTCAATCTTACCATAAGAAAAACTCACATTTTCAAAGGATATCTCTGCATCATCCTCCTCATTTCCAGTCTCTAGAAGCTGCATGGGCAGAAGCTCCTCCGGTGCATCCAGTACCTCCGCTATACGCCTGGCTCCTGCTGCTCCTTTGGAATATACGACAAACAGCCTGGATACCATCATAAGGGCGTTCAGTATGATCGTAAAATAGCTCAGAAAGGCTATGACCGTACCAGGCCTGGTCAGTCCCGCATTGACTCTGTACGCTCCAACCACTATAACCAGGGTCAGACCTGCATTAAGTATCAGATTCATCATAGGGTTCGTGACGTTCATGAGCATGGCGGCCTTCTGATCCCGGTTTACCACCTCGGAATTCGATGCATCGAACATATTTTCCTCATATTCCGTCTTGGATAAGGCCTGGATGACCCTGATCCCGGCAATGCTTTCCTTCGTCCTTCTTACCATGAGATCCAGTGCCTCCTGGGTCCTGGTGTATAGCCTTATTCCATTCCTTGATACAAAAAATACCAGAAGGCCCAGCAGGGGAAGGATGGCAGCCAGCACGAGAGTAAGCACCGGCTCCATCATAAAGGTCATGGCTATTCCTCCGAGAAGGAGTATGGGCGCCCTTATTCCAAGCCTCTGCATGCGGTCTATCATCTGATGCACATTGTAGGTGTCGCTGGTCAGCCTGGATATGAGGGAAGGCACCGTTATCTCATCCTCCTGGGCACAGGAAAGGGACGCTACCTTCGAAAACAGGTCCCCTCTGAGCTTCCTTGTTATGTCCCTGGAGGTGGCGCAGGATATATAGTTTGCAAAGGCATTGCATAAAAATGCCACTCCTGCAGTCAGTATCATGAGCCCTCCCCATAGAAAAATACCATGGAGATCTCCCAGAGGCACATAATCATCAAGTATGACCGAAAGCATCCAGGGCAGCAGAAGCTCTATGACCGTACCCGTCAGTTTTATCAGCATCTCAAAGGCCATCATACCCGCCTTGGGCCTGATATATTGAAATACCGTCCTCATCTTATGTCCTCCGCTCTTTTGGCCAGCTTTTCAAGTATCTCCTCCAGCATATCCCGTTCATCCTCATCCATGCCGGAAAAGAGCTGATTTCTCCATTCCCCGTATACTCTTCTGATCTCCGGTTCCACCTCTTCAGCTTTTTTCGTAGGATAGACTTCCACGGCCCGTTTGTCAGTTTCGCTGCGTTTCCGCTCTACAAAACCGTTTTCTTCAAGCATGGAAAGCTGTCTTGTGACATTGCTCTTATTGACATGAAGTACTGCTGCAAGCTGGTCCTGGGTTATCCCGGGATCACTCAGGATCTTAGGGATATAGGGTGCCTGCCATCCGCTTATGCCCGTATGCTTTAAATGCTCATCCCGATAAAGGGATGCACAGCGTGAGATTATGTTTATGTTCCTCATCAGATGCTCTTTCATCGTCCTCTGTCTTTTCCTTTCCCAGAAACATATCGTTGCGTGTGCATCTGTTGCGTGTTAATCTATTGCGCGCGCAACTATATATTATAAATATATCTCTTCCCGAAGGAAGAGACAAGTATTTTTTATCCGATCTTCACAAATCTTATGCAGTTGGGCTGGTTCACCTCTATGCTGCGCTGATTCATGATAAGAAGCCCCTTTTCATAATCTATGGTAAAGAAGGATATTTCATTGCTCTGATGGTTTGCCACCGCAAGATGCTTTCCGTCCGGGAAGAAACTTATGTCCTTGGGATAATCGCCGCTTATGGGCAGAGAGCTCCTGAAGGTAAGCAGTCCAGTATCCATATCACGTTCAAACATGGTCACCGTATTTTCCCCGGCATTTGATACCAGTACATGGGTCTGGTCCGGAGTCAGTCTCATGGCGCAGGCAGCCGTAAGCTCGCTGTCATCCGTATGGTGAGTGGTGCTTATGGTCTGTATCTTTTCGAGGGTGGGAGCCACCGGGCCGTCCTTGAAGGAATATACCTCTATGGCATTCTTTACCTCATAAATCACGTACATGAACCTGCCGTCGGCGCTGAAACGGAAGAACCTGGGGGAAGATCCCCTCTCAAGCCTCAGTGCATCCACCTGTCCCAGCTTTTCCTCATGGGGATCATATCTGAATATCCTTATCTGGTCGATGCCGGAGTCAGCAGAAAATACATAGTCTCCCTGAGGTGTGAATCTTGTGCATGTGACATGGGGCCTGTATGTCCTGTCTGCCACAGAGCCGTAGCCCCTGTTGTAAAACTGATATTTTATGTCTCCTACCGTACCGTCAGGATTGACATCCATGATCGTGCCCTTGCCGTCATGATATCCGGAAACACAGATATGCCTGTCGTCCTTGCTGATACTGAGATGACATCCCCTCATGCCGTTTATCTTGTGGCTGTTGAGCCTGGAAAGGGTACCGTTCGGAAGCACCCTGAAGGCCACCACTCCCTCATCAGCTATGGAATAGAGGGTGGCGGGATTTTTATGAGAGCATATCAGATAGGAGGAATTGTCCACCTCCACCTCCGTACGGTAGGTGAATTTTCCTTCCTTTACATCCACGTCGTAGCAGGTTATACCCTTTGCCTTGCCTGTATATGAATATGAGCCTACATAGGCCATGTAGCGTTCCTTTGAAGCAGCCATCTCATACCTCCGCATCACAAAAATGCTTATTGCTTTCGTGGCTCATTATATCTATTTTTAAGTCTATTTACAATAGAGAAGTCCCCGTTTGGGATGTAAAATGAAAAGCTTTATGATAAAATGGACATAAATATGCAGGCTGCGGTTTCCTTATGCACGGCAGCCTTCCAAGGAGGAGTTTTATGATCCAGGAACCCGAAACATTATATAAGCTCATGGCTCTCTATATGCTCAACAAGGTCAACTTTCCCCTGACCAATTCTCAGCTCACCCAGTTTTTCCTGGACAAGGAATATACCACCTATTTTACCCTTCAGCAGGTGCTTTCCGAACTCTGTGAGTCCAATCTGATAAAAAGCAGACAGGTTGGCACCTCAACCCGCTATGAGATAACCGGAGACGGCAGGGAGACCCTTGGATTTTTTGGAAAGGACATTTCCGGAGCAGCCATTTCCGATATGGATGAATATATCAAGGATAATAAATTCCGCCTCCGTTCCGAAGTCGGAACAGCGGCGGACTATTATAAGGAAGGCAGTGACTATATCGTGCGCTGCGAAGTAAGAGAAGGAAAAAGCATCCTTTTCTCACTTAATATATCCGTACCTGATGAGGAAGAGGCCAAGGCCATGTGCGCAAACTGGAGGCACCAGAGCCAGGGCATCTATTCCTATATCGTCAGGTCTCTTATGAAGCCTCAGGATCAGAGCAGGTAAATGTTGTGTTCCCTGCAGACCTTCCTCATCTCCCTGGGCCATACCGAAGCCTGGACCTCTCCCACATGCACTCTTCCGAGAAGCAGCATGCACAGTCTTGACTGTCCTATGCCTCCTCCTATGCTGTAGGGAAGCTCCTTATTGAGTATGGCCTTATGATAAGGAAGTTCCTCCCTCTCAACACATCCGGCCTTTATCAGCTGCTCATGCATACTCTCCTCCGATACCCTGATACCCATGGACGAAAGTTCAAATGCACGTCCGAGAGGCTCAAACCAGAAGAGCATGTCTCCGTTAAGCTGCCAGTCATCATAGTCGGGAGCCCTCCCGTCATGGGGCTTTCCGTCTCCCAGCTTGTCTCCTATCCTCATAAGGAATACGGCACCGTACTTTCTGCAGATCTCGTTCTCCCTCTCATTCGGAGCAAGATCCGGATACATCTGTCTGAGCTCTTCCGAATCAACGAAGTGTATCTCATCCGGCAGATGGTATACCGCCTCCGGATATTTGTACCAGACCTCATGCTCCATATGCTTTACGACCTTGAATATGGTCTCCACGGTCTCACGAAGCTTTTCCTCGGTACGCTCCTCCCTGGTTATGACCTTTTCCCAGTCCCACTGATCCACGTATACGCTGTGAAGGTTGTCAAGATCCTCATCCCTTCTAATGGCGTTCATGTTGGTATAAAGGCCTTCTCCGGGCATAAATCCATATTTTTTAAGAGCCATCCTCTTCCATTTTGCAAGGGACTGGACTACCTCTATCTCCTCATGAGGCATGGCCTTCAGGTCAAAATGTACCTTTCTTTCCACACCGTTCAAATCATCATTGAGGCCCGATTCCTTTTCAACAAAAAGAGGAGCAGATATCCTCTCCAGATTCATCTCCCTTCCGATCTCCTTCTGGAAGGTGTCCCTGATATATTTTATGGCTTCCTGAGTATCCCTGATGCTCATCCTGGGATCATAGTTTTCCGGCAGATATAATTCCATAGATCAAACGACGCTCCTGCGTCTCTCCTTTTCAAAAATAAATGCCGTCAGCTTCCGACGGCAATGTTTCCATGTGCCTCTTTGCACATGAATGGAATTATAGCATCTCATTTCCTGAGACTCAACAGCTTTTTGCATCTGCTCCCGTAAGTTTAAGTATCTCCGCCTTCTCCCTTTCATCAAGCTCTCTCAGCTCTCCGACTCCAAGATCCCCAAGCCTTATGTTCATGATCCTTACCCTTTTAAGACGTCTGACCCTGCCTCCGAGGGATCCGCACATACGTCTTATCTGGCGGTTCATTCCTTCAGTAAGGACTATATTGAGGCTTTTTTCTCCGGTCTTTCTGGCACTCCTGCATCCTGCCCTGACCCTTCCCCGGTCAGGCACCTCTATGATGACGCCCTTCATAAGGCGTTCGGCAAACCCCTCAGGGACCGGAGCCTCAAGCTCTACCTCATATTCCTTTTCATGATGATTCTCCGCCCTGTTGATCCTGTTTACAAGCTCCCCCATGTTCGTCAGCAGTATGAGGCCCTCCGAATCCTTGTCAAGCCGTCCTATGGGATAGATATGGGTCGGATATCCGATATAGTCTATGATATTGGGGGCTCTGTCCTTTTTCGAGCTGGTACAGACTATCCCCCTCGGCTTATTGAAAGCCAGTATTACCTGAGCTTCCCCTCTGGATATGTCAACAGGCCTTCCGTCAAGGGAAAGCCTGTCATTTGAATACACCATGTCACCGGGAAGAGCCTTCCTCCCGTTTATATCCACTCTGCCCGAGGATATCAGCCTGTCTGCCTCTCTCCTTGAGCATATCCCCAGCATGGAAAACAGCCTGTTTATCCTTACGGGCTCTCTGTCATCGGATCCCATCAGTCTATTGCTGCCGCTATGAGCCTTGCAGCCTGCTCCACGGTATCTGCCATGTTGGCTCTGGCGTTTGCATTGTCCATGGCCTCAGAAAGGGTGGATATGCCCCTTACTATAGGGAAGAAAGCATCTATCCCTGCCTCATTGCATTTTACGGCTTCCTTTGTAACGCTGCCGGCAAATGCCATGGTCATAAGTCCGTATTTCTTGGCAAGCTTTGCAACTCCGACAGGAGCCTTGCCCATTGCGGTCTGAAGGTCCAGCCTTCCTTCGCCGGTTATGGCTATTTCGCCATCCTTCATCTCCGTCTCAAGTCCAGTAGCCTCCATGATGAGTTCAATGCCTGGAACCAGCTTTGATCCGAGGAAGCTTATGAATGCAAAGCCCAGTCCTCCTGCTGCACCTGCTCCGCTCACATCTCTCATGTCTTTGCCAAGCTTTTCCGCACATACATCCGCATAATTTGACATGGCCTCATCCAGGGGCTTCTTCATATCCTCGGTCACGCCCTTCTGAGGTCCGTATATATATGTGGCTCCATTGGTCCCGCAGAGAGGATTTTCCACATCACAGGCAACCCTTATGTCAGCCTCTGCAATGCGCTTATCCAGGCCATCGATATCAATGCTGCTTATCCGGGAAAGGGCTGCTCCTCCCTCTCCGCAGTCATTGCCTTCCTTGTCCAGGAATCCGCATCCCAGAGCCTTCAGCATGCCTACCCCTCCGTCATTGGTGGCGCTTCCTCCGATGCCTATTATAAAGCTGCGGCATCCGAGATCAAGGGCATGAAGTATCATCTCTCCTACTCCGTAGGTAGTGGCAGCCATCGGATCCTTCCTTTCGGATATGGTTATGCCTGACGCCTGTGCCATCTCCATGACCGCAAGTCCCTTTTCCCTGATATATCCATAGTGGGCATCCACCGGCTCACCGTAGGGTCCTTTGACTCTTATGTCAACCCGCTCTCCGCCCATGCCCTCTATCAGCGCATCCGTCGTGCCCTCACCTCCGTCCGCCAGAGGCTTTACCACCACTTCCGCCTGCGGCATGGCTCTAAGAACGCCTTCCTTTGCCGCATTTCCGGCTTCCATGGAACTCATGCTTCCCTTAAATGAATCAATGGCTATTACGACCTTCATATCCTGTCTCCTCATCTGTTCTCTGATCATCAAAGCATCTCTCCGGGCCTCTAACTCTGCCTCGGGAATAACTGGTTTTAATATATATTTTTTTCATATATCTGTCAAATAAGATGATCGCTCAAATTCCGGCAAATAAGCCGGCAGGCAAAAATGCTTATCTCCTCACTCTTCCGCTCCCATCGCCCCGCATAAGTTTTTCCACCTCCGGGACGCTTACCCGGTTAAAATCCCCTTCTATGCTGTGCTTGAGTGCGGAAGCTGCCGCGGCAAATTCCACCGTATCCTGAGGATCCATGCCCTGTCTCAGGGCGTAGATAAGCCCAGCCCCAAAAGAATCTCCTCCTCCCACCCGATCAACGATGTGAAGATGATACTCCCTGGAGAAATAATACCCATCACCATCATAAAGCATGCCGGCCCAGTCATTGTCGCTTGCGGAGCGTGAGCTCCTCAGAGTGATGGCGACCATCCTCATTCCGAACCGGTCCATAAGCTCTGTGGCCACCGCCTTATAAGCATTCCTGTCAAGCCTTCCTGATGAGACGTCGGTATGCTCAGCCTCTATCCCGAACACATCCTTCGCATCCTCTTCATTGGCTATCAGCACATCCACATATCTGCACAGCTTTTCCATAACTTCGCCTGCCCTCTCCCTGCTCCAGAGGCTGCTCCTGTAATTCAAGTCGCAGGAAACCGTTACCCCATGGGCTCTGGCCGAGTCAAGTGCCTTCAGCAGGATATCCGGAAGTCTTTCGGAAAGCGCCGGAGTTATGCCCGTAAAATGAAACCATCCTGCGGAACTGAATATCTCATCCCAGTCATAATCCGAAAGCTCCACCTCTGAGATCGCGGAATGGGCCCTGTCATATATACATAAGGAACTTCGCTGAGAGGCACCCTTTTCAAGAAAATATATTCCGATCCGATTCCCTCCTCTTATTATCAGAGAGGTATCGACTCCATGATATCTGAGGGCAGCTATTGCTCCGTCTCCGATGGGTCCTTCCGGAAGTTTTGTGACAAAGGCTGCATCCTCGCCGAAATTTGCCAGGGAAACTGCCACATTTGCCTCTCCTCCTCCAAAGGTGGCCTGCATCTGATCATTTTGGAAAAACCTGTAATAGCCAATCGGCGCAAGCCTCAGCATGATCTCTCCGAAGGTGATTATCTTTTTCTTATCTGTGTCCTTATTATTCCCCATATTGCTCTCCGTAATAATCTTTATTCATATGTCAATGATTATACCATCATATACTTTTCAGTAAAATCCTTATATCTGATGTCTGATGTTTACATGGCGAAGCGGCGGGTATAAAATATCCCTAAATTTCGTCCGGAAGTTCCGGATACGCATATACAGAGGAGGTACAGGATTATGCAGGATAAGATATGCTGCAGGGAGATCGACAAGCATGCCGACGAACTCAGGGATCTGGCCCTTAAGATCTGGGAAAATCCCGAGATGGGATGGCATGAGGAGAAGGCAAGCTCATGGACGGCTGAATACCTTAAGTCCCAGGGCTTTGAGGTGGAGCTCGGAGCCTATGGCATGCCCACGGCAGTAAGGGCCGTATGGGGCAAGGGACATCCCGTCATTGGTTTCTGCGGAGAATATGACTGTCTCCCCGGACTCAGCCAGAAGGCCTGCTCCCACAAGGAGCCGGTGGTTGAAGGCGGCATAGGCCATGGATGCGGACACAATCTGCTTGGAGTAGGCTGCGTAGCCGCATGTCTCGGACTCAAGGCAGAGCTTGAAGCAAGCGGCAAGGAAGGCACCGTGATCTATTATGGATGTCCTGCCGAGGAGCAGCTCACAGGAAAAGGCTTTATGGCAAAGAACGGCGCATTTTTTGAGTGTGACCTTACCATCACCTGGCATCCCGGCACCTCAAACACCGCCACCATCGGAGTCCATAACGGAGTTCAGGGAGCCATCTTCCATTTCAAGGGAAAGACTTCCCATGCGGCAGCAAATCCCTGGAACGGACGCAGCGCCCTCGATGCTGCTCAGCTCATGAACATGGGCGTAGAGTTCCTTCGTGAGCATGTGACCGATGACGTACGCATGCACTATATGTATCTTGACGGCGGAAAGGCTCCCAACATCGTTCCCGATACCGCTGCAGTCAAATATTTCGTACGTGCCCTTACCTGGGACGGAGTAGTTGATGCATACAAGAGAGTCATAAAGTGTGCTGAGGGAGCCGCACATATGACTGAAACAGAGCTTACCGTGGAGAATCTGGGCGGCATCTATCCCACCATGCAGAATCATGTCCTCAGCGATGTGATGCAGAGGATGAGAGAAGAGATCCCCGAGATCGAATATACGGAGGACGAGCTTAAGTTTGCAGATGAGATAAACCGTACCTCTCCCCTTTATGTGGAAGGTGTCACAGAGCCCCTGGACTATAAGGTAAAGCCCGTCGCAGACTTCAACAACGGAGGATCAACTGACTACGGCGATGTATCCCATATCTGTCCCGGTATCATGTGCCCCGGCATAACCGCTCCCAAACTTTCCGGAGGCCATACCTGGATGATAACCGCAGCTTCCGGAAGCTCCATCGGCATAAAGGGCATGCTCTATGCCGGAAAGATCATGGCAGCCGGAGCCTATGAGATGGTAAAGCATCCTGAGCTTGTTGAGGCTGCAAAGAAGGAGTTTGATGAATCCATGGCCGGAAAGAAATACGAATGTCCCATAACTGATGACATCCCCTGGCCTTACGAAAGCTAAAAATCAAAGGCTCTAAATCAATAAAAGCCTTTTCCGGCCTCATCCGGAAAAGGCTTTGTTTTTATCTGTCCTGATCAGAGTACCTTATTGATCTGGTCTCCATCCAGCCAGTGTCTTACATTGTCTGCGGTGATCTGTGCCCTTATCTCCATCGCCTCATCGGTCGCAAAGGCCACATGTGGAGTGAGCACCGTATTGGGAGCCTTAAGCAGCCTGTAATCCGAAGGGATCGGAGGCTCCATGTCAAATACGTCTATGCCGGCTCCTGCTATCCTTCCTTCAATAAGTGCCTCCGCAAGGGCATCATTGTCCACTACCGGGCCCCTTGCCGTATTGATAAGTATGGCTGACTTTTTCATGAGCCCTATCATGTCGGCATTTATGAGCCTCTTGGTTTCTGCGTTTGAAGGTACATGTACGGATACAATGTCACTCTTTTCCATAAGCTCAGAAAGTTCCACATACCTTACGCCAAGCTCTTCAAGCTCGGGCTTTCTGCTTCTGTTGTATGCCAGGACATCACAGCCGAAGGCCTTGGCTATCATAGCTACCCTTCTTCCTATAGCACCGGTGCCTACCACTCCGAAGGTCTTTCCGTAAAGCTCCCTGCCCTGAAGGCCGTCCTTGGTCCCGCCGCTTCTGCTTCTTTCATCGCAGCTTAACATATAGCGGTAAAGAGCTACTATAAGACCGAATACCAGTTCCGTAACTCCGTTCGTGGAATAGCCTGCCGCGTTGCTCACGGCCACTCCCTTTTCCCTGCATGCCGCAAGGTCCACATGATCTACTCCCGTAAATGCAACGGCAAGATACCTGAGCTTATGACAGGCCCTTATGACATCTCCGGAAAGAGGAGTATTGGCTATGACAAGTATGTCCGCATCCTCTGCCCGTCTTATCTGCTCATCCTTATCGGAAGTCTTTGCATCATAGCATACAAGCTCATTGCCGGCTGCAAGGACAGGCTCAAACCGCTGTCTCAGATATTCCTCGCTTACGCTCAGAGGTTCCAAAACTACTATCTTCATGATCTTTGCTCCTTATGTTTTTGATCGATGCCCCCATTATACCACAGCCGCAAGCGAAGGAAGCACGAGCGAAGCGAGTATTTACTTCGAACGGCTGTGGTATGAGCAATCTCTGATTGCGAATAGTATAATCGGCAGCTATGCTGCCGAAGGCTGCACAGCAGCCTTATCCGCGCATCGAGCGAATATTATACCACAACAGGGAGAGAATTTTCATTTTCGTTATTGACATAATTCCGATCAGGAATATAATGAATAAAATTCTGAAAGGAGGCAGTACATATGTCTGAGATCAAAGGATTCATGGAATTGCTCGAAGGACATTTTGACAATAGCGAACAATATGAAAGGCTTAAGGCCGATGGGGTGGATTTTCCCTATGCAAAGCATGTAAATACCATATGCAATGACAGGATAGACCACCTTCCTGAAGGCTTCGAAGGATATTTCCTTCTGGAGGAAAGCTATTATACCCAGCATGGAAGCACCCATGCCTCACCCCATCTTTTCCTGTTTACGGAGGAGGCGGAGGGAGCCATAAAGCTTACTTCATACAATATGCCTGAGGGCTACACAAACGACAGCTTTAACATTGAGAGCCTTGGAAGGCTCGATTATGAAGCCCTTACGCCCTCGTCAAAATTCACGCCGGCCATCTACACAAAAAAGGATGGTGTCTGGGAAGGAGGCAGCGTAAGCATGTTCTCTCCGGTCCTTAAGTTTACGCTTCATGAAAGGTTTTCCGAAGACTGTCTGGAGGTAAATGAATCCATGGAGGTAAACGGAAAGCGTACCTTTGGCTTTGACCAGCCGATAATCTATAAAAGGATATGACAAAAGCCGCAGCCCGGGACGAAAGGAGTGCACGTCCCGATGCTGCGGCCTTTTTCTGCCCTTATGCAGGACGTAAGGATAATTAAGCTTCGTGGGATATGTTCACGGCCTGCGGCAGTCTATCGAAGTTGTAGGAAAATGTCTTAAAGTGCATCCGGTTTATCTCTTACTGTTTCTTATAGCGTTCCTCGCCGTAATATATGACTACGCCCTTCTTGTCCGTGCAGTAGTAATATCCGTCCGCATCCTTTACATTGGTACGTCCCTTCATGATCTTTCCTGCAGCACTTATAAGATAGGACTCTCCGTCATATTCAAACTGCTCATAGCGCATGTCACTGTCAGCTTCAATACGTCTTCCGTTTATATAGATGGAATCTCCGTCTATGCTATTTATACCTGATCCCTTGAGCTTGCCTGACTTTTCAAACTTGAAGCTCAGCCTCTCTCCGTCAAGCATTACGGTACAGGCCCCAGTCTCCATGGCACCTTCCTTGGGACGGTCTCCGAAATAGTACACAAGCACATCCTCTCCTTCTCCGGGAAGATCGTCTATGGTCTCGATAAGCTTTCCCAAAAGGACAGCAAATAAAAAAGGCCCCGTAAAGGCCTTATATAATGGGTATGTATATCTCCCTGTAGCTGATCCTCTGTCCTTCCTTCATGCTGTCTATAAGATTTACCGTATATACCTCGCGGGAAAGGGAAAGCCCTCTGCTTTTGCCTTCGGCTAAAATCTTTTGTACCGTATCAAGCTCAGCCTCTCTGCAGGAGATATCCGCTACGGTGAAAAGACATTTCCTCCCCGACATCCCGTACAGCTTCTTTCCGCATCCCTTAAGATAAGCTTCAAGCTCTTCGTCAGTATCCTTATAAAATATCAGTGAGGTGTCGCTGTACTGAAGCTCCCGCCCGCAGGACTTATACCTGCTGAGAAGATAACTCATATCCAGCCCGTCTCTTTCCGAACTCAGCCGAAACCAGCTGAAGGTGGTATCCATATAGCTTCCGTAGGTCCCGAGCAGGAATATCTCCGGGAACTCCAGGATCCGGTATCTGCCCAGGTCTTTCTCAATTGACGAGATATCCCTCATGGTAAGATGCAGCCTCTTTATGGAGAGCGCATGCTTTCTGAGCTCTGCTTTTTCCTCCAGAAGGGCCTTTTCCGTAAGCTCCTTCATGCCGGAAAGCTGCTGCTCTTCCTCCATCAGATTTGAACCTATTCCCTTCAGACTGTAATTCATCCTTCTCCGATAAAGTATGCTTACAAGTGCAGAAAGTTCCTCTTCGGAATATACCCGGTAACCGTTTTCCTTCCGTTCGGACCGTATCAGCCCCTTTTTCTCATAAAAGCGGAGAGTATCCCGGGAGAGCCCCGTAAGCTCCGAGGCCTCTCCTATCAGGTATTGCTTCATGACATCACCCGCTGATTGAACCTGTCAAGGAGCAGGGCAGCCATGACCCCGATAATGAAAAGGAGGATATCGATGATAAAGGATGCCGCAGATGCAGTCATGCCTCCTATAGGTATGATCATGACCGTAGCCGCCACCACTATCCCTACTATGGCATGGAAGGCCAGGGAATAGCAGTTTTCGAAGAGGCTGTTGACAGCCTTTGCAAGACATATGACCGTAACCAGGGCTCCAATGCCTCCCGGTATGCATACTCCCATGTCAAGATGTCCTATGCCGTCAACAAAGGGAGTATAAAGCCCCAGGGGCATGAGCAGTGTTGAAAAGCTCATCCCGGGAGCGATGACGCTTAAGGCAAGGCAGAAGCCGCAGAAGAGATACCATCCAAAGCCCGGCTCTATCCTTACGGAAAATATATTAAGTGAAGCGAGCAGGACCGTTACAATGATAAAGGCCGCTGCCATTGCCACATATGATCCTCTTGTCCTTCCCTGCTCTCCGGCTTCCCTCCAAAGTGAGGGGAGCATGCCGGTTATAAGTCCTATGAACAGACAGACCGACTGGTCAGGATATCTGTCCAGGAAAAATGAAAGAAGGTTGGCAACCCCGAGAAAACCGATGCCCATGCCTATGATCACCGGTATCAGCCTGGGAACATGGGTCCTGAAATGCTTTATCGGATTTGAAAGGAGCTCCATGACCGGTTTATATATGCCGAAAACCACGCAGAGTACTCCTCCCGATATGCCCGGAAGCACTGCTCCAAGCCCTATCAGCGCCCCCTGAAAGACCCTCATGAATATCTGTATCGGGCTCTGTCCCGATCTCGTATTTTCCATATAGCTGTCCTTTCCTGAGTTTATCTTATTGAAAGCCCTGAGGCCACATGGGAGATAAAGTCCTGCACATTCGTCACCATGGTGGTGGCGCTCAGGCTGCCCCTGTCAAGGAGCTTATTTACAACGAACTCATCCGCATCCACCGTATACAGGAATACCGGGCGTATGGTCCCATCCTTTTTCACATGATAGGAGGGAGTCATATTTCCGGTGGCTATGGTATGAAGCATGGTTGCAAGGCATATGACCGTGGTTGCCTTCTCAGTAAGCCTTCTCATTGCACTCTGTCCTTCATACACATCTCCGATGACCTCCGGAAGAGGGCCATCATCCCTTATGGAGCCTGTCAGCACGTAAGGGATCTGTTTCTTTATGATGCTGTACATGATCCCGTTATCTATGCCATAGCTGTCGATAAAGGCGCTCATGGATCCGCAGGCCCTGACCTTATTTATGACATCCAGATGATTATAATGTCCGTTCTTCCTGGCCTCTCCCGTATATATGTCCTGTCCAAGGGCAGTATGCAGAAGCGCTCCCTCAAGATCATGGGTCGCCAGCGCATTTCCCGCCATCAGCCCATGGACATAGCCCTCCTCCACAAGCCTCTGCATGTTATGTCTTGCGGATTCATCAAAGGCAAATGCAGGGCCCATGACCCAGAGTATGCTGCCATGATCCCTTTCATACTCAAGCAGCTCACAGAGTCTGTCATAATCCCTTGCATAGGAGGTCTCCCTGCTCCGTCCCTGTCTGAATACAAATTTGTCTCCCGAGGGATCAGCATTATCAGAAAATCCATCCGTATGTACGAAGATACCTTCACTTCCGTCTTCAGTCCGTCCAATGACCACCAGATCTCCCCTGCGGAGATTGCGGTTTTCTACCACCCTGAGACTTCCGTCATCGGAAAGCACCACACTGGAGTCCATCCTGCTGTGCTCCGGAAGCCTCCAGCTGCCGTCTATCCTGAAATACTCCGGATACATGGATGTGCTGTGGTAGCCTTCCGGAGCCACTCCGTCCATCTTTGCAGGAACCAGCTTCACATCCGGTGCATCCTTTAATATCCCGCTGCAAAAATCGGGGGATCTGTATAAGGGCATTTCAAAGCTCATGTGATCATCCTCCTTATGCTTTCCATCAGTTTATAAAGAAGCCCGGTCAATACTGCAACCGACATAAGGCAGAGCAGCAGCAGGGCAAGTATGTCTCTCCTTCCAAAGGCTGCGGTATCAAAATGAGCGCATATCTGGGCCTCCACAAGATGATGTATCAGAAAGGCGCCGTATGTATACCCGGCACATTTTCCGACAAGTGTCCTTACGGCCCTGTTTTTCCCGAAAATGTCGGATACGGCCATCAGTAATACAAAGATCATAACGGCCCCCAGCCCATCATACAGATTGACCATAAGGCCTGATATCCAGGGAACATATGAGGTCAGCACCTCCTGCTTAAGGAAGGGAAGACTTACAAAGGCCCAGATGAAAAGCAGCACTCCGCTTATCAGAGCCGTCGGGATCCTCAGATCCCCTCTGATCCTTTCTCTCAGGTGTTCGCTGATAAATGCACCAAGGGCAAAAAAGAACACATCCACGATAGGATTGGCCTTTATCTCTACCGGCACGATGGGGCCTACCGCAAATATCCAAAGCGTAAAGGCACAAAGCAGCATAAGCATAAGTTCTGCATTTTTCCTCATCCCGATCCTCAGCAGAGGGAACAGGGCATATACAATTATGATCGCTCCCAGGAACCATTCTCCCACCATGGTAAAGGTAGGGAGGATACTGTTCAGATATCCGTCCATGCCAAGCACTGTCCAGATCATCGCCCA
>DVNQ01000044.1 GCA_018714245.1 Candidatus Avilachnospira avicola
ATATGTCCCTGAGCATCTTCCGATCAAGGATTCTGTATCCCTTTTCTTCTTTCCTGAGATATCCCCTGCTGACAAAATCAGACAGCACGTAAAGATAATGTCTGTAGGTCACCCCGAGATATTCCGAAGCCTCGGTATGCTTCTCCCTGTACATCCCCTGATTTTCGGTAAGCAGGATAAATGAAGCCAGCCGCTCGCTCAGCTTAAATGTCTGGTTGCGGGTAAAGGTCACCATGGTCCTGTAATTCTTGATCCCCAGCAGCAGACACAGGTTCCTGAGGAAACAGGCGTCCCCAAGGAGACGTCTGCGATAGCTGCGGAGGGGCAGTGTCAGGCAGTAGCAGTCCTCCATGGCCATCACGTCCATGACTTCATTGTCATCGCGAAGGAGCTCGATCTCACCTATGAAGCAGGGTGCGGTAAAGAAATCTATCAGGCTCACCCTTCCATTTTCCATGACGGTATAGAGTTTTGCCCTGCCCCTGCAGAGGTAAAACAGATACTCCGGGCGCACTCCCCCTCTGATGATATATTCACCTGCACCAACGAGCCAGAGCTCCGTGCCTTCGCTCACATCAAAGGAAAACTGCCCGAGGTAGCCCGTTTTTTCCATAAGCTCTTTCTTAAGAGCCTCATTTCCTATCTTCCTCATAAACTCTCCGGAAAATGATCTGATATCTTGAATATAACAATACAAATATATGATATTTCTCATATAAATATAGCTTTCCATCAATTATAATTCAAGCATAGGATCAAAGGCCTCAGCCTGGCTTTTGATATGCGGCAAAATCATATTTACGGAGGTAATGACATGGAAAAAAGGAAGATCATCCTTGACTGCGATCCCGGACATGATGATGCGATAGCCATGATGATGGCTGCAAAACATCCTGCCATCGATCTTCTCGGCATAACCGTAGTTGCCGGGAACCAGATACTCGAGAAAAACATAATCAATGCCCTGAATGTATGTCAGGCCCTCGGCATAGAGACGCCTGTCTATTCGGGAATGAAGAAACCCCTTATGAGGGAACAGTACATAGCCGCCGATGTCCACGGAGAAAGCGGCCTGGACGGCCCTGTGTTCGGCCCCCTGCATCTCAAGGCCCA
The DNA here is from genome assembly GCA_018714245.1 of Candidatus Avilachnospira avicola. Classification (GTDB taxonomy): domain Bacteria; phylum Bacillota; class Clostridia; order Lachnospirales; family Lachnospiraceae; genus Avilachnospira; species Avilachnospira avicola. The sequence continues at coordinate 1,114 of DVNQ01000044.1, forward strand.
GCCCGAGCATGCGGTAAGATTCATAATTGATACCCTCCTTGAAAGCGACGGAGACATCACTCTTGTGCCAGTAGGCCCCCTTACAAATATTGCAGTAGCCATGCGCATGGAGCCTGCCATAGTTCCCAAGATCAGGGAGATCGTACTCATGGGAGGAGCTTACGGCTACGGAAACAGCACTCCTTCAGCCGAGTTCAATATCTATGCTGATCCGGAAGCTGCAAGGGTGGTATTTACCTCCGGCGCACCCATAGTCATGATGGGCCTGGATCTTACGAATCAGACCATCTGCACCCCTGACATCATAGAGCGCATGAGATCCGTAGGCAACAAGGCCGGACAGCTTTTTGCCGACATCATGAATTTCACCCTTAAGACCCAGTTTGAGGTCAACGGCCTTGAAGCCGGGCCCATACACGATGCGACCTGCATAGGATATCTGATCGACCCGGGATGCATGGATGTAAGGGATATGTACGTGGTAGTCGATACCAATGAAGGCCCCTGCTACGGAAGGACAGTATGCGATGACCTGGGTGTCATAAAGCACAGGGTCAAGGCAAATGCAAAGGTAGGCATGGGCATAGACACCGCCAGATTCTTTGACCTTGTGGAAGAATGCATACGCATGTATGACTGAAAATATACGGTACCAATAAACTGACAGGACTGCTTATGAAAAGGGAGAGGCCCGGATGCAAAGTGCTCCGGGATCCTCTCCCTTTTCGTTTTATATTATTTTTCCCTGTAAACCTGATTACATGTGATCACAGATATTGATCCAGCTCTCCAGAAGGGCCTGCTCTTCAGGTCTCTTCTTGGTAAGCTGCGCTGCAGCCACCATGGGAAGCCAGTCCTGGACATACTTCTTCTTGGTCTCTGTCTTTTCGCAGAACCTGTCCAGATACCAGTCTGCCGCCTCCATGTCAGAGAGAGCCAGTATCAGATAGGTACGTGCGATGTCCGCAGAAGCATTTCCCTTGGTAGCATGTACCCAGTCGATAATATGGTAGTTTCCATCCTTGTCAACTATTATGTTGGAGGGCCTGAAATCTCCGTGGCAGAGCTTTGTATGAAGGGGAACACCCTGAAGCCTCATTAGAAGCTCGTATCTTGTAGCGTCATCAATGCCATTCAGATCATTTATCTGCTGCTGCATCTTGAGCTTAAGCTGACGGAGCCTGTGGGCCCTGTAGTTGTGGATCTTGAGCTGAAGGTCCAGCATGGTCTCAAGGTACTCATACTTCTTTTCGGGAGATTCCTTCATAAGCTCCAGAAGGGTCTTGCCTTCCACATATTCCCTTATGATGGTCCATCTTCCGTCTCTCTGCTCTATCCCGAGTACCTTGGGCACGGATGCGCCTACTATATCCTCGACCCTGGAATTGATGAAGGCGTCATTGAACACCTCATCCTTAGGAAATCCCTCCACGAATTCGATATATACCTTGTCCCCGTCTCTGTATATACTCTTCGCGGCTGACTTTGAAATAAGTTCTTTTGCCATTTTTAACCTCCGTTCAATACATTATGAAAGCGCGGGCTCCTCATACTTCTTTCCGTAATATGCCATAAGATAGATAGCCTTGATCTCACTCATAAGAGGATATCTGGGGTTGGCTCCAGTACACTGATCGTCGAAGGCATTCTCCGTCATCTCATCAAGTGTGGCAAGGAAATCCTTCTCATCTATGCCATATTCAGCAATGCTGTCCTTTATGCCGATGGCATGCTTAAGATCAGTAAGCTTATCAAGGAACTTCTTAAATACCTCCTTATCATCCTTTCCGGTAACTCCGCAGGCTCTTGCTGCCTGAGCATAGCGCTCAAGAGTGTGAGGATGATCGTACTGAGGGAAGGTTCCCATCTTTACGGGCTTATCATAGGCATTGAACTGCATCACATAATTGATAAGCAGTGCATTTGCAACGCCGTGAGGCAGATGGTGGTAAGCTCCAAGCTTGTGGGCCATGGAATGGCAGATGCCAAGGAAGGCATTTGCGAAAGCCATTCCTGCCATGGTGGAAGCATTTGCCATATGGTCACGGGCCTCCACATTGTCTCCATGCTCATATGCCGTAGGCAGATATCTGAATATCTCCTGCATTGCCTCGACTGCAAGGGCGTCCGTATAAGGAGTCGCCATCATGGATGCATATGCCTCAAGGGCATGGGTCATGGCATCTATTCCAGATGCACTGGTAAGTCCCTTGGGCTGGGTCATCATGTTGTCTGTATCGATGATGGCCATGTTGGGCATAAGCTCATAGTCAGTGATAGGATACTTTACTCCCGTGCTCTCATCGGTTATAACCGCAAAGGGAGTAACCTCAGATCCTGTACCTGAAGATGTGGGAATGGCAACGAAGTAAACCTTTTCTCCCATCTTGGGGAAGGTGTAGACCTTCTTACGGATATCTATATAGCGCATTGCCATGTCTGAGAATTCTGCATCGGGATGCTCATAAAGGAGCCACATGATCTTTCCCGCATCCATTGCAGAACCGCCGCCGTAGGCGATCATGCAGTCAGGCTTGAAGCTCTCCATGGCCTGAACTCCTGCACGGGCATTGGCAAGAGTGGGATCAGGCTGTACATCCGAAAATACGGTATACTGGATTCCCATCTCGGAAAGCTTCTCCTCGATCGGCCTTGTGAAGCCGTTCTCAAAGAGGAAGCGGTCAGTAACTATGAAGCATTTCTTCTTTCCGTAATAGCTGCCGAGCTCATCAAGTGCTACCGGCATGCAGCCCTTCTTGAAATATACCTTCTGGGGCGTCTTGAACCAAAGCATGTTTTCTCTCCTCTCGGCTACCTTCTTATAATTCAAAAGATGCTTTATGCCTACGTTGTCAGAAACTGAGTTTCCTCCCCAGGATCCGCAGCCAAGGGTAAGTGAAGGAGCAAGCTTGAAGTTGTAAAGGTCTCCGATACCGCCGTGTGAGGAAGGAGTATTGATAAGTATACGGCAGGCCTTCATGGCCTCGTAATGCTTCTCTATCTTTTCATGCTCATTTGTATTTATATAGAGGGAAGCCGTGTGTCCATAGCCTCCGTCAGCCACAAGCCTCTCAGCCTTCTGAAGAGCCTCATCAAAGGTCTTGGCCTTATACATGGCAAGTACGGGAGACAGCTTCTCATGAGCAAATTCCTCAGAAGGATCAACTGACTCAACTTCCCCGATAAGGACTTTCGTATCCTTGGGAACCTCCACACCTGCAAGCTCTGCGATAGTATGAGCCTTCTGTCCTACTATCTTTGCATTGAGTGAACCGTTTATGATGATGGTCTTTCTTACCTTGTCAAGCTCTTTACCCTTAAGGAAATAGCAGCCCCTCTTTATGAACTCTTCCTTGACTCTGTCATATATGGGTGCAAGGACGGTCACTGACTGTTCGGAAGCACAGATCATTCCGTTATCAAAGGTCTTTGAGTGGATGATACTGCTGACAGCAAGCTCAATATCTGCTGTTTCATCGATTATGACCGGAGTATTTCCAGCTCCAACACCAAGTGCGGGCTTACCCGAAGAATATGCAGCATGTACCATGCCAGGGCCGCCGGTTGCCAGGATGCAGTCAGCTTCCTTCATGATCTCACCGGAAAGCTCCATGGTGGGAACATCTATCCAGGCGATGATATCCTCAGGGGCGCCTGCCTTTACCGCTGCATCAAGAACTATCCTTGCTGCCTCAATGGTACATTTCTTTGCCCTGGGATGGGGAGAAATGATGATCGCATTTCTGGTCTTAAGAGCGATAAGCGCCTTGAATATGGCAGTTGAAGTAGGATTGGTGGTAGGTATTACTGCGGCAAGTACGCCGAGAGGTTCTGCTACTACCTTGTAGCCGAAAGCCTTGTCATCCTCGATCACTCCGCAGGTCCTGACATTCTTGTAGGCATTGTAGATATACTCGGCAGCGTAGTTGTTCTTGATCACCTTGTCCTCAACCACACCCATGCCGGTCTCCTCCACAGCCATCTTTGCCAGAGGGATCCTCTGTGCATTGGCTGCCAGAGCAGCGGCTCTGAATATCCTGTCTACCTGCTCCTGAGTATAGGTGGAATATCTCTGCTGGGCTTCACGCACTTTAGCAAGCTTTGCCTGAAGCGCCTCCAGACTATCCACCAGGGCAACTTTCTTTTCAGCCATGTTTTACCTCCATAATGTTTTACAGGGAATTATTGTTATTTTTTTAACGATTACATGAAGATATTAGCATATCGTTATTTATTTGTCAATGTTGAAAAGCTGCCAAAATCAAAGTCTGTGGAATACGGCAAAAAACCATTGAAGGATCGATATTTTTTTGTCATATATAGCAAAACCCCGAAGCCAAAGCTTCGGGGCAATGATCACATTATTACTTTCTGTTCTTAAGGAAATCAGGGATATTGATGGTCATCTCTTTATTGACCTGAGGCCTGAAGGGCTGCTGTCCATCATTGGCCTGCTCTCTCTCCTGTGAAGGAGCCTGCTGCTCTCCTCTGCTGAATCCAAAATCCACTCTGGGACCCTCTGCTGAAGGCCTTCTCTGCTGACTCTGGGGAAATCCCTGTAGTCCTCCCCGGTTCTGGGAAGGAAGGGTGGGCCTGAATCCGCCTGCAGTCTGATATCCCGCATTGCCGGACATCTCCTGAGCCCCGGTTCTCCTGGGCCTCTTCTGCTCCTCCTGTCTGGGCTCCGAGATACCGGTAGCCATAACGGTTATTGTGCACTCATCCTGAGCCTTCTCATCAAAGATGGCTCCGAAGATGATGTTGGCGTTCTCGCCGGCAAGCTCTTCAACATAGCTTGCAGCCTCATTTGCCTCGATCAGTGAAATGTCTCCGGATACATTGATGATAACATCCGTAGCTCCCTCAATGGAGGTCTCAAGCAGAGGTGATGCCACAGCCTGCTTTACTGCCTCTATGGCCTTGTCGTCTCCCTTTGCCTTTCCGATACCTATATGGGCAACGCCCTTGTCCTTCATGACGGTCTGGACATCCGCAAAGTCCAGATTGATAAGACCGGGAACATTGATCAGATCCGTGATGCCTGTAACTGCCTGCAGCAGTACTTCATCGGCCTTCTTAAGGGCCTCCGGCATGGTGGTACGTCTGTCAACCAGCTCAAGAAGCTTGTCGTTGGGGATAACGATGAGCGAATCCACGTTATCCTTAAGCTTGTTGATGCCGTTTATCGCATTGGTCATACGCTGCTTTGCTTCAAAACGGAATGGCTTGGTAACAATGGCTACCGTAAGGACACCCATGTCCTTGGCAAGCTTTGCAATAACGGGAGTAGCTCCCGTACCGGTTCCTCCGCCCATACCGCAGGTAACGAATACCATATCCGCTCCCTTGAGTATCTGCTGTATGTCCTCTGAGCTCTCCTCAGCTGCTTTTTCTCCTACCTCAGGGCGTGCGCCTGCGCCAAGTCCCTTGGTAAGCTTTTCTCCGATCTGTATAAGTGTAGGCGCCTTGCAGAACTGAAGGGCCTGTTTATCTGAATTGACTCCAACAAATTCGACTCCGGCCACGTTTTCATCAATCATACGATTGACTGCATTGTTACCGGCTCCGCCAATGCCGACTACGATGATCCTCGCAGCAGCCTCTGCTTCCGGAATCTTTATTTCCAACATCTTGTTACCGCCTTCCTCTAATAAACTCTTTATAAATATAAGCCCTGTAAAAACATTTTTCAAGCACTTTCATCCGGCAAATATTACGAATTTCTTACCCGAGCTTAAAGCTGACATCTCCGTCTCCGCTGGTCTCGCTGTAGGAAGAGAGATCCAGGGTCCCGCAAAGTCCTCTCTCAAGGATGTTGGGAAGCATGTCGCTGAGCGCAAGGAGCTTTGCGTCTATATCCCTGTTCGGGCCAAGTTCCACCTTCACCTCTGCATCCGTCAGCACCACTGCTGCATTGCCCGATGCATCAAATTCTATAAGATCACTGTTTATGCCGTGGGCATCCAGCTGCTGGGTTATGTTCATGATCTCGGAAAATACATCCTCATCTTCTATGGGAAGCTTCTGATTAAGTACTATATGCCCGAACTCAAGGCCCCTTATCTCAGGGATGCCGGGAAGCTTTTCCCCGCTGTTTTCCACGACGATACCGTCCATGTCGAAATACATATAGCTGCTCATGAAGCGAAGACAGCCCACGATGTTCTTTTCATATACTATCAGATCACAGGAAAACGGGCTGTGAAACCTTATGTCATAATCCTGTATAAAGGGAAGCTCCTTATGTTCAAGGAATCTGTCCTCAATAAAGCAGACTATTGGGTTCAGGTCATATACATCATCAAATATGAGGTCCGTTATCTCTTCTTCCGTATACCTGCTGTTGCCGATCACATTGATATCCGTGATCCTAAGGCTCATGGCCACAAGCACCAAAAGTATAAGGAGTATGAGAGACCATATCCGGAGCCATCTTCCGGGCCCCTGTCTCTCATCCTCCCAGTCATCATCCCTTCCGGGCATTCCATCCGTATCCGGTTTTTCAAAACGGTAAACTTCCAAATATCAGTTTCCTTTGTCAGTCAGTATATATCTCATGGGATACGGCAAGGGCCATGCCCATCTCCGCCATCGTAAAGAACACCGCAGAGCCTCCGTAACTTATAAACGGAAGGGTGACTCCGGTATTCGGCATCGCACCAGTGACCACGGCAATATTAAATATGACCTGAATGCTTATATGGGCCATGATGCCTACGCAGATCATGGATCCGAACATATCCCTTGCATAGCGGGCGATATCCGCAAGCCTTATGATGATGAAAACATATATCAGCACCACCGCACAGGCTCCGACAAATCCCAGCTCCTCACATATGATTGAGAAGATCATGTCGTTCTGGGCCTCGGGAAGGGCACCGAATTTCTGGATACTCTCTCCAAGCCCCTGGCCCGTAAGGCCGCCTGAGCCTATGGCATAAAGGCCCTGTAGGGTCTGGTAGGCATCATCCGGGAACCTGTCAGGAGCCGCCCATGCAAGTATCCTTCTGATCCTGTAGTTTATGGAATCTATATTTGTGATATCCAGAGAATCAATGACGTAAGCCATGAGAGGCTTGGCAAATATGATGCAGAGCAGCCCCAGCACTCCCAGGATAACGAATGCCTTCCAGTTTTTGCAGGCAACAAAGTACATTACAAAGCATATGCCCGCCATGATTATGCCGGAGCTCAGATTCTCCAGGGTTATCAGGACTATGGGAACAGATACGGCGCCCCAGATCCTCAGGCCATTTCTTACTCTCCCGACTGCAAAGCCGTATTTTGAGCAGATATATGCCATGAACATGATGAGGGCTATCTTTCCCACCTCCGCCGTCTGGAGTGAGATGCCGAAGATGTTCAGCCATCTGGTAGCACCGTGAGATGCCATGCCAAGGAACAGCGTCAGCAGGGTCAGAACTCCGGTCACTATAAGGGCGACCACCGCAAGCTTCTTCATAGCCCAAAGAACAAAGGTGGAAAATACCGAACAGAAAAGTACGATCACAAGCCCGGCCCCGCCTATGATGAGCTGTCTCTTGAAATAATAATCATGGGGCTGGCCATCCATCATGGCAGTATACTGGGAGCTTGAATATACCATAAGAAGTCCCAGCGTAAAGATCATGACCACAGCTATGAGAAGATAAAAATCATAGTAGCGTCTTATCCTCTCGGCAGGTTTTGCTGCAGCTGCTGCCCCATAGGCTCCTTGAGGCTGTCTTACAGGCCTTTTGGCAGGCTTTGTCAAAGCCGGGGCCCGACCCTTCTGATTCTGCCTCTGTGGCCTTGTCTCTTCCCTCCCCGGCCTGTTTCTGTGTGCATCTATGGAAGTAACGGAGGTCTTTAACATACCGGCTCCAATATCATAGCCGGTTCCCTGATCCCTGCCCTGCGTCATGGCCGGTTCTGACGTCCTATTGCCGGTCCTTACTCCGCCCCGCTGACGCTTTGCACTGCTTTCAGCATTCTTTCCTGCAGGGATCTGCTTTCCTCCTTTCTTCTTTCCTTTTTTCATGCACACTACTCCTTAATCAAAGCTCATTTACACATTTCTTGAATATCTCTCCCCGCTGTTCATAGTCTTTGAACATATCCCAGCTTGCACAGGCGGGGCTCAGGAGGACATAGTCCCCTTCATCCGCATATGATGCACAGGTCTTTACGGCCTCATCCATATCATCTGCGTACATTATATCCGTAAATCCGTATTTTTTACAGCATTCCGCTATCTTGTCCCTGGTCTCCCCAAGCAGTATCAGATATTTCACCTTGCCGGGGAACAGCTTTACCCAGTCGTCATAGCTGGCATGCTTGTCGTAGCCTCCACCTATAAGAAGCACAGGTCCCGGCATGGCCTTTAATGCCTGGATGGCGGCGTCGGTATTGGTGCCCTTGGAGTCATTATAATATCTGACTCCGCTCCTTTCCCTTACAAATTCTATTCTGTGCTCCACTGCGGTAAATGCCCTGAGGGCCTTTACCACGTCAAGGATCGGCACACCCATCTTTATGCCTGCAGCCGCAGCCGCCATGACATTTTCATAATTATGCCGTCCTAAAAGCTTAAGCTCATGTACGTCCAGAAGTTCGGTCACATTTTTGTCATCCCTCATGAAAATGCCGTCCTCTTCCAGATAGAAGCATTCTCCCTTTTCAGGCCTTTCCTCTCCCGAAGTGAACCAGACAACCTTAGGCTTAAGCTCCTTACTGAGTCCGAACTCCCTGAGCACCGGATCATTGTAATTAAGTATGACGAAGTCCTCTTCCGTCTGATTCATGGTGATGGCCTTCTTGCATCTTATATAGTTTTCCATGCTTCCATGGCGGTCGAGATGATCAGGAGTTATATTTAATATGGCACTTACTTTCGGATGAAAATCCATTATGGTCTCCAGCATGAAGGAGCTGACCTCCACCACCGTCACCGAATCATCCCCGGTCTTAAGCGCTTCTGCAGAGAAGGGCTCTCCGATATTTCCGGCCACATGCACATCCTCAAAATGAGTCTTTAGTATGGCTCCTATGAGGGCCGTCGTAGTCGTCTTTCCGTTGGTGCCGGTGACCGCACAGAGCTTTCCCTTGGATGCCTGATAGGCAAGCTCCAGCTCCCCGATCACAGGGATCCCCTCCCGGTCAAGAACCGAGATAAAATCCGCCCTAAGGGGTATGCCCGGACTGAGGATCGCCAGGTTCACGCCCACAAGCCTTGATCCAAGCAGATCCCCCTTTATGAATTCAACTTCATCCTTCGGCCCGAAGTTCGAAAGCACCGCCTGCTCATCCGTCTCCGGGTCGCTGTTATAGAGTATGACCTCTCCTCCCATATCCAGTACCATCCTGGCTGCGGAAATGCCGCTTTTCCCGGTACCGGCTATAAATATCCTCCTGCTGTCCTGCATCTTTCCCTCCGAAGATGATCAAATATAAATGACTATGCCGAGCAATGCGAACAGGCCAAGCAGCAGTGTGACTATCGTAAATGCTGCCACTATCCTGGTCTCTGAATTGCCTGAAAGTTCAAAATGATGGTGGATGGGAGCCATCCTGAAGAATCTCTTCCCTCCGGTCCTCTTGAAGTAAAGGACCTGTATGATGACTGATACCACCTCAATGAGATATATGAATCCTACTATTATGATATAAAGCTCCATGCCCATGACTACCGCTGCTCCCGCAACAAAGCCTCCCAGGGCAAGTGAGCCCGTATCTCCCATAAACACCTTGGCCGGATAGACATTGTAAAGAAGGAATGCCAGAAGGGCCCCGCATACCGAAGCGGCGGCGATGCTCATGCCTGATCCGAAGATCAGTGCCGCTGCCGCAAAAAAGGCTGCCACTACGGCAGTTACCGAGCCGCAGAGCCCGTCCAGGCCGTCAGTAAAGTTCACGCCGTTGTCCGTGCCCAGGACCGTAAGAACCACCAGGGGAAGATAGAGATAGATGGGAAGATCCAGGCTGAATACTGCATTTTCTCCCATGCCCATAAATGGGATCCATACCCTTCCCCCCGCGCTGCTGTGCGAAAAGGCAAACCAGCCGAAAACCAGGGTCACCGCCAGCTGAAGTATCAGTTTCTGCAGCGGCTTAAGCCCCTCTGAATGATGTCTTTTGATCTTTATGAAGTCGTCAAGAAAGCCTATCACTCCAAATGCAAAGCTTATGAAAAGTACCAGCAGTGCCTCACTGTCAAAGCCATATCCCAGAAGGCTCACTGCTATGGCCATGGCCATGCCGAGAACTATGAAAAGCCCTCCCATGGTAGGCGTTCCCTGCTTTTTCAGATGGGCCTTGGGGCCGTCATCCCTGACCTCCTGGCCGAATTTCAGCCGGTGAAGCATGGGTATGAACCAGGGTGCCAGAAGGCTGGTCATGATAAATGCGATAAATAGGGCCGCTATGGTAAATATAAATAATCTGTGATCCATCATCATTTATGCTCCCTGTTACTGGGGTGAACTGTTGATATCAGTCACCCCCTCATTTCCCTCTTCGGTTACCGATCCTGCCGTTTCAGGCTCAGCCACTATGATGCCCTGCTGCTCCATGAGATCTGACAGTCCGTCCGGAAGCTCTCCGCCTCCGTCATCTCCCTGTATGAATTCATCGGTCTGGGGAGGTGCAGAGGTCTCCTCCGGAAGGCTTTCCTCTTCCGCATCTTCTGAAAGCTCATTGCCATCTGTTTCTTCGGAGGATCCTTCCTGCACTCCGGTCTCGTTTTCGGACTCGGCGCCTTCTGAGGTTCCGCCTTCCGAAGCCGTTTCATCCGTCTGGCTTTCGGGAAGGGCTATGCCAGGAGCCCTGTATTCGGATCCGTCCACTCCCGCAGGATATTCTCCGACCATCGGGAGTATCTCGCCCATGATCCCCGAGAATATCTCGGATGCAAACGAGCTGTGGGCCTGGGCCTGTCTTTCAAGATTGGGCTGATCGATGACCACATAGCATACAAGCTGGGGATCCTCCACCGGTGCAAATCCGCAGAAGCTGACCAGATAGTTCTCATCCGCTCTGGGAAGCTTCTCCGCAGTACCCGTCTTTCCTCCGACGTGATATCCTGCCACTGCGGCTGCTCCTCCGGTTCCGGTCTCCACTGTCTCAAATAGTGCATTTTTAATAAAGTCGCAGGTATCGGTCGATACCGTCTCCCTGACAAGCTCAGGTTCAAAGTCCTTGACTATGGCACCGTTTTCGTCCACTATCCTGCTGACCACATGGGGCTTATAATAGCTTCCCCCGTTTACTATGGAGCAGTAGGCAGCTGCCATCTGGATCATCGTACAGGTATAGTTCTGTCCGAAGGATCTGGTGGCAAGATCGACCCTTCCTATATCTCCTGAAAGGCCCAGCCCGCTGCCCTCGGCAGGAAGGTCTATGCCCGTCGGCTCTCCGAAGCCAAAGGCATGCTCATATTTGAGGAACAGATCCTCTCCCTCCTTAAGGGCTATCTCCATCATGACCACGTTGCAGGAATTGGTTATGCCTCCGGTCACGTCCAGAAGCCCATGGCCGTTCCTGTTTACACAGTTTATCCTCCAGGTATGGCCGCTTCCGGAGAACTGAAGGTTACCCTCACACTGGAAGGTATCCGTCCTGTTGATCACGCCCTCTTCCAAGGCTCCTGCAACGGTAAATATCTTCTGGGTGGATCCGGGCTCATAGGCATCGCTGACGCAGTAGTTTCTCCAGATCTGATTCCAGGCAGCCACCTGTCCCAGGCTCATGATCTCACTTTGCTGATAAAGCTCAGGCACCTGCTCCTTGGTAAGCTTCAAGGCATCAGGGTTCTTCGAAGCATAGTCATATATGCACTCCTGAAGGCCGAGCTGATATATTTCCTCATCAGTAAAGCCCTCCACTGTCCTCGGATCATTAAGATCATATCTGTCACTGTCCGCCATTGCAAGGACTTCTCCCGTATTGGGATCCATCACTATGACTGCAGCCTCCAGGGAACCTGTTCCGTCCTGCCACTGCTTAATATATTTTTCCACTACTGACTGTATGTTTGCATCTATGGTCAGTACAAGGGTATTGCCGTTTTCAGCCGGCTTTATGACCTTTTCAAGGTCCGCCTCATCATTGAGATATCCGTATTCCCTTCCGTTGGTGCCCGTAAGCTGGTCGTTATAGTACTGCTCCACTCCGCCGGTACCTACCGATCCGTCCGCAGAGGCAAATCCTATCACGTTGCAGGCAAGGGAACCGTAGGGATATTTTCTGTTATAGTCATCCTCGAACCAGATCCCCCGTATCTGGTTCTTCCTTACTTCAGCATTTTCGCTCTTGAGGAACTCCGCATTCTTCTCTTCCACGTATGCCTCAAAGCCCTGCTTCTGATCATAGCTTATATATCTCTGGTAACGGACATAAGATGAAGAGGATCTGTCCGCTATTATGCCGGAGAGCTCCTCCCTGTCATATCCGAAGTATTCACACAGAGCATCTATTGTTGGCTCCACCACATTCCGTCTGCGGCTTCCGTCCTCTGAACGGCCCTCCGCATCCGCCATCTGGCGTGGATCCAGGATGAGATTATATACCTTCTCACTGGTCGCCAGCCGGTTTCCGTTCCTATCATAAATATCCCCGCGCTTATATGGTATCGTGGCGGAGGTATACTCCGACTGGCGCTGGGATAGTACTATCTTGCTGTATTCCTCGTTATTTTCATCCTGAATCAGATAGGCTCTTACAAGAAGTGCCGTCAAAGCGAGCATCACAATACCCACTGTAACGGCAAGCTTCTGCTTCATGACCCTGTTGAATACAGGAGGCTTCCTTTTTTTAGGGCCGCCGTTAATGTTTTGTGATGCTCTCATACTGTCTTACGTATTCACTTTCAGTTCTTTTATATTTTATGGTATTGTTTTCTCCTGCATGTACCATGCCAAGTTCGTTGACCGCCACATCATAGACATGGCTGAGATCTACAGAGGTGTCTATGCTCTGCTCCAGAGCGTCGTTTTCAGTCTTCAGGCTTTCAAGCTGAACCTCCAGGGCCTCTACCGTGTCCATATGGTTATCCACAGAGGCACTCAGATTCAGATAGCCGTATGCGATGAATATGACTGCAGCAAGGGTAAGGAAGAGCATGGCCACTGTGGGAAGGCCGATGCCGATATTCTTCCTTCTCTCCGGCATGGGAGCATAGCTTACCGGCTGCGGAGCCGGTTTTCTGCCCTGCTGTCTCCTTCGCCTTTCCGGCTCTGCCTGATAAGGGTAGGCCACTCTGACGGTATTGCCATCAGTTACATATGAGGTCACCGGATGTCCGGTGTTCCTTTTTTTCGTGCCTGTCCTTACGGCCATGATATCATAAGCTCCTTTTATCCGTTAGCTTCAAATATGCGAAGCTTTGCACTGTGTGCCCTGTTGTTCTCCGCAAGCTCCTCCGCTCCTGCGACTATTGGTTTTCTGGTTACTACCCTTCCCTTGGGCTTCCTCCCGCATACGCATACGGGGAAATCCTTGGGACAGATGCAGGGATCCTCTGCTTTTCTGAAGGCCGTCTTTACGGCCCGATCCTCCAGGCTGTGGAAGGAAATGATGCACAGCCTTCCTCCCGGTGCCAGCATGTCTATGAGATGCTCCAGTGATTCCGAAAGAATCGAAAGCTCTCTGTTTACTTCTATCCTTATGGCCTGGAAGGTTCGCTTTGCGGGGTGTCCTCCGCTCTCCCTCATCCTGGCCGGTATGGCCTGTTTGATGATCTCTGAAAGCTCAGTAGTGGTCTCTATTGGCTTTTTGGCTCTTTCCATTACGATGTGCTTTGCTATGTTCTTTGCAAATCTGTCTTCACCATAATCTCTTATGATGTGAAAGAGCTCCTGCTCGTCATAGCCGTTCACTACATCGTAAGCGCTCAGGGACTGTCTGCGGTCCATGCGCATATCAAGGGGTGCCTCGGTCCTGTAGGAAAATCCCCTTTCCCCCTCATCCAGCTGATAGGAAGAAACTCCCAGGTCAAGGAGTATGCCATCTGCTTTTTCAAGCCCCAGAGATCCGAATATCTCCGGCAGATCCTCGTAGTTGCCTCTTACTATCCTTACCCGGTCTCCATAGGGTGAGAGCCGTTTTCCGGCTGCTTCTATGGCATCCTCATCCCTGTCGACTCCGATAAGCCTTCCGCCTTCCGTAAGGCGCTTTGCTATCTCCTCCGAATGACCCCCGCCTCCCAGGGTCCCATCGGCATATATCCCGTCAGGCCTGATATTGAGGCCCTCTATCACTTCATCAAGCAGCACCGGTCTGTGGGAAAACATGATCAGATCCCCAGTCCTTCCCAGACCTCATCCAGTTTATCAGGATCCTCAAAGGTCTTCTGTACCTCTTCCCACTTGGCCTTATCCCAGATCTCGATAAAATCTATCTGTCCGACCAGCACCACATCTTTTGTGAGCTCTGCAAAGCTCCTGAGAGGCTGAGGAAGCAGTATCCTGCCCATCTTGTCAAGCTCACACTCGGTAGCAGCGGAAACTATGTATCTCTTGAAGTCCCGGCCTTTTTTATCCGTCATGGGAAGGGACGCCACCTTTTCGGTCATCTTTTCCCAGTCGCTCATGGGATAGATGCTGAGGCAGCTTCCCATGCCTCTGGTCACGACAAACTTCTCTCCGAGTACATCACGAAACCTGACAGGTATGATCAGCCTGCCCTTGGCGTCTATGCTGTGATTGTACTCACCCATTAACATGATTTTGATCCACTTTCTGACACAATGTACCACAATTTGCTACTTTTACACTATTTTCTCCCATCAAATATCAAAAGTCAAGCAAAAATCCCGTATTCTTACATTATTTTACAGCCTTTTCGCAGCCCGGCAAAAAGGGCACAATATATGCTCACGAAAGTCCATATCTTGTGCCCCGAAAAAGCCCGGATGTAAGACCAAAACGGATATACATTTCCGGGATTTTATGTTACATTCTTATCCATAATGACTTTTACCCTTGGGAGAGATGAAAAAATGAAGGAAAGCATTAAAAATGTCACCGGCTTCATCCTCTTTGTGATAGGCGCCGCCCTCATGATCTGCGGATTTTGCTTTACGGAAGAGCCATCACTTGTGCTGCATAAGGCCATAACCATATGTCTTGAATGTGTGGGTATCGGATAAGGATGGGGAGGATGTTTTGAAAGATAAGGTAAAAAGATCGGAAAGGATCAGGCTCATTATACAGGCTGCATTCCTGGCGCTGACCAACGGATATGCCAGAGGCTTCCTCGAAGGAAAGATCTACAGGGGAGGTTCAAAACGGTTCTGCGTACCGGGGCTCAACTGTTATTCCTGCCCTGGAGCCCTGTTTTCCTGTCCCATCGGGTCTTTGCAGGCAGTGCTGGACAGCGGAAAATATCGGGCCTCGCTATATGTCTTCGGCTTCATCACTATGATCGGGGCTCTCCTCGGACGGACCATCTGCGGTTTTTTATGTCCCTTCGGGCTTATCCAGGATCTGCTGTACCGCATACCGGTCTTCCGGAAGCAGAAAAATCTTCCTGGGCACAGATATCTTCGTTATCTGAGATACGGGATCCTCATCCTGATGGTGATCCTTCTTCCCATGCTCATTCTGAATGAGGCAGGCATCGGCGATCCCTGGTTCTGCAAATACATATGTCCAAGCGGCACTCTGCTTGCCGGCATACCGCTCCTGATATCCAATCCCTCTTTAAGAGAGGCTGCAGGCATTTTGTTTTCATGGAAGGCTGCCCTGCTTTTTGCCATCCTGCTGCTTTCAATCAGGTACTTCCGGCCTTTCTGCAAATATCTCTGCCCGTTGGGAGCCTTTTACGGGGTCTTTAATCCCGTCTCCGTATATCGTTTCAGGATAGATACAGATGCCTGCATAAACTGCGGCGTCTGCAGAGCAGTCTGCGGCATGGATATAGACGTATGGAAGCATCCCAACAGCCCTGACTGCATAAGATGCGGAGCCTGCAGGGCGGCGTGCCCCACCGGAGCCATAAAGGATACATTTTCATATCTTAAGCCAATAAAAAAAGGCACGGTCTCATGATGGCCGTACCTTTTTTTACGTTATGCAGTTTTCAAGGTCCTGGACTCAGGTGCACATGATACCCGGTCTTTCCGTGACATATAAACGACCTTCGCGCCATACATCCGCCTTAACTTACTTTCTTCCGCAAGGCTGCGGCTTCGGGCGGCGATGTCAAAGAGCCTGAGCCAAAAGCATATGTCTCAGTATCAGCCGATATGCCCTGCCAGGCATCTCTTACAGCAGAAATAAATAAACTGATTCTCTGGGATCTTTGCAGATATTGCCAAGAAAAAAAGATGATCCGGTGATCCGGATAAGGATAGGGCGGAGGACCTGCCCTGCCATGGGAACATACATATGAAATATTGAGATATGCTTTATGATGAAAGTATATATGAAACCTGAGCCTTTGGCAAGAAAAAACGGCCATCGGATCACCGACGGCCGTCTGATGCACCAGAGAAGGCTCGAACTCCCAACCTTTCGGTCCGTAGCCGAACGCTCTATCCAATTGAGCTACTAGTGCACGCGTTTAACGCAACAAATAATATAGCAAATCACTTTTTCTTTGTCAAGCCTGTTTTAAGCCCGGTGACAGGCATGCCCTTATACCTTTTATGCTGTATGATGAGAATGCAGAGAGCACCCACAAAGAGCAGGGCTGAAAGGCACTGTGAGACCGCAAGCTCCGTACCGGGTATCAGAAGCTGATCCGTGCGAAGCCCCTCTATCATGAATCTTCCGAGCCCGTAAAGCAGCAGATAAAGAACGGTTATCTCTCCCTGCCACTTCTGCCTGTATTTTCCGAACCATATCAGAAAGCAGAGACTTAGCAGGTTCCATACCGATTCATACAGAAAGGTAGGATGAACCTGAATGTAGCTTACTCCCGCATCGTAGATCAGATGTTCTCTCAGCTCTTCGGATATCATGGAAGGATTGACCAGAGACTCTCTTATCCTCATGGCAAAAAGCCCATCCGTATATCCTCCGAAAGCCTCACAATTGAAAAAGTTTCCCCAGCGTCCTATGATCTGTCCTGTTATCAGGCCAAGTATGCCGGTATCTGCAAGCCTGAGGAAAGGAAACTTCCTGGCCTTTGTATAAACGTACGCCGTAGCAAATGCGGCAATGATCCCGCCGTATATCGCAAGACCACCCTTTCTGAGATTGAATATGGAAAGAAGGTCGTTCTTATAGAGGTCCCAGTCAAATATCACATAATATAGCCTTGCTCCGATCACTGAAATAATGATCGCATAGACCGCAAAGTCCGTATAAAGATCCGGGTCCTGACCCCTTCTCTTTGCATCCCATACGGCCACGCATATCCCGCAGAGCATGCCTATGGCTATGATGATGCCATAGTAATATACCGTAAAACCGCCGGGAAGCTGTATGCTCCGGCTCATGTTCTGTATGATTATCCCCAGATGAGGAAATATAAGATCTGCTCCGTTATAGCTCATGACTTCCTCCGGACCGCCTCTGGGCCCATATCATATATCCTGGTTTTGTTAGCCTTTCCTTTCATCCTCCCCATCTCAGAAGATTTTATCACGGAGGTATATGCTTGTCAAAAAAAGTCTGCGATAGTATACTTTATGAAGCCTTATAAAGCTGTCATACAGTATTCTGCGGTATCAGCATCTGCAGTATCAATCCGAAAGCGGAGGTAATATATGAAATTAGGAATCGTAGGACTCCCCAATGTGGGAAAATCCACTCTGTTTAATTCAATAACAAAGGCAGGGGCAGAGTCAGCCAACTACCCCTTCTGTACCATAGATCCCAACGTGGGAGTGGTTGCCGTTCCCGATGAGCGCCTTGATAAGCTGGCAGCTCTCTATGATTCTCAGAAGGTGACTCCTGCAGTCATCGAATTCGTGGATATAGCAGGCCTTGTAAAGGGGGCTTCAAAGGGCGAAGGCCTTGGAAACCGTTTCCTTGCAAATATCAGGGAATGTGACGCCATAGTCCATGTGGTCCGCTGCTTTGATGATCCCAACGTCATCCATGTGGAAGGAAGCGTTGATCCGGTAAGAGATATAGAAACCATCAATCTGGAGCTGATCTTTGCCGATCTTGAGGCACTGGAGAAGCGTATCGGAAGGACAGCCAAGCTTGCAAACAATGATAAAGAGGCAAAGCATGAGCTGGAGATCCTCAAGGAGATAAAAGAGGCTCTGGAGGCCGGAAAGCCCGCTTCCACAGTACGCCCTGAGGATGAGGAAGACAAAAAACTGATAGATTCTCTTTTCCTCCTTACCTCAAAGCCTGTGATCTTTGCTGCCAACGTGGCCGAGGACGATCTTTCGGACGACGGAGCCTCAAATCCCTATGTTTCAGCGGTACGAGAATATGCAAAGGAAACTGGCAGCGGAGTATTCGTCATCTCAGCCCGTATAGAGGAGGAGATAGCTGAGCTTCCGGATGATGAAAAGAAGGAATACCTTGAGACCCTTGGTCTTTCAGAGTCCGGTCTGGATAAGCTCATAAAGGCTAGTTATGACCTTCTCGGACTTATGTCCTTCCTTACTGCCGGCGAGAAGGAGACAAGGGCATGGACCATCAAAAAAGGTACTACCGCACCCCAGGCTGCCGGAAAGATACATTCGGATTTTGAAAGAGGCTTCATAAGGGCTGAGGTCATAAACTACCAGACCCTCCTTGACTGCGGATCACTTACGGCTGCCAGGGAAAAGGGCCTTGTAAGGCTTGAGGGAAAGGATTATGTCGTACAGGACGGAGACACCATACTGTTCCGTTTCAATGTCTGATCTCCGGACATATACCGCCAAATTAAAAGATCCCCTGCGATCCGGATATCCTAAGGTATCCGCCGCCGGGGATCTTTTCAAGTCCTCTGATTATGATTCGCTGTCCGGGTCTTCCGCATCTGTCTCTGAAACCTGGCCTGTCTCAGCATCTGCCTCTGTCTCTTCCATAGACTCTGCATCGGAAGGGGTGGCATCCGAAGCACTTGCAAGACTTTCCTCTATCTGCTGTGCATACTCCTCCATCATCTTCTGTTCCTGATAGTTCGAATATATGCTGATGCCTATGGGTGAAAGGAAAAGGACTACGAGGGCACATATCATAAGTATGGTATCCCTCTTATAGGTCCTCCTCTCACTGTCGGTCCTGCGATCATTTTGTCTGTTTGCTCCGCTCATTATCTTTATAAGCCTCCCTATGTTCTTATATTCATTGAAAGACTATAAGCCAAAATTGTGTCCAAATCGTTAAAACGGACATATTTTTTTGCGGAACATCTTTAGAAGATGAAATGCATTAATATGTATCAAGAGGCGGCTTCACTTCGTCGGGCAGAGGACATACATATCTGCCTCCGTTTCTCTTTTCAAGCTCTGCCCTGGCTTCGGTTATCAGATCCAGCCTTTCCATGGTCCTTACCGAGCTTAAGGCCAGCACCTTAGCCGCATTTATCATGCCCTTATGGCCTATGGAGCTTGCGGCCTGGGCAGTCATCTGCCAGGTATGGGCTACATTTCCGATGCAGGCACATGCCATGTTAAGATTGAGGGTGGGTACCGCTGCAGCCACATCTCCCACATCAGTGGAGCCTGCCTGAAGCTTTATGTCAGCCGGATCAAAGGCATGGACCTCCGGATCAAGAGGCCTTTCCATGAGCTCGGCAACTCTCTCTTCCCCGTAGAGCTCAGCCATCTTTCTTCGGATCTCAGCCTGAACCTCCTCTCCATAGCTCTCTTCGAAGCTCTTTGCAAGGTTCATGTCAGCCTCGTCCCAATCCGGTGCCCCTATCTCCGAAAGACATTCATCCATGATCTTTGCCAGAGTATTGTTGGGTATATATTCCGTAAATGCCATGGCAAGCTCACAGTCATATTCCGTACCGGTCATTATGGACGCACCTCTGGCTACCTCCCTTACCCTCTCAAAGATATCCTTTACCTGAGCCACATAGGGAGCCCGTACCTCGTATCTTACCACTGCATGGTCCTGTACCACGTTCGGTGCAGTCCCGCCGGAATCGATATATGCATAGCTTATCCTTGCTTCGGGTATGATGTGCTCCCTGAGATAATTGCAGCCCACACTCATGAGCTCGCAGGCATCCAGGGCACTCCTTCCAAGATAGGGAGTAGCCCCTGCATGGGATGAGAGGCCCCGGAAGGTAAAGTTTCCTCCCATGATCGCATTGGAATGCACGGCCTCAACTGCATTTATGGAAGCAGGGTGCCAGGTATATACAAAGTCCACTTCATCAAAGGCGCCAGCCCTAGCCATGAATTGCTTGGAGCCTGCTCCTTCCTCTGCCGGACATCCAAAGTAGATCACTGTCCCGTTTTTACCGGTTTCCTTAAGATAGGCAGCCACCGCTGCAGCTGCCGCCATTGAACCGGCACCAAGAAGGCAATGGCCGCAGCCATGCCCGGCATTTTTGCCAAGAGATCTTTTTTCCGGCAGGGAAGCCTCCTGAGAAAGACCTGAAAGGGCATCATATTCTCCCAGTATGCCCAGGACCGGCTTTCCCGTTCCAAAGCTTGCCCTGGCAGAAAATGCAGTAGGTATCCCTGCTATGCCTTCGGTGATCTCAAATCCTAACTCCCTAAGCCTGCTGATAAGGAGCCTGCAGGAGCCGTACTCATGAAATGCCAGCTCTGAAAGCTCCCATATCTCATCACTTACATCTATGAACTCAGATGCATGAGCATCTATCCAGCCTTCTATCCATTTTCTGTCATCCATAAATCCTCTCCTTATATATTAATCCGTAAAGCATAAGCGGATACTTTCAGGCTTCTCCTACCCTGAGCCTGGCCTCGAACCTGTTCATGATCTCAGTAAGTACCGTAGTCAGCAGAAGGTATATCATGCCGGCTATAAGTATGGATTCGATAGGCCTGTATGTGGCTGACAGCACGGTCCTGTAGGAGGTGGTCAGTTCGTTTATGAAAAATACCGACGCAAGGGACACCTGCTTTATCATATTGATGAATTCGTTGCCGAGGGCGGGAAGTATGTTCTTTATCGCCTGGGGAAGTATCACATAACGCATGGCTATGCCCCTGCGCAGCCCCAGGGATCTCGCTGCCTCCTCCTGTCCCCGGTCCACAGCCTGTATCCCGGCCCGGATGATCTCCGATACATAGGCGCTGGAATTGACTATGAGCGCAGTAACTATGCAGGCCGTATCCGACAGATCTATCGGGATCACCCTCGGAAGGAATATCCAGAAGAAATAGAGCTGAAGGAGTATGGGAGTCCCCCGTAGGATCCATACATAAGCCTTTACAAAGGCCTCCGGAAACTTAAGGCCTGAAAGCCGGAGAAGTGCCAGCAGAACTCCGATCAAGGTGCCTGCCACCACGGTGACGGCTGCAAGCCACAGGGTCCCGATAAGCCCGTTGGCATAGACATATCCGTATTTTCCTATAATGTCAAAAAATGTTCCCACGTTTCAGTCAGCCTCTTTTCCTTATACTCCCAGGGATGCGGCAAGCTCAGAGTATTCATCATACCATTCTTCAAATATACCTGTTTCTATCACTTCATCCAGTATGGAATTGACCTCATCAAGGAGCCTGGTCTCACCCTTCTGCATGCATATCCTGGTGCCCTGCAGTTCCTTGTCCACCTCAAATTCAATATAGGGGGAGATGCTCATGCCGCAGTCAGGATTTGCCTTAAGATAAAGCTCCGCCGGCTTTATGGCAGTTATGCAGCAGTCAGCCTTCCCTTCCTGTACCATAAGATATCCGTCTGTGGTTGCCGATACGAACTTGAGCTCTCCGCAGCCCTCGGGAAGCTCAGATGCAAATATCTCCTGGATGGATCCGCTCTGCACTACCACAGTCTTGTCCTTAAGGTCTTCCTTGGTTTTTATGCCTTCAATAAGCTCATCGCTTACAAGTATGCCGTACAGGGCCTCGTCAGTACCATAAAAATAACCCTTTGACATCTCCATGGCCTCTGCCCTTGCAGGTGTATAGGCAAGTCCCGATATGGCCATGTCATATTTTCCTTCTGTCACGCTGCTCAGTACTGCGGCAAATTCCAGAGGGATGATCCTGCATTCAACGCCAAGCTTATCTGCTATATATTTTGCCAGCTCGACATCTGCTCCCACGTACATCTCATCTCCGGTCTTTCCGGGATCAATGAATTCAAAAGGGGCCAGATAGGGCTCCATGGCGACCTCAAGATATCCCCTTTCCTTTATCTCCTCAAGCCGACTGCCTCCCTCCTGGGCGGCAGTCTCCGTTTCCTTCATCCCGGCTGCCTGAGCTGAGCTGCTGCAGCCGCACATAAGGGCTGCGGATGCAGCCAGGGCAAGGAACATATATGTAAATGATCTTGATTTCATGGGATCCTCCTGTTTTCTTGTACTATCACTTTACCATGCTACTAAGATAAAATGAATTATAGTGTACTTCCTCAACCTTTTCAACCGTTTTTTTGTTTTTTTACGGATACAAAAGGAGGGAAACCCTGCCGGCAGATACCGGTAAAGAGTTTCCCTCCTTTTGAGGCATGGAGCAATCTTACCTTATATCAAGGACTGAAAGCTGTATCTCACGCCTCCCGTTATATTCATTTATCTGCGGAGAATATAGCACGGAAACCGATCCGTCCCTATCCTCTATCTTTCTTTTCAGCTCCTCTGCATCTCCGAACATAATGGCATTCATCGGAGTCCTTCCCTTTTCCCTCAGAGAAAATCTCAGCACGTTTTTATTCTTCCCGAGGATCCTTAAATCATATGCCATAAGGTCCTTTTCGGCAAAAAGGGGCCTGGGGTTTCCGTTTCCAAAGGGTGCCAGCCCTGAAAGCTCAGTTATAAGCCCTTCGGTAACATAGCTTATCGGCATCGGGGCATCTATCCATATCTTCTCACAGAGGTCCTCGGGCCTCAGGCCGCAGTCTGCATTAAGCCTCAGTCTCAGTTCTGCTATGTCGGCAGTCCTTATGCTGAGTCCTGCCGCCATGGGATGCCCTCCGAACCTTAGCAGGATATCCTGTTCCCGCTGCAGGCCTTCAAACATGTGATAGCTCTCCACCGATCTTCCGCTGCCCTTGGATATGCCCTCCGTATCCGTAGCCGTGATCACAAAAGCAGGCTTTCCGAAATGCTCCCGAAGCCTTCCTGCCACTATCCCCGCAAGAGACTCATGAAGCCAGGGAAGTTCAACTACTATGACCAGGTCTTCGGGGAAATCCCGTTCCACGGCCCTGATGGCTTCCTCCACTCCCCTTTCGGTCATGGCCTTCCTTTCTTCATTAAGATCCTTCAGATGCCATGCCAGTCTCCTGGCTTCTTCTTCGTCCTCTGAAAGGAAAAGCTCCAGCGCCCCGAGGGCAGTCTCAAGCCTTCCGCTGGCATTTATGCAGGGGCCTATTATGAATCCCACATGGTAGGCAGTTATCTCCTTATCCTCTATCCCGCAGGCCTTTATAAGCTCCTTAAGCCCGATCGGAATCTCCGGATATCCCATGTCATTATCAGTCTTTTTCTCTGAGGCTTTTCTCAGGCCGGAATTTATGGCTTTAAGGCCTTCCTTCACTATGATCCTGTTTTCTCCGGTAAGGGGCATCACATCCCCTACGGTGGCTATGGCTGCAAATGGCAGAAGGCGAAGCCAGCCCATCCTCAGCTGTTCATCGTCGGAAAGAAGGAGCTCTGCAAGCTTCCAGGCTACTACAGCCCCGCATATGTCCCTGGTTTCATACTCAGAAGATAAACGTTTTGGATCCACTGCAGCATCACACTCAGGTATCAGCTCCCGTCCCTCATCATCGGTACGTATATCATGATGATCCGTGATTATGATACTGAGGCCCTTTTCCTTCGCCAGCTTAAGCTCCTCAAAGGCGGCTATGCCGTTATCCACTGTCAGGATAAGATCTACCCCGTCAGAAACCGCTTCCTCGATGATCCTATGATTTATCCCATATCCATCCCTTATGCGTTCCGGGATCACATAATCCACCTTTGCCGAAAGCATCCTGAGACAACTGTAAATGATAAAGGCCGCACAGACTCCGTCTATGTCATAGTCCCCGACTATCCTTATACTTAATCCCTCAGATATGCCCTTCCTGATCAGGGCGACTGCGGCACCGATATCGGGAAGCTTCCCGGCATCAAAAAGATCGTCAATGCCGCCGTAAAGAAAGAGCCTCAGGGACTCATCATCTGTTATGTCCCTGTTTCTCAGCACCCTTGCCGTCACCGGATCTATACCGTACCTTTCGGCTATCCCCCTGAAATCTGCCCGCTTGGTATGGATATACCAGCTTTTTTCCATCAGGCCTTACCGTTATAAAGCTTCTTTGCAGCCTTTTCTATGTCAGCTATAAGCTTCTCAACTGCCTCTCCCTCAGTAGCCCAGGAAGTGCAGATCCTGACTGCGGTCTTATCCTCTCCGACAGGCGCCTGCACGCTGAAAGTATACCTTTTTGACAGCTTCTTAAGGAGCTTATTGGGGAAGATAAAGAACTGCTGGTTGGTGGGGCTGTCGCAGTAAAGCTCAAATCCCAGCTCACTTATGCCCTGCTTCAGCCTCATGGCCAGCATATCTGCATGGGTCGCAAGCTCAAAATAAAGCTGCCTGCCCGTTTCATCCTTTTCAAGCAGTGCCTCAAACTGTATGCCGAGGAGCCTGCCCTTTGCAAGCATGCCGCCCTTCTGCTTTATATAATATCTGAAGTCCTTATGATCCACTCTGCTGTTGAATACCACAGCCTCTCCAAAGAGCGCGCCCTGCTTGGTACCTCCTATGTAAAAGACATCCGTCAGCTCATATATATCCTTTATGTCCATGTCGGAAGCCGGTGACATCAGGCCATACCCAAGCCTTGCTCCATCAAGGAAAAGGTACATGTCATATTTCCTGCATACCTTGCTTATGGCCTTCAGCTCATCCTTTGAATAAAGGGTACCCGTCTCAGTCGCATATGAGATATATACTGCCTTCGGTTTTACCATGTGCTCGAAGGTATCATCAGCCCAGTAGGCCTTGACATAGGCCTTTATCTCATCTGCACGGAGCTTTCCATCATGGTTCTTAAGCGTAATGACCTTATGTCCCTGAGCCTCTATGGCTCCTGATTCATGAACTGCTATATGTCCGGTATCTGCGCTGATCACTCCCTCATGGGGCCTCAGAAGATAGCTCAATATGGTCATGTTGGTCTGTGTCCCTCCCACAAGGAACTGGACATAGGCCCTTTCATCGCCTACCATATCCCTGATGATCCCGGCAGCTGCCTTGCAGTGAGGGTCCTCTCCGTATCCGACGGTCTGTTCCATATTTGAGTCCATCATCTTTTTCAGTATGCTTTCATGGGCCCCTTCCAGATAGTCACAATTGAACATGGTCATGGTCTTTATTCTCCTTCTCCTGACTTCATTTTTATTGATCCGGTTTGAAAATCCCTGTAATTATATCACACTGTCCGTCACTCTTATAGCATGCGGCATACATTTTTGTTTTTTTTCCTATACCCTATGAGTAAAGTATTTGACATAATTTTTTTACGGTGATATAGTTGCCTTGGTCTATGTAGGACATAGGCCCTTAGTTTTTCAGGAGGTAAAAAATAATGAAAGGAACTGTCAAGTGGTTTAACAACCAGAAGGGCTACGGCTTCATCTCTGATGAGAGCGGAAAGGACATCTTCGTTCATTACTCCGGGCTTAACATGGAGGGCTTCAAGACTCTCGATGAGGGCCAGCAGGTTGAATTCGATGTCGTAGAAGGAGCCAAGGGACCCCAGGCAACAAATGTGACTAAGTTATGATCTCTCTTTTTTAAGTTCCTTTCATTTCGTACGATAGATAGCGCGGTCTGATACGATACGTTATTTAGATTGTAGATTGAATAGAAGTTATCAAAGACGCTTCAGGATACCTTATGGCATCTTACAGGTTGTGGCTTAATGCATGAAGAAAGACAGCGGAACGATCCGCTGTCTTTTTTTGTCTGTCTTTGCTTTTTCCGGCGATAAACGGTCAGGCCACATTCCTGCCGCAGCACTTCTTATACTTCTTTCCTGATCCGCAGGGACAGGGATCATTGGGATATATCTTCCTTCCCTCACGCCTTACGGTCCCGGCTGCCTTGCACTTGTGATAAAGCTCTTCCCTCTTTTCCTTTGAGAGGATATCCTCCCACTGGGGAAGCTGATAGAGCCAGGTGGCCTTTGCATCGACCATGTTGTAATAAAGCTTTTCGGGATCGATCTCTATCTTTACGACCGTATCCTCATCCATGGTCTCGATAGGGTTCTCATAGCCCTTGAGGGATTCGTTGATCCCGTCAAGAAAGCCGGTAATGAGATCGATGTCCGTATCATACTTTTCCGCAAGCTCCTTTACACTGCACTCGATCACCTTTCCGGGATCGCTGAGCAGGTCCTCATATATGTTCTTTTCCTTGAGGAAATATCTCTCCCAGAGCTTCTGCTGGGCCTTCTTATCTTTATTGTCAGCGTATGCTTCGTCTCTCCAGTTTTCAAGTAATGTCATTTTTTATCTCACTCCTATATCTATTGCATCTTTTCGGATAAACCTAAGTATATCGTTTTAGCCCCTTTGTTGCAAGCCCTCTTAAAGAAGATCCCTGTTGGCGGCTTCAAAAACATGCTTTGCAAGCACTGCCGTAGTGACCGGGCCTATGCCTCCCGGTACCGGAGTCATGGCCGAGGCCTTAAGGCTGCAGTCATCATAGTCCACATCTCCGCAGAGCCTTCCGTCCTTATCGGTATTTATGCCTACGTCAATGACTATCGCCGATCTTTTTATATAGTCCGAGGTAATGAATCTGGGCCTTCCGATGGCTGAGATCAGTATGTCAGCCCTTTTTGTGATCTTCTGCAGGTCTCTGGTCTTTGAGTGGCAGACCGTGACCGTGGCATCCTCCGAAAGCAGCAGCATGGAAAGGGGCTTTCCCACCACGCTGGACCTTCCGAGGATCACTACCTCCTTTCCGGAAAGCTCTATATGATAATACTTAAGGAGCTCGATCACTGCCTGTGCGGTGCAGGGAGCAAAGCAGTCTGAGCCAAAGTAAAGGCCTGCGGCATTTACCGGGCTGGCTCCGTCCACATCCTTCTCACTGTCTATACAGCTTATAATGAATCCTTCATTGAGCTGCGGCGGAAGCGGCCTCATAAGAAGTATGCCGTCCACGCTCTTGTCCTCATTTACAGCATTGAAGGCCCTCTGAAAAACATTGTCACTTACATCTTCAGGAAAGGTTATGGCCTCACCTTCCATACCATATTCACGGATACGCCTGAGGGCATTTTTCTCATAGCTCAGATCCTCAGGGCGTTCTCCGCATCTTATTATCGCAAGCTTTGGCTTTCTGCCGAGCATGCTTTCCACCGGACCAAGCTTTTCCCTGATCTCCGCACCTATGGCATCAGAAACGGCCCTGCCTGTCAGTTCTCTCATATCTCCGTAAAAACCTCCGTCTCTTTTTTTTCATCCTCGGTCGACTGCAAAAGTATCTGTTCTGCCCTGCTTTTCTGCCATCTTTTTATATAGACTGCAAGAAGCAGGATAAGGAGCGATGATACCGAGATCATTGCTCCGGGCACAAGCCCCTTCGGCATATATCTTAATTCTATCACATGCTCTCCCAAAGGAACAGATATGCACAGAAAAGCTCCAAAGGCCTTTTCAGTTTCCACCGGCCTTCCGTCCACTGTCACGCTCCAGCCCTCATCATAGGGTATGCCAAGGAAGAGCCTTCCCTCTTTTTCTCCCATGGAGAGCATATCCTGGGTGACCGTGACGCTGCCTCTTATCCTGTCGTCCTCCCATATATCAGTATGCATGGATCCGGGACTCAGCTTTTCATACACCTTCTTAAGGGCATCATAATCAAAGCGATATACCTCTACCTCCATGTCCTGTCCCCTGGTCTCCGAGGTTATGCTGATGGAATCTCCGCGGCTGCAATCCCCGAGTTCCAGAAGATAGCCCCTGTCCGTGTTATTGAAGGTCTTCTTGCGATCAGGCCAAAGTACTGTTGCATCCCTTACGCCCTGATTTTTTATCAGCGCATAATACTCTCCGTCCTCCGTAATGGTCACGGCATAGCTTTCCCCGTCAGTATTTCCGGGCATTCCGTTCTGTACCAGCACCTGGGGGACTCCCAGCATGTCACAGATGGAGTTCTGTACCATGACCGGATTTCCGAGCTCCATGATCCAATCCTCATCCATGCCGGAAAGCAGCACATATCCCAGCGGAAGGACATAATTATATTCATAAAGGTAGCTGTCTCCATGGCTCTCTATGAAATGCTTTCCCTCTCCGTCCTCCTGGGGAGCATTATATATGTCATAACGGACTGAAAGCAGCATGTCTATGAGCGGTGTCGATCCGTTGATGCCATAGGCATTTGTGGAACCCTCACACCCTACGGCCCGGAAAAAGTCGGTGCAGTCCGCATTTGCAAGAGAGGAGAAGAGCGATACCGAAGGGAAATTGAGCCAGGCTCCGTCATTTCTCGTCTTTCTGCCCTCTCTCTCCACTCTGAAAAACTCAGAGCTGGGGAAAAGGCTCTCGGTCAGCAGCCTGATGTCCTCATTGTCCTTTACATAACTTTCCCTGCTGGTAGTGGTCATGCCGGTGACTGCGGTATTTCCCGAAGCCTCAATGCACACAAGGCAAAGGGCAAGAAAGCCTGCGATCCTTTTGGATATGCCATGCTTCATGAAGGCATAGAATATCCCGACATAAAGAGAGATCAGTATGAGCGCTGCATAATAGGAGATAAAGCTTATGCCCTGCTCCGAAGAAGCCGAATGCTGACATAGGAGCACGAAAGTGAAAGCTATGGAAAAAGCAGTAAGCAGCTCCCTTCGTCTTACGTATCTTCTCTTCACATAGACCCTAAAGCAGCACACAAGTATAAGGAACACATATATGTATGACTGTCTTGCCGGAAGGGAATTTGGATAATGGAAGCCATGCCAGATGAAATTCAGCACGTTTATGGAAAATCCCATCAGCATGAATATGATAAGCACCGTATATACTGCTTTTTCTCTTCCCCTTATCCTCCTGTTCATAAGATAAAGAGGGAAAAGGAAAAGCACTGCCGTACCACAGTATATATTGGGCCAGTGGTCCAGGGCCTGCTCCGTTTCAACTCCGGGAAGATGCCTTGCAAACATATCAATGATCGAAAAATATTCATTGAAACTCTCAGGGAAATTGATATCCGCAGAGGCAGTATAGCTCATAGCTGCGATCTCCGGAAGGAGCAGCACTGCCGCAAGCCCGCCTGATAAAAGGCTGTAGAAGGCAAACCTTCCGATCCTGGTAAGTATCTCCCTTCGGCCGCTTACTCCTCTCAGCACAAACAGAGCCGCAAAGTACACGCACAGGAACATGCAGGTCATGATGGAGATATAATAATTGGAAAGTATGCTGATACCGAGGGCCAGGGTATAAAGCACTCCGCTGCCCTCATCAAAAAGCCTCTCAAGACCCAGCATGATAAGGGGGAAGAGCACGATGCAGTCCAGCCACATGATATCCCAGTAATATGCGCACATATAGCCTGAGAGTGCATAAAAGACCGCAAACATGAGTATGCCCTTATCAGCATATCTGCTGTGGGCCCTCAGATAATAGGCCATGCTCACACCGCAGAGCCCGAACTTTATGACCACCATGAGCATTATGAATTCTATCACATAAGACTCAGGGCAAAGTATGACCAGCCAGTTCAGGGGACTGGCAAGATAATAGGCATAAAGCGCCACGAAATTGACTCCCATGCCCACATTCCAGCTGTAAAGCAGGGAGCCTCCCTCCGAAAGCTTATGCCTGAACTCAGACATAAACGGAGCATACTGGTGATACATGTCAGTACGAAGGAAACATTCTTCTCCGAAGGGATATACACCCCCGGCTATCAGTATTATCGTGACTATGGTGACCGGTATGATAAAGGCCCAGAAGTAGAGATATTTATTTTTTCCTGAATATAAAAAGCTTGCTGGCGACATAGTTCAGTACCACGTTTATGACCGTAGTCAACAGTTTTGAGATATATTCATTTACGCTGAAAAGATCCACCATGACCCACATGGCTCCCGTAACAAGGACGCCGCTGAGTATCCTGGCCATTATGAAGGCGGTAAACTCCGTAAGGAGATGGGACCCGCTGAAATCATAGTTCCTGAATACTATCAGTTTGTTTGTGATGTAGGCAAACAGAACCGCTGCGATCCAGGATATGACCTGCGCAGTCATGGCTGCCGACACATCCGACAGATTTCCGCCCTTCAGGCCTTCATTGGCTGCAGTAAATACCAGAAAGTCAACTATCGTGGTCAGGATCCCGACTATAAGATAGGAAACTGTCTCATAATTTATGATCCTGTTTTTTCCTTCCTTCATATTTTTCCTTGTATCTTCGCAGTTCTTCTTCAAATTCTTCCTCACTTATGCCCATGCTTTCCAGACGGTAACGTCTGCGTCTTGCAGCTCTCCTTCTCCTGCTCTTTTCTTCCTCCCTTACCTCATGGGTATGGTAAGCAGCCCCGCCGGTTACCAGCACAAATACCAGAGCTCCGACTGCCACGGCTACCACGGATACGCCTACTGCCACCTTGGCTGCAGGCGGGATGGCCTCGATGGATATGATGGGAGTCCTGTCATTAAGTATGTAATAGTTTCCGCAGGTGTGCCCCTCGTAGCTCAGGCTGAGCCTGGCGACTGCATCCTCCGGAGCATAAGCGGAAAGGTTGTATTCAAAATCCGTGGATACCTGGGAAAGATCCGCACCATAGGGAAGGCTTATAAGGAATTCCCTGTCCGTGCTGATATCATTCTGTCCTTCCTTTATTACCGTATCCAGAAGCAGCCTGTCCTCTATGGCATCCATGCCAAGGACCTGAGAGGCATCCACATTTTCAAAACCGCCAAATCCGAAGTCCAGCATCTTATCCGTATCCAGATAGTGCTGAGGATTGGTATCCATCATCACTACCGCACAGAGCCTGCGCCCGCCTTCTTCCGCCATGGTCACAAGTGTATTTCCGGAGGCTGTGGTAAATCCCGTCTTGCCTCCCACCGCTCTGTCATCGCTGTAGGTATTTCCTCCTCTCAGCATCCTGTGTCCTATGGTCACCGTAAGTCCGGAAGGGACCTTTTCTGTAGGCGAAAGCTTATATGAATCCGAGGATTCGATCTCCAGGAATTTTTCATTTTCAAAAAGAGCAGAGGCTATCAGCGCCATGTCATAGGCCGAGGTGATGTGCTCACTGTCAGTCAGGCCGCTTGGATTTCTGAAATTACTGTCCTCGCATCCCAGCTCCAGGGCCCTTTCATTCATCATGTCCGCAAAGGCCTCTATGCTTCCTGCCACATGCTCCGCAAGAGCGTTTGCCACATCATTTGCCGACATGAAAAGAAGGGCGTACAGGCACTCCTCCACGCTGAGCTGTTCCCCTTCCGTCATATAGGCTGTTACGGCTCCGGGTTCCAGATCCGTCACGGCTCTCTGTGAAAAGGTCACTGTCTCATCCATGCTGCAGTTCTCTATTACGATCAGAGCTGTCAGAAGCTTGGTGATCGATGCGGGGTAGCAATGGGCATGTATGTCCTTTCCATAAAGGATGGCCCTGGTATCCGCATCCATGACTATGGCAGCCCCGGCATTTATGTCTCCGGGCCCTCCCCAGGTATCCGCACGGCAAACAAGGCCTCCCCTGATCAAAAAGGCCAAAGACAGCAGGAAGGCTCCTGCGATCCGAAGATATGTCTGTCTTATGTTTAGTTTAAAAAGCAATCTTATTTCTCCAGCTTTGTGATCCTGGCATAATTGAACAGATACTGCTGGATCACCCCTGCATAGCTTTCATATTCCTCCGGCAGCCGTCCATCATAGACCTGATCGATCACTCTGTGCATCCACACATCTACCGGAGCCACTTCAAGACGATGATATCCGAATAAAGCAACGCAGGATGCAACTTTTACTCCCACGCCCTTAAAACTCATAAGTTTGTCTATAAGTTCCTCAGTCGGAAGGTCCTCAAGGCCCTCCAGTTCCCCGCAGGCTGCACGCTCGGCAGCCTCCCTGACATAGGGAAGCCTGTAGCCAAGACCGCAGGATGAAAGCCTGTCCTCGTCAGCAGCGTTCAAGGCATCCGGAGTCGGAAATGCATGGTATATGCTCATGCTCCCGTCCCTTCTTTGAAAGCTCCGTTCCTCCCCGAAGGCCTCACACAGCTTCTCCACTGCAGTCCTTATGGCAGGAACGGACTTTCTCTGGGAGATGATGAAGGATATCAGCATCTCCCAGGGCTCCTGTCTCAGGATCCTGATGCCCCGTCCAAAGGACACGGCCTTTTTAAGGAAAGCATCATCCTCCCTGATGATGGATCTGAAGACCTCATAATCCGCAGAAAGATCAAAATAATCCTTCCAAAGGTCCTCATATTCTTCCCTGGTGCAGCTCAGCCTGAAAGCTCCAGACTCACCATCTATCTGAAGCTTCTTTCCATAAGCAATTAGTTCATATACGCCCTCTGCAGAGCTTCCCATACGGAAGCACTGTCCTGATTCCGCTATGGCCTCCGGGGAAAAGTCCATGTCTCTTATTATGATATCATCCATGATCTTATTTCCCTGCATATATCCGGAAGGGGTAGCAGCTGCCGTCTGCGGAGCTTTCCGCATAATATACTATGATACTGTCTCCGCTGTCATTTTCAAGGGAGCCTTCCTCAACATTGCAGTTATCCTTTAAAAATATGATCTCTGCTCCGGAAGCATCCCTCAGGGAAAAGGTGCTCATGGAATTATGCATGGTAACACCCTCTGCCCGCTTTATCTCATACTCCCCCTCGGGAAGCATGGCGATAAAATCCACCGAATCCGCATCATTTATGATGTCTCCCTGAAACAGTATGGCAGTTTCAGTCCCCTTTTCAGGATCCACAAGCACATCTCCAAGCTCTATGCCCGGTATGGCCCAGGAGTTGTCAGGATCCAGCTTGTCCTGAAAAGTATATACGGTCATTCCGTCCTTTTCCTGTACTACGCCGGAAAGCACTGCATGCATGATCCCGAAGAATCCGGATCCGTCCTCATTTATCCCATCAGCAGCCACCGTCTCCGGATAGGTCTCTCCTTCCAAAGATGCGGAAGAAGGCTCTCCCTCCGTCCCGGCAATCCCTGCTGTATCAGTATCAGTATCAGCCTCAGCCTCAGCCAAAGCTGCTGCACTGTCTCCTGCAGATACGGAAACAGTCTCCTCCGAAGTCTGTTCAGATGCCTTCTTTCCCGAGCACCCGGAAAGAGCTGCAAGGAAAAGGGCTGCAGCCGCTATTATGATCCGTGATCTTCTGCTTATGTTCATGTTCAAATCCTTTCCTTATACTTATCGAGATAATCCCTTAATCTGTTAAGGAGATTTATGGAATGCTCCTTAGGCACCGGTCCGGACTCGATCCTGTCACAGGCCCCTCCATCCGATTTGGCCAATGGTATGGAAGCCGCACCTTCCTGCTGATCCGATCTGCATCCGATCCGATCCGGCCTGAGCTTTTGTGCCGCCTCCCTGATCCGGGCACTGAGCCTGTCCCCAAGGAAGTAGGCAAGATCATCCCTGTGTTCCATAAGAAGGTCCCTTAGCCTGGGATCTGAGACCTTAGGATCAGGACAAAGCAGGAGCCCAAACATCTTATGATCCTCAGGATCTGAAAGGAGCTCCTCCGTATAATCAAATAAATAGGAATAAATGATATCCCTGACCGACGGTGCATCAGGAAGGCCGCTGCCTCCGTCTGCACAGGCTATCTCAAATTCATTATATATCTGTATGAAGGTCTCAAGCATGGAAGCCATGGCGGAAAGGTTTCTCTTTCTTGAAAGCGAAGGATAGCCTGAAAGCTCAAGAGCCCATATGGACATATATAGTCCAAGCTCCTCACCGAAGGATCCTGCTGCCCTGCTGCGATCCGCCCAGGAAAGCTCCTCCGCTTTGAAAGGAAATTCCTCCTTAGGATCCGTTATAAGCGAGGCAGCCCAGGAAAAATAATCCCTGGCCCTTTCATCCACATCGTACTCCAGATTGGAGATCCGCCAAAAAGAAAGCTCAAAGCGCTCTTTGAGCTCTTCTCCGTCAGTATGAAATTCAAATACATCCTCTGAATGATCGATCATCTGTCTCCCCGAAAGCATATCACAGGGCCCCGGCTATGATGAGCCCGATCCAGAAAATAAACAGCAATCCGCCGATAACCGCTCCCGCATATGCAAAGGCATGATTTTTCTCCTGTTCCTTTATCCCAAGGAAGGCAAAAAAGCAGGCCATAAGGGAAAAGAGCAGGCAGCTAAGCCCCAGGGCCCCTGAAAGCATCCCGGTCTGGCCTGCCATCCGTACTGACATGGAAATGGTCAGAAAGGTCAGTAAAAGCACCATAAGGGAGGTGAAAAAAGCATACCATCCGTTTTTTGCAAAAGGCTTTTTTATATATGAATATTTTTTTAATTCTTTTTCCTTTTTAAATATCCCCTCGAACACAGCCGCTCCTTTATCCGTCTTCCGGGTCTATCTGCCTCACTACCACAGATCTTCCTCCCCGTTTCGCCATCTTCCTTTTCACTCTTACCCTGTGTACGAACCTGTTGAGATAAAAGCCTGCCACGGCTCCCAGAGTATTAAGGAGCATATCGTCCACATCAAAGCTTCCCACTGCAAATGCAAGCTGAGTGCATTCTATAATAAAGCTGATCAGCAATCCGACGATCAGGGTCCCCTGAGGCCGTCTGCATCTCCTTGATATGGCTGGCAACAGGAATCCGCAGGGCATGAAGGCCACCACATTTCCCACAATATTAAGCAGGAATGCGCCCAAGCCAAGTTCCTTCCTGTATACCCAGAACCTTCGTATCTCGGTAAATGGGATCAGGTTGAAATTTCTTACGGCGCTGTCGGTCTCAGGTATGCCCCGTCCCAGAGCCTCGGCAAAAAAAGTAAAATACGAAAGGCCTATGATATAAATGATGAATAATATCCAGCATCCCTTCTGGAGCTTTGTCGTATTTCTTATCATAATCAATCATTTTACCATATCGGAAGCCATTCTACAAATTTTTCTGGTAAAGGTCCAGCTTCTCCGTCGTTTCAAAGCCCTCTCCAAGATAGAGCCTCATCGCAGGGATATTTTCCGATGATACCTGCAGGAAGCAGGAGGCATATCCCTGATCCCGGAGGATCCGTAAAAGGCCCCGAAGCAGTTTTTTCCCATAGCCAAGGCCTCTGTACCTCTCATAGACCAGTACTCCGTATATATATGCCCGATCACCGAAGTCCTTGAAATATGCCTCTCCGTAATCTGCATACAAAGCTCCCGCTTCCTCATCAAGGCTGAGCTCTTCCTCAGCAGGACCCAGGGCACTTCCGGCATCAAGCTTCATTTCCATCATAAGCTCACTGCCCCTGAATTCAGTCCCTAAGGCTCTGAGTGTCATAAGGGCAGGCTCATTGTCATAGACTGAAAATGTCAGGCTGCTTCTCAGGACCCCGGAAGCCTGACAAAACAGGCTTTTAAAGATCCCCTGCCTTCTCTTTTCCGGCCTGGTAAATGCCATGACCTCATCTGTCTCCCTTCCATTCACGGTGGCTCCGAGATGCCAGATCACCAGAAGTCCGTCAATATCTCCTCTCCCGTCCTCTGATTCCTTAAGTAAATAAAGGTCTCCATCCAGAGGGACTCCGTATGAGGTCCCGTCAAAGCTATTGCAGGCCTCCGTAAGTTTACTTACCTTCAGTTCTTCCTCTTCATTCAAAAAATCCCGGAAGGCTGCTGCCCTCCGGGATCCGTCATCAATCTTCTTCTGCATCCTTTTCTCCGCCTTCTTCGGGCTTTGTCTCTTCCTTCGGCTTGAGCTTCACGCTCACCTTGGTAATGACTCTGTCTTCCACGGAAAGGATCCTGTATCTCGCCTCTTTGTCCTCAACGTCTATAGGACAGTCAGCAGGGGTCAGGATACGGTCCAGAAGCTCCGTAAGATATCCGCTCAGGGTATCACAGTCGCTCTGGATATGCATATGGAGATCTTCGTTTATGTCATTAAGGAGTGCAGAACCCAGGACCTCAAAGCTGTCCTTGTCGATCCTTCTGATCGGGATCTCTATCTCCTCATCGTCCTCGTATATGTCTCCAACGATCTCCTCAACCAGATCCTCCATCGTGATCATACCGCTCACTCCGCCGTACTCATCCACGATGATGGCCACCTTCTGGCTTTTCTGCTGCATTTCCTTGAATACGGAATCCGTCTTCATATTCTCAGAAGCAAAAAATACCGGCTTGAGAAGCTCCCTTACGTCCACATCATAGAAGCTTCCTACTTCCTTTGCCTTAATGGCAAAATCCTTCATGCTGAGGATGCCTATGATATTGTCTATATTTTCCTCATATACCGGTATGCGGCTGTGCTTGGAAAGAAGTATCTCGTCGATATATTCATTGACCGGATCATTGAGATCCACAGCCACCATGTCCTGTCTCTGGACCATGACCTCCCTGACCCTCTTGTCATCAAAGGAGAAGATGGATGTGATCATCTCTTTCTCTATGTCATTGAATACACCGGTTTCAGTTCCGGTCTCCAGCATGGATTTGATCTCTTCCTCAGACACATCCTGTTCAAGCTCATCATGGTAAAGCCCCAGCAGCTTGAGAAGGCCGTTAGTGCTTGCCGAAAGCAAAAACAGCACCGGGGAAATGATCTTTGAAAGCACATATATGATCCTTATGCACATCATACTGTACTTTTCTGCATATAAAAGTGCTATCCTCTTGGGCACCAGCTCTCCTATGACCAGATTGAAATAGGCAAGGAGCATGGTGATCACAACGTTTGAAATGGCAAGGCTGAGGGTATAGCTTATGCCCTTCTGCGCCAGCGTGCCTGCAAGTACCTGAGATATACTGTTTGCTGCAAATGCTGAGCTGGCAAAGCCCGCAAGGGTTATTGCGACCTGAATGGTCGAAAGGAACTTGGTGGAGTCCTCAGAGACATTTTCTACCAGGGCAGCCCTCTTGTTGCCCTCTTCCGCAAGTCTGTGTATCCTGTTTTTATTTACGGATACCACCGCCATCTCTGATCCTGAGAAAAATGCATTGATAAGTGTCAGGACCACCAGTACCGTCAACTGGTACGCTATACTGCCCGCACCGGGATCTACGTCCATATGGTTTAAAACTACCTCCTGAAAAAATATTATACAGCCGCCATCTTATCACAGATCGGCTATATTGTCCATTATTTAAGTATGCTCCTTACGGCTTCCAGAAGCCCTTCTCCTGAATCCCTGTCTATAAGAATGGTGTGGAGCCCTGCGTTTTTCCCGCATTCCCCGTCTGAAGGGGAATCCCCTATCATATAGGATCCGGAAAGATCGATGTTGTATTTTTCTGCTGCAAGAAGCAGCATACCTACGCCTGGCTTCCTGCATGAACAGCTGAATTTGAGCTCCTTCACCTCGCCCTCAAAGCCGGAATCCGGATGGTGAGGACAGTAAAACAGGTCATCGAGAAAGGCTCCTTCCTTTCCAAGCTCGGTTTCAAGCTTTGCATGTATCCTGTCAAGCCCTGAAAAGCTCACCTCTCCCCTTGCCACCACCGGCTGGTTTGTGATAACTATGGCAAGATATTCAGAGCTGTTTATCAGGCGAACTGCTTCCGCCGCCCCATCAATGAGCTTAAGCTCTTCAGGGTCCCTGATGAATCCCCTGTATTCATTAAGGGTCCCATCCCTGTCCAGAAATATGGCCTTCTGTCTGTGGCTCAGGTTCCTGGCCTCCACAAGGCCGGAAGCGATATCCCGCGATACGGCCTCATAGCGTTCCGGCGTTCCCATGTCCTTCACGTATTCCGTGGAATGATAAACCATCACCTCTCCAAGGGGGATAAGAGGTCTTATCACATCCTTATCAAGGTCCTGCT
Organism: Candidatus Avilachnospira avicola; assembly: GCA_018714245.1. Classification (GTDB taxonomy): domain Bacteria; phylum Bacillota; class Clostridia; order Lachnospirales; family Lachnospiraceae; genus Avilachnospira; species Avilachnospira avicola. The sequence goes on from DVNQ01000044.1 coordinate 39,102, forward strand.
TTACAGGCCCGGTTATCAGATCAAGTATCTCCGGCTTAAAAGCATATATGCCCGCATTTACCATGTTATGGCAGAAATCGTCCCTTTTACCGTTTTTGGACAGTACTCCCCTTACTGTCCTTGTCTCTTCGGATAAGCCGGGCCTCTTTCCCTGTCCCCAAAGGTCCTCTCCGAAGTCGGAAAGCTTTCCCTCGGTATCCGTCAGGATCACGTCACTGTCATGGGGATGCGAATTGGGATGCACGAAAAGGGTTGCCATTCCTCCGCCTTTCTTATGGGCCTCCATGAATCTGTCCACGTCCACGGACATCATGAGATCCCCCATAAGAAGAAGAAAATCCTCGTCTATCTGATCCCTGAGATAATAAAGAGCCCCTGCTGTGCCAAGAGGCTCATCCTCATTTATGTAGCTTATGTTCACTGAAAATGAGGAACCGTCTCCGAAATAATCATGTATGTACTTTGCCTTGTAGCCCGTAATGATCACTATGTCTCTGATCCCATAGCGTCTCAGCATCCCGACCTGGTATTCGAGTATGGGCTTTCCCAGTACCGGGACCATGGGCTTCGGAAGCTCTTCCGATACGCTCCTGAGCCTGGTTCCCTTTCCTCCGGCCATTATGACTGCCTTCATGTCCTCTCCGTCCTTTCTTCCTCTCGTCCTCTGCCCTTTGTCTGCGGGCCGTTTTCCTCCCTGTGCTCATACTCGGAAAGAGCCAGGCTCTGTGTAAGTTCCTCTATTTTCTTTTCCAGCTCCGAGATATGGAGGCTCATGGTAAAGGTCTTCATGAGCAGGATAAATATCATAAAAAGGAAAAGGAAATTTGCCGTGGAATATATGCCAAGAAGAGCTGCCAAGGTATCTGCCACTGCGGGGAAGACCGCAAAGACCACGAACATCACGCACAGAAGGACCCAGAAGACCGCATCCTCAAGACGCATCTTGGAATTTCTGATCTTCTGCATAACTATGGCAAAGGTACCGACCGATGCTGCTATCAGCACGATCCTGAAAAGTGTAGTCATCATGATATCTGTCCGCTCCTGTAAAGCTTATCTAAAAATGCCTGGTTTGACGAGAGCCTGCGCACCGTCTTTTCCGAAAGCTTCCCATAATTTTTTCCAAGGAGATATCCCAGGTATTTCGCACCCGAATCAACTATAAGCCCCGGGATCTCAGGAACCTTCCCTGCCGATGCCAGATGCTTCATGGATGCAAGCACCAGCCTTATGCCCTCTCCCTCAGATTTCAGGGATGAAAATATCTCCGCGTGCAGCTTCTGACTCATCCCCAGGTCAAAATTGCGGCGCAGCTGTTCAGCCGCTCCATAGCTGTGGCTGTGATAGACTCTTGCATCCGCAGCATAGGCTATGCCATAGCCGGAATTAATTACCGAGGCGGCATATACCATGTCTTCATTGAAGACTGCCGGCTCCGAAAAACCACCAAGCCTGTCGAATATATCTCTTCTGTATATACAGCAGACGTTTGAAGCAAAGTAGGTTTTTATACCAAGCCTTTCCCTGTCAGCCGCTGTCTTTATAAAACTGCTCTCAGGATAGTTGAAGCTCCTTGTAAAGCTTTCTGTCTCACTGCTTTCCGGCATTGGAAGCTGCCTTGCATAGGCCTCAGCTATTGTCTCCCCTCCGGGCCCCTTCTGCATAAGGGCCGCCTGGAGCCTTTCGATCAGACATTCATCTGCAGGGACCGCATCGTCCGTCATGCATATGAAGGTCTCCGCATTGGAAAGCCTGATCCCAAGGTTCCTGGTCCCGGCATGATCAAAATCCTTCTTTTTTATATGTCTCAGGATCAGGCCTCCCGGCATTTTGTCGCCGGACTTTCGGATAAACCTTTCCAGTGCAGCCTCAGCCTCCTTCGGAAAAAGGCTTTCCTCCGTATTTATTATCACCAATCCATGGGGCATCCTCGTCTGCCTTGAGAGCATGTCAAGAAGCCGTATGAACCTCTCGCCAGGACGATAGACAGGTATGATGATATCGGTTTTTATCTCAGCTGTCATCCCTTCGTCCCATCCTTCCTTTCAAATGCGCCGCCAAGTGCCCTGAATGCCGACGCCGTAAAGGCCGCAAGCATCACAAGCATCAGGATCACATAAGATACGGCTCCTCCTTCCATCCCATATGCTCCTACCATGTACCTGCTGATGAAAAAGGCCAGCAGGGCACCGAAAAGATATATAAAAAATACTGTCCTCTGTCTCCTTAGGATTATAAGTATATAATAGACCAGATTATTGAGAGCATATATGGCGCCTCCGCATATGATGAGGAAAAAGGTGAAGAAGCTGCCCGTAAGAAGCCCCTCATAGCCCTCTCCAAGTATGAGCTCCAGTACATGAAGCACCGGTTTCCCCAGCAGAAGGGTCCCAAGAAGACATAGCAGGCTGAGCCCCAGTATGAACAGAAGGAGCCTTCTTACTGTACCTGAAAATGCATCCCGGTCTCCTGATTCCAGGTCCTCGGCAAGCTCAGTCATAAATGGCTTTATTATAAAATTGGCCACGAGGTATATAAAATTCGTAGGCATGAACAGTATGTTGAACACACCGGACTGACTGTCTCCAAGGAACCAGTCTATGGCATATTTGGCTGAAGAAAATACATAAAAATCCAGAAAAGCTGAAAAGAACAGCGGAAGGCCGGAATGATAAAGCTTCCAGAGGCCCGAAACATTCCACTCAAGCTCCCTGCCTGAAAGCCTGATATGCCTTACTGAACCCCTGATATCAAAAATGATATATCCCAGAAGCTGCGCAGCAACGCCTGATGCAGCTGCCATGAGCAGGCTTCCCGTCAGAGCCGCAGCAAGCATGAAGACCGTCATGGAAAGAAGAGTCCTGAAAAACAGGGCCTGTCCGCCCACATAAAGCTTCCCGTCACGCTGACATTCCGATTCGTAAAGGTCTCCGGCCCCATCCATGATCTTATATGCCACAAGCAGAAAGATACAGACTGCCTTATAGAGGCTGTACTCCCTCAGGGCAAAAAACAGGGACAGGTATACCAGGGAGAAGACCGCCGCCGCAGAAGAAGTCAGCCTGCGCAGCATCCTGTAGTCCCCGAATCTGAATTCACGGCGTACATCCGTTATGTGGAAGGGCCTGAGCCCGAAATATGATATGATGAACATCTGCTGTCCGAAGGTGGAGAATCCGAAGCCGAATATGCCTCCCTCCTCAGGCCCCAGCATCCTCGCCGAAAAAAAGGCCATGACCATTGAGGAGAGCGCATATATCAGGCTCCCCAGCATGTTCCATATGAAATCCTTTTTCCGGCTGTCCTGCTGCATGGTCATCTGCCGCCTATCCGGAAATTCTGGATAAGAAGTATCGAAGTCAGCATTTTCAGCATATATCTGGCAGCATTTATCGGGTTGACATAAAGTGAGCTTCCGTCCTCCCTTTCAGTGACCTTTATGGGTACCTCCGAGATCCTGGCCCCGTTTTTCACCAAAAAGGATATGGTATCCGGCTCCGGCGCATAATTTAGCTTCCAGGCAAATATGTCTATCATCTTCCTGTTATACATGCGAAGCCCGCAGGTCGGGTCAGTGACCCTGGCCCCGGTAGTGAGCCTGATGGCCATGCGGATAAGCTTACTTCCGATATTTCTGAGGCCTCCCATGCTGTTTTTGAGCCCTATGAACCTGGATCCCAGCACGATGTCGTAACCGCCCTCAGTCGCCCTTTCATACAGGTCCTTTATATATTCCGGACGATGCTGTCCGTCACCGTCAAACTGTACGGCATAGCTGTAGCCTTCAAGAGAGGCATATTTCATGCCCGTACGGAAACAGCCGGTAAGCCCCAGGTTAACAGGCAGATGAACGGCATTATAGCCCTTTTCGTCACATATCCTGTCAGTACCGTCGGTGGAACCGTCGGTCACCACCACATAATCATAACAGCCATATTTTGATATAAGCTCATCCACTACCCGCTCTATGCTTCCCGCCTCGTTGTATGCTGGTATGATGAGCAGCACATCAGAGTTCTTCATATATCCTTATATCCATGTCCTTATAGCCATGGATGCTCCTTTTCACCTTAAAGCAGTCAGCCGGAGGGATAATGCCCTCTCCCCAGCAGAGATATGCCAGCGGAAGGTTGATGCCTGCCGCATGGGAAAAAGGATATCCCCCTCCGAATCTGGCATTCATGTCCAGTACATAGGGACATCCGTCTTCCTCATTTATGATCACGTCCACATCCATGTTTCCATAGTGGGAAAGTCCTTCTCCCAGCCTTCTGCCAAGCTCACAAAGGATGCGATGCTCTTGGCCTCCGGTAAGCACCAGTGCCTCATCAGTCTCTCCCGACCTCATGGCAAGCTTTTTGCGCACCACGGTAGCAACGTGATTCCCCTTAAGGTCATTTATTATATCCAGTCCGTATTCCTGGCCCTTAAGCTCCCTCTGAATGATAACTGAGCCTGTCTCTCCGTCCCCTGTCTTTTCCTCTGCCTCATAGCGAAGATATGTCCTTTCCACGGAACGGCGGCAAAGCCCGAAAAGTGCCTTGAGTTCCTCCTCATTCTCTGCACGGAAAAGCCCAATGGAGCCCATGCCGAATCTTGGTTTTATGTATGCGGCCTTTCCGCCTTCAAAACCTCCTGAGCTTAAAAAATCCTCCGAAGAAAGGAAGGTCCCGGGAGTCCTTACCCCCAGCTTTCCAAGCTCCTTTGCCATGAGTGCCTTATCCTCACAGATGGCAGTCAGGCTGCTCTCAGAGACCGCCGGCAGGATACCCTCGCTCATGAATCGGTCCCTGTTTTTTGAAAGCATCCATACATCCAGATCAAAAAGGGGGATGATCATACGTATGTCCCGTTTTCTGCAGGCATCTATCAGAAAATCCACATAGCCATCTTCATATATCAGCGGCGTAAGTATATGGCCGTCAGCCTCACAAAGTGCCGGAGACATCCCTGAATTGGATGCAAAAACAAGAGACCCTTCTTTCTGAGCCTCTTTAAAATACCTCACAAGATATGTACGCCTTCCGGCGCTTGTAAGCAGTATATTCATGGCGCTATGATAGCATATCTTTACAAGCTGCGTCAAATACCCCGGGCAGTCCTCCAGTATGTATGAAAAGCTGGGGGCCGGAAAGCTTCTTTCTATCGATCTCCCTGAGCATGCCTGAAAATGCCTTTCCGGTATAGACCGGATCCAGCGGAAGCCCATGGCCTGAAAGCATATGTCTGCAGAGCTCTCTTACCTCCTGGTCCGATGCTCCGTATCCGCCGGACCTGTATCCGTCAAGGAAATGGATCCTGAGGTCCGTTTCCCTGTGAAGCCTGGCATAAAGCGCTCTTTTTATCGCCTCGGTTCCTTTTTTTTCATCTCTGGCCACGGAGATCCCGACGATCTCTCTTTTGTGACCATGGCTTATGGCACCAGCCATGAGCCCGCTCTGGGTCATGCCGGTCCCTGAAGCAAGGAAGATATGATCGAAACTGATCCCCTCCGAAACTTCAAACTCAAGTATCTCATCATAAGCTTCGGTATAGGCCTCAGTAAGTACAGCCTCATTTCCCGTTCCGTCGGGGGTACCGTAGATATAATAGGGCTTTTTCCCAAGCTCCTCTGCCTTTCTCAGAGCTCCTTCCACTGTCTCCCTCACCCGGTCAGGCCCACAGTATATACTCTCTGCTCCGCTTTCCTTCACGAACCACTCGTTGAAAGGCATGCCTTCCCTTCCGTCCTCCTTGAAGATGACAGTGCAGGAAAAGCCCTCTCTTTCTGCCAGGTGTGCCGCAGCCCGGTTAAGATTTGAGGTGCGCGACCCATAGCTTATCAGATGGTCACAGCCCTTTTTCTTCATATCAAGGATAACTTTTTCAACTATCCTTACCTTATTGCCTCCGAAGGAAAAGCCCAGAAGGTCATCTCTTTTTATATATATGTCAGCATCCTTATACTTCATGAGGAAGGATATGTTTTTCATCTCCTACTGTCCTTTCCTGTTTCTTCACGTCCGAGGAATATCCCCTTAAGGGCACAAAAACCCTCTAGCCCAAGCAGCAGGGAGCCAGCAGCATAGATCAGGACTCCAAAAACAACTTCGATAAAAAGGATAGTCGCCTGCCCCAGAGCTCCGGCACCTGCCAGTAAGTCAAGGCCTCCCAGGACACTTCCAAGCATATGGACCGCCAGGCCCATGCCTATTGAAAGGAGCAGCTCAGGAAGTACATCCCTCCACTGTCTGAAGGGGCCGTACCCTAGAAGCCTCCCATTTGGAGCAGCATTTATAAAGGTGCAGCAAAGGTCAAATACCGCCTTGAATATCAGCATCATCGCTATGCCTCTTCCTGCACTCATGATCAGCACGGCTACTCCCATGCCCTTCTTTACCACCTCAAGCTTAAGATATATGTCGCTTCTGCCCCTGGCATTTATAGCCTGCAGGTTTGCCACATGCATCGGCCAGGCTGCATAGGAAAGGCAGCATAGGGACAGCATCGGTGCCGCAGGCTGCCAGGCTTCTCCCAGAAGCAGCTCTATAAGATCCCCGGACACTGCCATAAGTCCTGCCATCATCGGAAACATAAGGTAGCAGGATATCTTTATGGTATTCCTTAAAAGCTTCCCAAGGCTTTCCCTGTCATCCTGTACCTTTGAAAATGCTGGCAGCATTACTGCCTGCATGGTCTGTCCCACGGAATTGGCTATGATCTGGGGAAACTGATTGCCCCGGTTATAGTAGCCTACGGCTGCCGAACTGAAAAGCTTCTGTATGACCGGCGTATACAGATTATTGTATATGGTGTCAATGAGTCCGGAAACCAGCATCTTCCATCCGAAGGAAAAAAGGCTTCTGATCCTCGACATCGAAAATCTGAGTCCGGGCCTCCAGCCGATCAGAAAAAGAAGGGCCAGCATAAGGAGCATATACTTGATGACCTGCTGCCATACGAGGGCCCAGGTCCCGTATCCCAAAAGCGCCAGTATGATGCCCCCGATCCCGGATACCACATCAGCTGCCATGGTGGCAGCACACTGAAGGCGGAAGCACATCCTTCTTGCAACTATGGCCATCTCCACCGATATGACCGAGCCGAAGAAAAGGATGAGTGCGAGGACTCTCAGCATCGGACCTATCTCCGGATCTCCGAAATAGTCCGCGGCATAAGGTGCCAGCACATAAAGTACCGCATATATCAGCAGGGACAGCAGAAGCCCTATCCAGAACACGGAGCTCAGATCATCCTCATTTATCTTCCTTTTCTGTATGAGGGAGGTCTGGAATCCCGACTGGATGATAACGTTTGATATGGCTACAAATACCAGCATCAGAGAAAGGCTCCCGTACCTGTCCGGTCCCAGGAGCCTGGCCAGTACGACGGATACAATAAATGTTATCAGCTGATCTCCTCCGTTTTCCGCCGCCTTCCATAAAAGGCCGCTTTTTATGCTGCGGCCTTCTGTGTCTTTATTATCATTTTGTCCGTAATCCCTGAGATCTTCCATATCAGGTGTTCTGAGCTGCTATGGCGGGATCCGTGGGATCATAGTTCTGGTCCATGGGGATAGCCCACTCTATGGCAGGCCTGTCCAGAGGTCCCATCACCCATTCATCATCATAGATGGTAATGGTCGTGCCGGTAGGACAGTTATTGTAGAGCCATGCCGCATCTCCTGCGGTAAGCCTTACGCATCCGTCCGAACGCCTCTTTCCATGGTAGTTATAGGATCCGGCCTCGAAATGATATGAATCCGGCGAATCCATGTATATCAGGGAATGCATCAGGAATCCCTGATAGAATCTTGCACAGAACTGGCAGTAGATGTTGTCATGCATGAACTTCCATCTGTACTTTGCATAGGTGCTGTATGTTCCGATGGGAGTATCATCACCTACAGTGGTAAGGAATACCTTGTAGGGTATGATATATCCGTTCTCGCCGTCCTTTGTATATACGGTGAGCGTCTTCATGTCCTTGTTGAGCTTGAGCCTGAAGTCTCCCGGATTGCCCATGATGGGCTCAAGGTCCCTGACCACAACACCGTTCTGATCAAAGAAATATTTATATCCGTCGATATACTGCCAGCCGTTTACCCTGCCGCTGTTCACAAAATAATACTTGTTTCCAAGTGTATCATAAGCCCATCCGGTATAGGGCTGTCCTGATGCGGTAGAATATACTGCAAGCCCTGATGCATCATAGGTAATGCCCTCATAGGCATTGGCTATCATATGCTGAGAAGTAGGCTCATAGAACCTGAGTCCCTTCTGCCAGAGCTTCATCTGTATCGACTGGATGTACCTTCCTGTACCTATGGTGCCTGAGGTCTGTCCGTCATGAGCCCAGTCAAGCACTGTCCCGTCGTTGAGCGTGACTCTGTAATATATGTCATACAGGTTCCTGGTATAGCCCTGAGCCCTGATCTGTACGGCTGTGACCTTTGCGTTATCCCCATAAAGCGGGGTGATCATATCGTTCATGGCCCACTTGGTCCATCCGTGTTCCTCGGTATATACCCTGTAGAAGATATCTCCGATGCCCACGTTAATCCTAAGCTTTAAACCGCTGAAGCCATCAGTGGGCGAATTGAAAAAGTCCATGTTTGAGGTAAAGCCGTCTGACAGCATCCCATTGGTCTGCATGAGCTGGCCATGGGTCTCGAACATCTGTTCAAGCACCGGGTCCGGCTTTACGCTGCCCACATCCGACGTCAGACTGAGATCTGAATTGTCAGGGCCGAGGCTGCCGGAAAGCTGATTATCCGTAAAGGTATTGCTGGGTTCGCCGGGTGTATATCCCGGGCCTGAGGTAAGATCCGACTGGCCCTGATCGGCAGGCACCGTAACCGCGGTTCCGGGTGCCGGCTGAGTCTCTGAAGGCACTGTTACGGGCTGGGATCCGGTCTCTATGGTTCCCGGCGCGGTCTCAGTCACCGCAGGTCCCATGCTGACTCCCGGTCCTCCGTTTATACCCTCTACTATCTGAGCCATCGAGGTCATTGAAAACAGGCTGCTCATTATGATCGCCGCAGCCATGATCTTTAATTTTCCCGATCTGAAAAGCATAATAATATCTCCTGCTGTTCTGAATTGCCTTTTATAAGTTATACCATTTTCCCGAAAAGGTCAATTAAGAAAGGCGAAAGTCTTCTTACAAGTTCTTTCGTCTCCGTAATAAATCCGTATGTCTTATCTGTGTACCAGATACCAGGCCTTCTTCAATATACCGTAAATCCCGGGGTGATCAAGCTCCAGTTTTATGAGGGATCTCTGTATGGCAGGAAGCTCCTTTACAAACTTCTGATTGCCCTCTTCCTTTACTATGCCAAGATTTCCCTTGTTAAGCTCCGCCTTGAAGCCTTCTCTATCGATAGCTTCCTTTACGCATTTAGAATATCTGCCTCCGGATTCCATATCAAAGGCTTCATAGAGCTTCTTCATGGACTCAAAATGCTCCTGCCAGCGCTCATTTACGAGCTGCCTGTCTCCCTCATCCATCATGCTGCTCCAGGAGCCTCCGTTTCCGACCCTGTATGCAGACATCGGCTTATTGAAATAATATATGCTGCCTCTGAGTGCCATATAAAGATGGAGGGGTATGTCTCCCACCGGACAGTCATAATACCAGTCCGGAAGTTCCCTCGCATATTCAGTTCGGAAAAGCAGAGAAGAAGTGGGTATGTTTACCGGGCGCGATATGATATCCTCGGTCCTGACCGTTCCGTCGTTGCGGTAAGGCCTCAGCTGGGCAAGCTCCCTGAAGGAATCATCCATGCTCACGATCCTGGCTGCATGACAGCACATGGAGCAATCCGGATGCGCTTCCATATAAGCCACCTGGATCCTGAGCTTTTTTATGTCCAGCCAGAAATCATCCCCCTCGCACATGGCGATATATCTTCCTCTGGCCCTGGGGAAATTATATACCCCGCTCAGGTTCCTTATGCCCCTGCTGTACTGGTTCTCCTCCTCATAGAATGGTCTTATGATATCTCCGTATCTTTTTGTATATCTGTCTATGATCTCCCTGGTGCCGTCGGTGGAAGCATCGTCATGTATCAGTATCTCAAATCCGAAACTGCAGTCCTGACGAAGGAAGCTGTCAAGAGCCTGTCCTATATACCTTTCATGATTATAGGTAAGGCAGCATATGGAGACCATGATATCTTTTTTATTTGATATTTTTGTCGTTTTTTTAGGTCTTGTCATTAATATTATGTCGTTCTATATATAATTTATGTTTCAGGCTGCTGATCCATTAATTTTCAGAAGTTTTGCAGCCTGATCTGCAGTGGAAAGCGCGGTTATCAGTTCATCCAGGTCACCGTCTATGATCGAGTCTATCTTATATAATGTGAGCTTTATCCTGTGATCCGTGACCCTTCCCTGTGGAAAATTGTAAGTCCGGATCTTTTCGGACCTGTCTCCGGAGCCTATCTGTGAGCGTCTGAGGTCATCCTCCTCGTTATGCTTTTTCTCAAGCTCAAGTTCATACAATCTGGCCCGCAGCACCTTGAGCGCCTTGTCCTTGTTTTTCAGCTGAGATTTTTCATCCTGACAGGATATGACTATCCCTGAGGGATAATGGGTCAGCCTCACTGCAGAGTCCGTGGTATTTACGCACTGTCCCCCGTTTCCGGAAGCCCGGAACACGTCCCAGTGTATATCCTCTGGATTGATGACCACATCCACCTCTTCAGCCTCCGGCATGACCGCTACTGTAGCCGTGGAGGTATGTATCCTTCCTCCGGATTCGGTCTCCGGTACCCTCTGTACTCTGTGGACCCCGGATTCATATTTGAGCCTGGAATAGGCTCCCCTTCCATTTATCATGAAGGTGATCTCCTTGAAACCTCCAAGTCCGTTTTCATTGAAGGACACAAGCTCCGTCTTCCAGTCATTGCGGGCAGCAAAATTAGTGTACATCCGGTAAAGGTCCGCAGCAAACAGTGCTGATTCATCTCCTCCGACTCCTGCCCTGATCTCCATGACGATGTTCTTGTCATCATTGGGATCCTTCGGCAAAAGGAGTATGTTGATCCTGTCTTCGAACTCCTTGAGCTGTCTCTTTGCCTCCGAAAGCTCCTCCTTGCAGAGGGCCCGAAGCTCCGGATCATTTTCGCTCTGAAGCATGGACAGAGCATCCGCTTCATTTTTCTCCGCAGTTCTGTATCCCTCGTAGGCCTCAACTATCGGAAGCAGCTCCGACTGTTCCTTCATCAAAAGCCTGAGCTTGTCAGGAGAGGATGCCGTATCCGGTTCCTGCAGTTCTTTAAGAAGCTCTTCATATCTAATTATGATCTCATTAAGCTTATCGGAAATGATCATGATCCAATACCCGCATGGACTACCCTGTCATTGCCGCAGTAGTCCTTATATATCTTTATATCCTTATAACCTGCCCCGGAAAGTATATCCCTTACCTCCGGGCCCTGGTCACTGCCTATCTCAAGATAAAGCCTTCCGCCCTTATTAAGGACTGAAAATGCTTCCTCCGCTATGATCCTGTAAAAATGAAGCCCATCCTCCATTCCGCTGAGGGCCCCTCTGGGTTCATGATCCCTGACCTCCGGCTCCAGTGTTGCTATGACATCGTCTCTTATATAAGGAGGATTTGATACCAGTATGTCAAAGCCCTCCAGGCTTTCCTGCTTCATCAGGGCTTCCAGTCCTGAAAACATGTCTGATCTGTAAAAGGAGACATTCTTAGCCCCAAGGGCCTCCCGGTTCTTTTCTGCAGTTCCAAGCGCAGCTTCCGAGATATCTGTGCCGATCACCTTTCCGTATCCTCCAAGCACACCCAGGGCCAGGGCTATGGCCCCTGAACCTGTGCAGAGATCAAGCAGGCTGATGTCCTTTTGCGGATTATCCGAAAGCACCAGCTCACAGAGAAGCTCCGTATCCTGCCTGGGGATAAGCACGGAGCTGTCCACATTAAACCGAAGTCCCATGAACTCCGTATAGCCCATCACATACTGAAGGGGCTCTCTGCCTGCTCTCCTTCCGATCAGATCAAGGAAAGCATCTTCCGTATACTTTTCTGCCTCCCTTTCCATAACGGAGAGATAGCCTGCCGTATCGATGCCCAGTACATGGCACAGAAGAATCCTTGAATCAAGCCCGGCTTCAGCTATGCCGCTGTCAGAAAGGATCCCGGCTCCTTTTTTCTGAAGCTCCCGAAGCCTCATGAAACTGCCTCCGAAAGGGATCTCTCTTCTGCCTTTTTTAGAAGCTCCCTTCCCAGGCTGTCCGGACCTTCAGGGAAGTTCTCAGTCTCATATGTCTTCCAGTCAAAAACTGCCTCAACGGCTTTTATGGCCACCTCTATCATGCTGTCATCCGGTTCCTTGGTGGTAAGCTCCTGCATCCAGAGCCCTGGCTTTGATATAAGGTTCATAAGTGCATTGTCATGCTTGCCTGCAGCCATAAGGACTTCATAGCTGACTCCCGCGATCACCGGAATAAGGAGTATCCTTGAAAGGAACCTGAGGAGTATGCCGTCTACCCTTATGACCATAAAAAACAGTATGCTTATGATCATTACGAGAAAGATAAAGCTGGTACCGCAGCGCTTATGCTGTTTTGAAGACACAGCCACATTGTCTACCGTAAGGGGAAGCCCGTGCTCAATGCAGTTTATGCATTTATGCTCGGCTCCATGATACATGAAGGTACGCCTGATGTCCTCAGTGCGTGACACCAGCTTAATATACAAGATGAATATGGCTACTCTTATGACGCCCTCGATAAGCGACATGACAGTATCATTGCTGACAAACTGTCTGAGTGCCCCTGCAATGACCAGGGGAAGCCACATGAATATCACTATGGCAAGGACAAATGCAAGGACCATGGAAAAGGTCATGATCACACTGTCCAGTCTATCTCCGAACCTCTTCTCCAGCCAGAGCTCAAACTTTGAAGGCTTGCTGTCCTCGTCATCTTCAAAAAATGAAGCTGAATACATGAGGGTGTTCATACCGATATACATGGACTCGGCAAAGGATACCACTCCCCTTATCAGGGGAAGCCTGGCCCATGCATGCTTTTTCCCAAAGCTCACATATTCTTCTGTCTTTACTTCTATGTCTCCGTCAGGCTTCCGGACACCCACGGCATATCTGTCGCCGTTTTTCATCATGATGCCCTCTATGACTGCCTGACCGCCTATACCGCTGTATTTCATAAAACTCCGTAATAGCATAAAGGACCGAGCAATTTTGCCCGGTCCCCTGATCGATCCTGTTAAATTACTTGGCTGCAGTTCCGTACTTCTTGTTGAACGCCTCGATACGTCCGCGGGCTGCTGCTGCCTTTTCCTTACCTGTATAGAACGGATGGCACTTGGAGCAGACTTCCACAGTGATGCTCGGCTTAGTGGATCCGGTTACGAATGTATTTCCGCAATGGCAGGTAACTGTTGCCTGATAGTACTTAGGCTGTATATCCTGTTTCATCTTCAAAGTCTCCTCTCTTAAAAAGTTATCTCTTAGAGAACTGAGGAGCCTTACGTGCCTTCTTGAGGCCGTACTTCTTACGCTCCTTCATACGGGAATCTCTGGTAAGATATCCTTCCTTCTTGAGCAGAGGCCTGTTCTCGCTGTCCTCCTGAAGCAGAGCGCGTGAAAGGCCGTGCCTGATGGCTCCTGCCTGTCCGCTGATGCCGCCGCCGCGTACAGTGACCTTGACATCAAACTTGCCTTCATTGCCGGTTGCTGCCAGGGGCTGACGAACGATGACCTTCAGGGTCTCAAGTCCGAAATACTCATCTATGGACTTACCGTTTACGGTGATGACACCTGTACCGGGAGTAACGAATACTCTGGCTACTGATTTCTTTCTGCGGCCTGTGCCGTAATATGTGATGGCTGCCATGTCTTATCCTCCTTCCGATCAAAATTCCAGCACTTCAGGCTTCTGAGCTGCGTGCTTGTGCTCGGGTCCGCAATATACAAAAAGCTTCTTGTACATCTGGTTGCCGAGTGCTCCCTTGGGAAGCATACCCTTTACGGCGTGCTCGATAACTCTCTCGGGATGCTTCTCAGTCATCTCCTTAAGGGTAACGATCTTTGTGCCGCCGATATAATCGGAATGGCTGAAGTAAGTCTTCTGAGCCATCTTCTTGCCGGTAACGGCAAACTTCTCTGCATTTACTATGATCACATAATCTCCGCAGTCAAGGAAGGGAGTATATGTGGGCTTGTTCTTTCCTCTGAGGACCTTAGCCACCTCGGATGCAAGACGTCCGAGAGTCTTTCCGGTCGCATCCACCACGTACCACTTTCTCTCGATGGTAGAAGCCGTAGCAACATAACTCTTCATGTTGAAACTCCTGTAATATCAATAAACAAATTGTCAAAAGATCTCACAAATGCGTCTACCGGGGCTGTGGTTTCTGCATTTAAAAAAGCGCTGTTATCCATAAAGCAGCTTTTATATTATAATGAAACACCAAAATGATGTCAACGAGTTTTATAGCAAAATAAAGAAAATTTTCGGATGTATCAGGATAAGGACAGCCTGCCCTTGCGGCAGCTGTCCCTATTTTAACAGCTATTTACCAATTATAAATAAAAATCCGACTGACAGTACTGGATCTCCCCTTCTATCATGGTAAGCTTCGGGAGGATCAGCCTGCTGCACTCTATCTCCTCATCTCTGAAATCCTTCTGTACATACTTTTTATCTTTGATCTCAAAGATGGCGATATCAGCCAGAGATCCTGGCTTAAGGGATCCTATCCTGTCAGAAAGTCCCATGATCTTTGCAGGAACACAGGTCACTGCCTTTAGTATGGTCATAAGATCCACTCCCATAGCCAGGTATTTCGACATTACATGAAGCAGGTTCTTATCATAAGGCGGCATGTTGAATTTATCAACGGTAAGATCCGAGGATATGATATCGGGAAGGAATCCTTTTTCGATGGCTGCTCTTGCCGTCTTAAGGCCAAAATTGCCCTTTCCGTTTGCCGCATCGAAAAGCACGCCTCTCTCCCTGGCCTCAAGCACGCCCTTATCTATATCGCCGTTTTCATCAATGATGGTATTGCCTGCACCCTGATAGCAGTGGCAGAAAATATCTCCCTTTCTCAGGCATTTCGCCAGCTCGCCTGCAGGAACCGGAGAATCTGTCGTATGGACACATACCCTGAGGTCCGTTCCGAGCCGGTCATTGATCTCATCAGCAAGCCTGACAACCGCCTTCAGATATTCAGCACCCGTTTCATCCGGAACCACACCCTTTGAAAGCCTTATCTTAAATCCGAGGATATTGTCCCTGTACGTATCCACCAGTCTTTCTATCTTGTCAAGATTGTAAAGCCTCGGATCAAAATCCTCGCAGAGCTTAGGATCCAGCTGTCCTCCGGCATAAAGTGTAAGAAAGGATTTGATCTTAAGCATCGTAGCTGAAACGACGGATCTGTAAAAGGCTTCAAATGTGGCTGTTCCAGCGCTTCCCGCGTCGACGGCTGCAGTAGTACCCTGGGCTATCATCATATCGGGATGTATGCAGATATTGCTTCCCTCATGAAAAATATGAGTATGGAAATCTATAAGTCCCGGTGTCACTATCATGCCCTCGGCATTGATCACACGGTCAGGCCCGCATTCTGCTTCGCCCTCATCAGCCTCCACTATCCTCATGTTCCGGATATAAATGTCCCTTATACTGTCGGTGCCTTCCAGAGGATCCAGCACCCGGCCTCCCCTGATGACATAATCTACTTTCATCTGTATCTCCTTAAAAATCAAACAGGCACATCATATCACATTCCGCTCAATGATGTGCCCTTTTTTTCAGTGATCTTACAAGATCATCATACTATACCCATGGTGCCGAGTATGCATGCAAGTATGGCACAGCAGAATGGCATTATCGCACAGGTTATGAATACATGGATATATGTATCTCTCTGTGATGTTTTTGCTATCTGGTTGCATACGACCATTCCTGAAGCATGGGGCATGGCATCAAATCCTGAAGAAGCGATACATACTACCCTGTGCAGCATCGAAAGGTTCAGTCCTGAAGAAGCAAGATATTCTCCCATGGAACCGAGGAATATATTGAGTCCGCCTGCTGAAGATCCGGTGATCGCAGCAATGACATTGATCGCAATCAGAGCGGTTATGAGCGGATTTGCTTCCATATTTACAAGAGCATTTGCTATGTTCTCATATGCAGGAGACGCAGATACGACTGATCCGAATCCCATGATGGATGAAGTAGCTATCAGAGATCCAAGTCCTCCTCCTGCACCGCCTGATACGGCTTCCTTTATATCAAGCTTATCACGATAAAGTATGCATCCGACTATTATCGCACAGGTCATGGCAAGTGCTACGGCATAGGTCGAAGGTATCTCAGTCGTGAACTGTATGCCGAACATCAGGACCAGCAGAACAACTATCGGCGCAAAGCAGGCACCTATGGGCGGAGTCTTTCCTTCATCAGCGGCGCTCAGATCCATTATGTCCTCTCCCGGGCTTGCCTCAAAATGTTCACCGCGGGCCTTTGATCTCCTGATCTGCCAGTTAAGATACAGGTAGGCGGATATAAACATTATCACTGAGCAGATGATACCAATTACAGGTCCTGCATAGGCAGTAGTTCCGAAATAGGTTGTCGGTATCAGGTTCTGCGTGGAAGGTGATCCGGGAAGCATCGCCATGCATACGGTAACAGGACAGACCATAATAGTCGCCACTATCAGCTTTTTGGAAATATCTGCCTTCTGGAACAGTGCCACAGCTATGGGATACAGTGAAAATGCTATGATGAATGTACCTATTCCGCCATAGGAAAGTATCAGGCCTGTTATCATGATAACAAGAACGACTGATTTTTCCCCAAGCAGCTTAAGCATCCTGTTGGCTATACCCACAGAAGCACCGCTGTCTCCCATGACCTTTCCGAATATGGCTCCCAGCATGAAAAGCAGGAACCAGCTTCCGGCAAAGCTTGTCATCCCTGACATAAAGCTTTCACTGAGAGCTGTCACCGGATCCATTCCGTTAAACAGAATAACGATCAGCGCACCAGCCAATGAAACGATGGCCATATGCCAGTTTTTCCAGATCAGGGCGATAACGCATACTATCGCCAGGATCAATCCTAAAACTCCTAACATATCTTTCCCCCTCCATTTCTTTTGAAGTTTGATGATATGTTAACATTCTTTTGTTAAAATCTGAACTTAATATTCTATCTGTTTGTAAGAAGTTTATCTTCTTACTATATATCTTTTTTCGAAATGTTTTTGTATAATATATACAAGTCACTTTTCAATAAATGACGAACGGTTTGCACTTTTATCTAAGGAGAAAAATGGATACAAGACAGCTCAGATATATAAAGGAGATCGCTGAAAGCGGGAGCATTTCAAAGGCTGCGGAGAAGCTGTATATTTCTCAGTCCGGTCTTAATCAGCAGCTTATAAGGATAGAAAAGGAACTGGGAATCTCTCTCTTTGACAGAAGCACCCATCATCTCAAAACCACCGAAGCCGGCGAGATACTTATTCATTATGCAAAGAATGCAATAAACCTGGAAGATCAGATGAAGGGGATGATAGAGGATGTCATAGACGGCAATGCCGGGCTGATACGCTTAAATCTTGCCATGGAACTTGGCATAGAGCTCTTCGGAAGGATATTTCCAATATTCCAGAAGAAATATCCGAAGGTGGAGATAAGGCTTTATGATCATATAGTATATGATCAGTATGATCTTTTACTGAATGGAGAACTGGATATAGGCATGGTTTTTGTAAAGGTACACGACATACCGGAAATGGAATATATCCATCTTACCTCTGAACGTTTCCTGCTGGGAGTTCCGGATAATCATCCTTTGGCAGCTCTGTATGTGCCCACCAATGACGGTGACTATCCGGAGATAGACCTTTCGCTCTGCAGAGAGGAACCCTTTTCACTCATGTTTTCAGGCTCTACCTTCCGTCAGGTCATAGATCCCTGTTTTCAGGCACTGGGCTTTGCTCCCAATGTGATGTTTGAGACCCGAACCAATAACGTAGCAGCCATGATGGTAAAAAGCGGGATCTGCCTTACCATACTTCCTGAATCTCAAGTCAAGCTCTATAAGGATATCAAATGGTTCCGCCTTACGGAAAATCCCACCTGGGAGTGCTGTCTCATATATCCCAAGGATCTTCCTCCCAGGAAAGCCGGAAGATATCTTGTCAAGCTGGCAGTACAGGAAAGCCAGCACCTGAGTGCCACCAGCAGACCCGTCTGGAGTTAATGGCTTCAGCCTTAAAGCTTTCCTTCTTCAAGCTCCGAGAGCACATCAAGCAGTGAGTCAAAGGTCCTGTCCGTGTATTCTGAAAGCTGCTCTTCGCTGATCACATTGAGATCAGGAATATAAAAGACCCTGGCGCCTGAGCGGCGTCCTGCCACGATGCCGTTCAGGGAGTCCTCGCAGACCACACAGTCCGAAGGCTCAAGCCCCAGCTCCTCTGCAGCCCTTATGAAGATGTCCGGCTCAGGCTTTCCGTTTTCTATCATGTCTCCGGTGATGATCACATCAAAGGCATCCGTCATCCCGCTGTCGGAGAGATAAAAATCTGTTACAGGCCTGAATGTGGAGGTTGCAAGGGCATTTTTGATACCAAGTTCCCTTAGGCGGGCAGTAAGCTCCCTGGCACCGGGCTTTACCGGGACTCCGTTTTCATGAAGCTCCCGGTCAACTATCTGCTGCCTTACCCGTCTCGCCTCCCAGTAATCATGGGCACCGGAAAAGTATTCGTCCCATATCCTTTTTCCCGTAGGCTGGCTGGAGCCTCTCATCATATCTATCAGTTCATCAGGGATCTCATACCCCATTACCTGCGATACCTCATGCCAGCATTTCTTATAAACCTTTTCCGTATCGAATATGGTCCCGTCCATGTCAAAAAGAAAGGCCTTTGTCATATAAACACCCCCGAACAGCTATCTGTTTATGTTTATCCTTCTTGGGATACTCTTTTATCTGTTTCCTGATCCTCCGGATACTCTATGGAGCAGAGTATCAGTCCCTCCGGGCCTGCAGTCATGCCTGCCTTTTTCCTGTCCCTTGCGTCCAGTATCTCCTGGATGTCCGATGCTTTCCTTGCTCCGGTC
This sequence comes from Candidatus Avilachnospira avicola, assembly GCA_018714245.1. Classification (GTDB taxonomy): domain Bacteria; phylum Bacillota; class Clostridia; order Lachnospirales; family Lachnospiraceae; genus Avilachnospira; species Avilachnospira avicola. The sequence continues at coordinate 58,219 of DVNQ01000044.1, forward strand.
CCTACCTCGATCACCGTACCGCATATGATCCTTACCATATGATAAAGAAAGCCGCTGCCTGAGATCCGGATACGGATCTCTCCGATCCCTCCAAGGATCCCGGAAGCCTTTTCATCCCAGCTCATGGATGCGTCATATATCGTACGTACCGCATCTCCGCCGCGCAGAAGCACCTGGGAAGCAGGATTTGCAAAGGACGTAAAATCATGGGTTCCCCTAAGGGTCGCCAGGGCTTCCTTCATAGCCCGGGGATCCAGGCTGTAAGGACAGAAAAAGCTGTATCTTTTTCTGGTCGGATCCCAGGTACGTCCGTTATAGATACGGTATTCATAGGTCTTTACGGAAGCTCTCTTTCTGGGATGCCAGTCCGAAGGACAGGCTTCGGAAGCCGTTATGCGGACATCCTCAGGAAGCCTTGCATTGATGGCCATGGCCATGCGTTCAGGCGGTATGCGGCATTCAGTATCAAAGACTGCCACATTTGACAGGGCATGTACCCCGCTGTCAGTCCGGCTGGCCCCTATGATGCTTATGGGCTCTCCGCAGGCCAGGGATGCCGCTGAGTCAATGGCTCCCTCCACCGTTCTTTTGCCGGGAAGCTTCTGAAATCCGCAGAAATCAGTCCCGTCATATGCTATTTTGATCCTGATCCTCGTCATTGAATAGCTTAAGTATCTCCGTTCTGGCTTCTTCCACCGTGCTCATGCTCTCATCCACCAGGATGCCCTCTCTCCTAAGCTCAGCTGCAAGATAGGTTATCTGTGGAGCCGAAAGCCCCATGCGTTCAAGCTCCTTATAATGTCTGAATACCTCTCTGGGCGTATCAAAAAAGCAAAGTCTGCTCTGATCCATGACCAGTAGCCTGTCCGCATATCTGGCCACATCCTCCATGCTGTGAGATACAAGGAGGATGGTCAGCCCCTTTTCCCTGTGAAGCCGGTCAAGGCACTCCAGTATCTCATCCCTGCCCCTGGGGTCAAGTCCTGCAGTGGGTTCATCCAGGATCAGCAGGCTGGGCTGCATGGCGAGCACTCCGGCTATGGCTACCCTTCTCTTCTGGCCTCCCGAGATCTCAAAGGGGCTCCGCTTAAGCAGCTTTTCATCCACCCCCACAAGGCCAAGAGCCTCACGGGCCCTCTTTTCAGCTTCCTCATCCGTAAGACCCATATTCTTCGGACCGAATTTTACATCAGTAAGCACGTCCTGTTCAAAGAGCTGATATTCAGGATACTGGAACACCAGTCCCACCTTGGATCTTAAGGCCCTGAGGTCATATCCCGGAGCAAATATATCTTCACCGTTAAAGTACACCGTCCCGGAGGTAGGCCTTATAAGCCCGTTCAGATGCTGGATCAGCGTGGATTTCCCAGATCCCGTATGTCCGATCAGTCCGACAAACATGCCGTCATCTATCTCAAATGACACATCCTTAAGGGCACACGACTCCATGGCCGTGCCCTCCTGATAAATATGCGTCAGTTTTTCCACCTTCAAAGACATAGCTTCAACTCTCCATATCTCAGACCGGCAAAAGGTTGGTAAGCAGCATGGCTGTAAAGTACAGAAGCACTACCATATATGCCCTTACATCATTCCGTCCGTATCTGAGAGGTCTCATCTTGGTCCTGCCCTCTCCTCCGTGATAGCACCTGGCCTCCATTGCCATGGAAAGGTCCAGCGCCCTTCTGAAGGCAGAGATAAAAAGAGGTACCAGCAGAGGCACCATGGCCTTTGCCTTCTGAATCAGGCCTCCGCTCTCAAAATCAGCCCCTCTTGCCGTCTGGGCCTTCATTATCTTATCCGTTTCTTCCACCAGTATGGGAATGAACCTCAGTGCGATTGACATCATCATGGCTATCTCATGTACCGGCACTCCGAAGCGTTTCATGAATCCCATACTCTTCTCCAGTCCGTCAGTAAGGGCATTGGGAGTAGTGGTAAGCGTCATGATAGATGACCCCAGCACCAGGTATATGAGCCTGACAGCCATGAAAAGTGCCGTAAACAGCCCTTCATAGGTCACGCATATGAAGCCTATCCTGAATATCTCCCTTCCGGGAGTAAGGAACAAATTAAATGACACTGAAAGGGCAAGCAGGAGCATGATCGCCTTAAGGCCCCTTACCATAAAGCGGAAGGGCACCCTTGATATCTTTATAACGGTAAAGAGAAACACCGTGGCGATACCATATCCCACAAGACTGTCAGTCATGAAAAGGGACAGAAGGTAAAGCATGGTCCCGGCAAGCTTGGTCCTCGGATCCAGACGATGAAGAGGCGAAGGTGCAGGATAATATTGTCCTATGGTTATGTCTCTAAGCATCCTTTCCTCCCCGTTCCTTTCTCGCCTTGCGTATAAGCGGCAGCAGATGCTGGAGAAGCTCCTCCCTGGTAAGTATGCCAAGCGGCAGCGGGAGTCCCGCCTTCCTCAGCTCGTATGCCAGCTCAGTCATCTGAGGCACATCAAGAGAAAGCTCCTTCAGCTCATCAACTCTTGAAAATATGTCTCTCGGAGCACCGTCCATGACTATCTTTCCGTCATCCATCACTATGATCCGGTCCGCATCAACGGCCTCTTCCATATAATGGGTTATATGTACAATGGTGATCCCTTCTCTTTTATTCAGCTCCCGGACCGTACGCATAACATCTCTCCTGCCGCTGGGATCCAGCATGGCAGTGGGCTCATCAAGCACTATGCACTCAGGCTTCATGGCCATGACTCCGGCTATGGCGACCCTCTGCTTCTGTCCTCCGGAAAGCCTGTTAGGTGACTTCAGCCTGTAAGCCTCCATGCCCACCTTGGAAAGGGCCTCATCTACTCTTCTGATGATCTCGTCGGTAGGCACGCCCAGGTTTTCCGGGCCAAAGGCCACATCCTCCTCCACCACATTTGCAATGATCTGGTTGTCCGGGTTCTGGAAGACCATGCCGCAGGATCTGCGTATGTTAAGCAGGGATGCGTCATCCCTGGTGTCCATGCCGGATATGAGTATGGTCCCCTCCTTCGGCAGCTGAAGCCCGTTAAGCAGCTTTGCAAAGGTGGATTTTCCGGAGCCGTTATGTCCGAGCACGCAAACGAAAGAGCCCTTTTCGATGGTTAAGCTGAGATCGGAAAGGGCTTCATTAACCTCTTCTATATTGTCATTTTCATCCTTCTGCACATACTCATAAAAAACATGTGCAGCTTCGATCATATTCATCTGTTGCAGGTTTCCTCTATAAGGGTCGTTATCTTTCCCACTGCATCGGAAAGAGGCGAGCTCTCCATATTCCTGATGTAGCTTTCCCTGTCTCTCCAGAGCTCATTGACCGAGGATATAAAGCTGTCCTCAGTCATATCCTCCTCAAAAAGCACCTTTGAAAAGCCCTGTTTCTCAAATGATCCGGCATTAAGTATCTGATCTCCCCGGCTTGCGCTCTTCGGAAGCGGTATCAGCAGATTCGGCTTCCTCAGGGCAAGGATCTCACATATGGCATTGGCTCCCGCCCTTGAGACCATGATGTCCGCCGCAGCAAAAAGGTCACGGAGCTTTGCTCCCACATATTCATACTGAACATAGCCGGGAGTCCCGATAAGCTCCTCTGAGACATTGCCCTTTCCGCAGATATGTATGATATCAAAATCAGGCAGCAGCCTGCCGAGCACTTTCCTTACCATGTCATTGATATGTACGGCTCCGAGGGATCCGCCTATAACGAGAAGTACAGGTTTCTGTCCGTCAAATCCTGCCTCTTTAAGCCCTTCCTCCCTTGAGCCTGAAAGGAGCTCCTTCCTTATGGGAGATCCGGTAAGTACTGCCTTGTCCTTGGGAAGATAATTAAGGGTCTCCGGAAAATTACAGCATATCTTTGTAGCCGAAGGCATGGCAAGCTTGTTTGCAAGCCCCGGAGTCATATCCGATTCATGTGAGATCACCGGGACCCTTAAGGTCCTGGCAGCCAGAGTTACCGGGACTGCCACAAAGCCTCCCTTGGAAAATACCACATCCGGCCTGAAAGCCTTCATGATCCTTCTGGACTGGAAAAAGCCTCTCATGACCCTGAAGGGATCGGTAAAATTCTTGATATCGAAGTATCTCCTCAGCTTTCCGCTGGAGATCGGTCTGTATTCGATACCGGCTTCAGTGATGAGATCCTTCTCTATCCCATTATATGAGCCTATATACAGTATCTCAAATCCCTTTTCCCTGAGTTCCGGAATAAGTGCAAGGTTCGGGGTCACATGGCCTGCCGTGCCCCCTCCGGTCAATATTATCTTCTTCAATGCTTACGGCTCCTTAATCAAACTGAAATCCGGCAGTATACAAAAAACTGCCCTATTATTTTACATACAGGGCAGTTTTTTTTCAATGCCATAAATACACAAATTAAAGCTGTCTTCCCTTCCTTATGGCCACAGCCGTAAACGCAGCTGAGATGGCCAGCTGTATCGTGAGGCTGATCCAGACGTATGCTCCGCTCAGAATTTCAAAATATCTGCAGTTCAGGGAAGCATGGAGTGTCTCTGCAAATCCCCATCCGGTCTGCTCAGATATGAGTTCCAACATGGTCATGAAAGGGTTTGCCATCAGAAGGAGCGCCATCATATTGTCCCTGTTTTCCGTACAGAAAGGAGCTGAAAGCATGCCGGGCAATGCGGTTTCTGCCAGGAATATAAGGAGTATGCCGTAAGCTGCCACCGTGCTCTTCTGAACCGTCTTTCTTCCTGCTCCTGCGTACATGCCGATGGAAAGGTACATAAGTGCAGAGACAAGGAATGCAAATATGATCATGCCCACATCAAGAAGCCCAAGGCCTCCGTACAGGAGGGGAAGCATCAGGGCCGGTATGGAGGATATGACCAGTATAGTAAGGCTGTAAAAGGCTGCCTCCAGTTTTCCGATAACTATCGATTTAAGGCTTATCCTGGTGGTAAGCAGAAGCTCCAGGGTCTTTGTCTGCCTTTCCCCGGAAATGCTTCCTGAAGTCATGGCAGGGCCCACCGCAGTAAGCGCCGCAAAGGAAAGTATGGCTATGACCCCATATATCTTAAGCAGGGCCCCGTAATCTGCCTCCATGCTCTGCCTTAGCCTCGAAGTGATGGCCAGCATCCCGAATATGCCCACAAAAAACAGCAGGGAATCCACAACGCACAGAAGGCCAAGGAGATCATATCCCCGGCTCTGCACCTTTATGTCTTTTTTAAAGATGGGATTCAGCTTCATCCTGCATCCTCTCCTGCATCATATGAATATACGGTCTTCTCTTCTCCGGGCCCCGTAAGCTGCATGAATATGGACTCCAGGGAACCCTTCTGCCTGCTGAAGCTCCTGACTGAAAGTCCGGAAGAGACCAGCTTTTTGAGGAGCTCAGCCTCCTCCTTCCTTCCCCCGCTGAAATTGATCATGATATCATTTCCGTTTATGGTCATCGAACTGACTCCGGATTCAGCCTTGAGGAGCCTGATGGCTTTTGTAAGACCCGCATCCACACTTATGACTATGGGATTTTCCGCGGTTATGTCCCTCATGACATCAGAAAGCCTTCCGCTGATCACAAGGCTCCCCTGGTCTATGATACCGATATCAGTACAGAGCTCAGAGATATCACTCAGTATATGGGAGCTGATTATGATGGTCTTTCCGCTTTCGGAAAGCTCTGAAACTATGTGTTTGAATTCATATCTGGTCCTGGGGTCCAGACCGGAGCTGGGCTCATCCAGTATAAGTATCTCCGGGTCATGCATCAGGGCCCTTGCCAACGAAAGCTTCTGCTTCATGCCTCTGGAAAGAGCATCCACAAAAAAATCCGACCGGTCTGACAGTTCCACAAAATCCAGGAGCTTTTCCGCCTTCTTTCTTGCAGCCATACCCTCTATCCCATAGCATGAAGCAAAGAATTCCATGTATTCCATGACCTTCAGATCATTATATATCCCAAAGGAATCCGGGACATATCCGATCTTCTCCCTGAGTTCCATGGGACCCACAGTGGAAAGCTCCTCACCGTCTATGTACACATGTCCCGAGTCCGGAGCCAGGATCCCGCACATAATCTTCATTGCAGTTGTTTTCCCTGCACCGTTCGGCCCCACAAAGCCGAAAAGAGCTCCGTCCTCCACACATATCGAAAGATCATCCAGGGCGCAGAACCTTCCGTAAAATTTTGTGATATTCGACAGTTCCAGCATCATCCTACTCCTGTTACCGAAGGTACCGGCAGGAACATTTCCGTTCCCTCCGCAGCATTTTCATCAGGTATGAACCTTATCATGACGGCATTTTCCGGAGAAAGATAAGGAACTATCTCATCCCTGGAGAAGATCCTTGAACTGATATCCATGAGATCATAGGATCCGGTCACATAATTATAAAGAGATACGGCACCGCTGAAGGGCTCAAGCACCTCTCCCGAAGGAAACTCCCTTCCCCAGAACACCTCTGAAAGTTCATTGAAGCGTACCGAGCTCAGGGAAACATCCGTACCAAGATTATATTCCAGCACTGCCGATGCAGTCCCACTCATGGTATTGGAGGCCACGTCATAGCTCCCGCTCACCACCCTGGGACTTCCGACTATGACAGAGCGGTAAATGCTTCCGTCATCCTCCAGATCCACCTGGGCAGTGGAAGCGATCAGGCTGATCCCGCTGCCTTCGATCCCGTTTTCCATAAGGAAGGCTTCTGCCATTCCTCCTCCTTCATAAAAGGCGGTAAAAACAGCCCCTCTGTCATGATATATCGGCATCTCCTCCATATAGTAGGAAAGGAGTTCCGTGCATTTGAGGACCCCGCTATAATCAGGATCATCCTGGCTGAGGTCATGAAGCTCCGTCAGATAGGCAGAGGTTATCCTTGCCGATCCGGTAGGCCCATAGACCATCTCCAGCTCGGAAAGGTCCCTGGTCTCTCCTGCAGCGATATCGCCTATCCTTATGATCCTGCCGAAAAACATGATGCCCGCATCCCTGAGATCCTGCTCCGTATTGTTGGTAATCCTTCCTCTCAAGGCATCATTGAAATAACCTATCTCTATGTCAAGGGGAGAGCCCTCACCAGACTCCGAGGTCCTGTCGGTCTCAAAATAAGCCTCTGAAAATGCTCTTTCCGAAGAGATATGGATGCTTTCCTTTTCCGGCGAAGTCTGTGCATCTTCCTTCGTATCCCTTGCAGATAATGTCTGTTCCTCACTGTCAAAGCCGGATTCCAGCTCCATGCTTATCCCGCCGTTAAGGCTTTCGTACTCCTCCGTATCCTTAAAGGATGGAAGGAGCGGAAGCAGAAGCCCGTCCCTGTCGTAGTTCAGACTGATGTCTCCCTTTTGCGGAGATGATATCTTCATGAATCCGGTCTCTCTTACCGAATCCCCATCCAGATAAAATATGGAGGCGTAGTCTCCGAAGGTGGAAGTGAACCTGGTTCCGATGCTCATCGTCCAGAGTATCAGAACTGCCAGGAAGGAACTTAAAAGGACTCCCAACGGGTAATAAAGAGAAAGGCCTCTTTTTTTAAGGCTGAAATAAAGCAACGGTCCGCATATGGCCATATAGATAAGAGCAAATGCTGCATAGACGGTAATGTTCGGAAATCTGTTTCCATCGGCTATGTCCACGATCCTCCTGATTTTCTGGAGTCTTGAGCTGCTTCCAAGAAGGGCTGCCTCAAGGCTTCTGATCCTTGTATCTCCTATCAGCGACGTCAGCAGGTCTTCCGCAAAATCCGGATGTCCAAGGCAGAAATCCTCAATATCACACAGGCTGAAAGCGGTGATCCCGACAGTTCCGCTTCCCGCAGCGATTGTGGTAAGCATGGCAAGGCTTCCGGACTGCATGACCTGGATACCGTCCTCGGCATATATGTCCCTGGTCATAAGTTCAAGCCTGGCGCCGTCGGGTCCGTCCTGGCTGTACTGGATACCCATGTTTACATCCTGGAGCTCCGTCTCGGATATCTCAGGATCTCCAAGAAGCCCGGAAAATCCTCCAAGAGGATCTGATGCGGCGCCGGTTCCGAGAAGCAGGATGCCCCCGTCCCTTACCCACTGAAATATGGCATCAATAAGGTCATCCTCAAGCCTGGACAGATTGAAATCAGAGATCACCATCAGATCCAGCTGTTCAAGTCCTTCCTTTGAATCAGGCAGTCTCTGAGGATCCAGCACCACGGTCCTGGTCTGGAGCTCTGATCCGCCAAAATTGATCCCCCTCAGATATGAAAGGCTGTCAGGCTTGTTGGACAGGATCCCTATCAGAAGCTCTGACCCGCCATGTATCACAAGCTCCTTTTCCGTCTCACTTAGCAGCTCGCCCTGATCCGAAAAAAGGCTGATCCTCAGGGAGGCCTGGTCATCGGGAACATTTATGGTGGTCTGGAATTTCTCCTTGGAATTTTCGCTTATTTTTATGTCATAATCGTATTTTAATATATTATTGTCGTAAAGTTCCGCTTCGATATAAAGTTTTCCAGATATGTCCCTGCCAGAACCATTCGTCACGTCCACTTCGACCGGAAGATACTCTCCGGATCTTGCCACATCCCTGTAACCGTAAGAGACATTAAGATCTATGCCCTCATACGCTTCCGGCTTTTCCAGTATGACCAGGGATTCCTGGAATCCATCGCTCCCATTTGCAAGGGGCCTCACCGGATCGGCACAGCAAAAAAGGACTGCTGAAAGCAGCAGCCAAAAAAGATAAGCTATGTTCCTTTTAAGCCCTTCTGAAATTCTCAATATTCTTGTCAAAGTTGATCTTCAGTCTGACTGTAAATACAGTACCGGACAGATCCGAGGTCACGCCTATGCTTCCCCCGTGCATGTCAACTATCTCTTTTGCTATCGCAAGGCCAAGTCCGCTTCCTCCGGTCTTGGTGCTCCTTGCCTGATCCACCCTGTAAAACTTGTCAAAGATAAAGGGGATATCCTTTTCAGGTATAACATATCCGAAATTGATGACCCTTATTTCCACCGCATCATTCTGGGGCTCAGCCGTTATGCGTACTATGACTCTTTTTCCCTCGGCTCCGTATTTTATGGCATTGCCGATAAGATTTTCAAAGACCCTGGCTATAAGATTGCCGTCAGCCGCTATCTCCAGCTCATCCACATTGCTGCGCAGCTCATATGAGAGTCCGGCTTCCGCAAATACGGGATAGGACTCCTCCAGAAGCTGGGAAAGCAGCTTTACGATGTCCACATACCCCACCTTCATGGTGATCTTTCCATAGCTCAGCTTCGTAAAACTGAAAAGATCCCCTATAAGCTGTTCCAGCCTGCGGGATTTGTTATATGCGATCCGGAGATATTTCTTCTCCATCTCCCGGCTCAGCTCCACCTTTCCGTCGCACAGAAGCTCCAGATATCCTATGACCGAGGTAAGGGGCGTCTTCAGGTCATGGGCTATATTGGTGATCAGATCATTTTTTGTCTGTTCCGCCTCCCGTTCAGACCGGAGCAGTTCTTTCAGCTCTTCCGACATCCTGTTGATGTTTTCCGCCATAAC
>DVNQ01000045.1 GCA_018714245.1 Candidatus Avilachnospira avicola
CTGAAGAGTGCGTTTAATGAGATATGCGATAAGATAAACAAGAGCGGCAAACATTTTGAAAGGATAAGCCCTCATAGCTGCCGTCATACCTTTATAACTCAGAATATCCTCAATGGACAAAATGAGTATGTGGTAAAGGATATAGTAGGCCATGCTCACAGTGCAAAGGTAACTGTAGATGTATATCTGCATAAGAATCAGGAAGCCATGAATGATATGATGCAGCAGCTCGATAAGGCCAACTGATTCTAACAACATTTTTAACAACATTTTGACCAACTATTTAAAATAAGCGTCTGTAAGCTATCATGAAAAAGAAAAAACAATGATAAGCTGAAAGGCGCTTAAAATAAGGGGTTTAATGTCTCAGGAGGACAGCAGAGACAAAAGAACATAAACAATGATGAAACTATATCATTGAAAGTTACCCTTAAGTAATCATAGCTTATACAGAAGTCTTTACGGAGGATCGCATATGCGGTCCTCTTTTTTGTGCTTTTCGTTGTAATTTCAATATTATTTTTCGGCCTCTGATGATAAAATATATGTATACACAGTTCGACGGGCTTACATGGTAAGCAGAAAGGAATATTATGTGTACGAGTATACAGCTTAAACATGGAGATACATATTTTGGAAGGAACCTGGACCTGGAGTACCACTTCGGTGAAAGGGTGGTGATCACTCCCAGGGACTATAGCTTTACTTTCAGAAAGAATGATGCAGTATATAAAAATCACCTTGCCATGATCGGCATGGCTACCGTAGTGGATGATTATCCCTTGTATGCAGAGGCGGCAAATGAAAAGGGAGTTTATGTTGCGGGCCTCTATTTCCCCGGCAATGCCTGGTATACGGACGAGATAAAGCCTGATAAGGACAATATAACGCCCTTTGAGCTGATCCCCTGGCTGCTTTCCTATTCATCATCCCTTTCGGATGTGAAGGAGCTGCTTTCCAGGATCAATCTTGTAAATATACCATTTTCCGAGAAAATGCCTCTTGCCGGACTTCACTGGCATATCGCGGACAAGGAAAGCTCGATGGTGCTCGAATCCACAAAGGATGGATTAAGGATCTATGACGATCCGGTGGGAGTGCTTACCAATAATCCGCCCTTTGATTTCCAGCTTCAGAATCTGAGACAGTATATGAATCTGGATCCCCATCAGCCTTCAAATACCTTTTCGGAAAAGCTGGACCTTTCCACCTTTGGAGTAGGCATGGGAGCAATAGGGCTGCCCGGAGACAATTCACCGGCATCCAGATTCGTAAAGGCTGCCTTCAACCTCAACAATGCAGTCTGCGAGGATGGGGAGGAGGGTTCTGTATCCGAGTTCTTTCATATCCTGGATTCGGTAGTATCCGTAAGAGGATCAGTCATAACACCGGAAGGAAAATATGATATCACGACCTATTCCTCCTGCATAAACGGAGATAAGGGGATATATTATTACAAGACTTATGAGAACTGCCGCATCAATGCGGTGGACATGCATAAGGAAGACCTGGATTCGGACAGGCTTATGGTATATGAGCTTGATAAGAAGCTGGACATAAAGAGGGCAAACTGAGGGAGAGGATAAATCAATGTGGTTTGAGGAAGCAAATATTTATCAGATCTATCCGATAGGCATGTGCGGCTGTCCCTGGGAAAATGCTGCTCCTCCCGCAGATCATGACATTTTTGAGAGCGGAGAGCTGCCGATCCCCGGTACGGAACACCGTATCAGGATGATAGGAGAGCACATAGATCATATAAAGAGCTGCGGCTTTGATACGGTACTTTTCAATCCCCTGTTTGAGTCCGATGAGCACGGATATGACATAAGGAATTACAGGCTGCTGGATCACAGACTGGGTACCAACGAGGACCTTAAGGAGCTTTGCGAAAAGCTTCGGGCGGCAGGACTTCGGATCATGTTTGACGGAGTATTCAACCATATGGGCAGGGGCTCCTTTGCCTTCCAGGATGTGCTTAAACGGAGGGAACAGAGCCGGTATAAAAACTGGTTCCATATCAATTTTTATGGAGACTCTCCCTATCATGACGGCCTTTCCTATGAGGCCTGGGAGGGCTGCTACAACCTGGTGAAGCTCAACCTTTCGGATCCGGAGGTACGCTCATATATATTTGAGAGCATAAGATACTGGTATGAGGAATTCCATATATCCGGACTCAGGCTGGATGTGGCCTACTGCATTGACAGGGATTTCCTGAGGGCTTTAAGGAGTTTTACAAGGGAGCTTTCGAAGGACTTCTTCCTCTTCGGAGAGATCATGTTCGGGGATTACAAATGCATACTCCAGGATGACATGATGGACAGCGTCACAAACTATGAATGTCAGAAAGGGCTTGTCTCCAGCCTCAACAGCATGAACCTTTTTGAGATAGCCTACAGCCTTAACCGGCAGTTCGGACCGGATCCCTGGGCCCTCTATCCGGGAAGCCATCTCCAGAGCTTTGTGGATAATCACGATATCTCAAGGGCGGCAACGGCACTTTCTGATGAGGAAAAGCTGCCGGTGCTTTACGGACTGCTTTACGGGATGCCCGGCATACCTACCGTATACTATGGCAGCGAATGGGGCATAAAAGGAGATAAGAAGGAGGGAGACAGAGCCCTTCGTCCCTCACTCTTTGAGCCAAAGGAAAATGAGCTTACGGCTTCGATCAGGGCCTTTGCCGGGGCCAGGAAGCAGAGCAGGGCTCTCATGTATGGAGATTACAGACAGCTTGTTGTAACCAATAAGCAGCTGGTGTTTGAGAGATCCATTGATGGAGAAAGGGTCATAGTTGCCGTAAATGCGGACATGGAAAGTTTTACGGCTCATTTTGATGCCAGGTCCGGAATTGGGACAGACCTGATCGACGGATCGGTGCACGATTTCGGAGGAGGATCAGAGCTTGAGCCCCTCAGCGTACATTACTGGAGGACGGAGAGATAAGCTTTCCATATGAGCGAGACATTTGAATTATTTGAATACATGAGGGAGCAGAACCGGAAGGCTGAATCTCCCCTTGCTTCAAGGATGAGGCCCAGGACCATCGACGAGGTGGTGGGGCAGGAACATATCCTTGGGAAGGACAGGCTCCTATATCGTGCCATCAAGGCTGACAAGCTTGGCTCTTTGATATTTTACGGGCCTCCGGGAAGCGGAAAGACCAGTCTTGCCATGGTTATAGCCAATACCACAAAGGCGGATTTCAGGCAGATGAATGCCACCACCTCCGGAAAGAAGGACATGGAGGAAGCGGTCAGGGCGGCTCAGGACACCATGACGAGAGCCGGCAGAAAGACCATACTTTTCATTGATGAGATACACAGGTTCAATAAGGCCCAGCAGGATTATCTGCTGCCCTATGTGGAGGACGGGACGGTAGTGCTTATTGGCGCCACCACGGAAAATCCCTACTTCGAAGTAAACCGGGCGCTTCTGTCACGCTCCAGGATATTTGAGCTCCATCCCCTTTCCGGGGAAGATATCAGGAAGCTCATCCATAGGGCCGTGGAGGACCGGGAAAGAGGCATGGGCATGTATGAGGCATCCATTGATGAGGATGCAGTGGACTTTCTCTGCGAAGCAGCGGACGGAGACGCAAGGACAGCCTTAAATGCCATAGAGCTTGGGGTACTTACCACGGAGCGGAGCCCGGATGGAAAGATACATCTTAGCCTTGAGGCCATATCCGAATGTGTCCAGAAAAAGATCCTTGCCTATGACAGGGACGGTGACAACCATTATGACACCGTTTCTGCATTTATAAAAAGCATGCGGGGCTCTGACCCTGATGCAGCAGGCTATTATCTTGCCCGGATGCTGGAAGCCGGAGAGGACATCAGGTTCATATCCCGAAGGATCATGATCTGCGCCTCCGAGGATGTGGGAAATGCGGACCCGAATGCCATCAATGTGGCAGTATCCGCTGCCCTTGCCGTTGAAAGGGTCGGAATGCCTGAGGCGGGCATCATACTGGCCCAGGCGGTCAACTATGTGGCCTGCGCTCCCAAATCAAATGCATCCTTTACCGCATATCTCAGGGCCGGGGAAAAGCTTCGGGAGACCGGAAACCTTCCGATACCGGCATACTTGAGGGATGCCCATTATAACGGGCACGAGGAACTTGGAAGAGGCACGGGATATCTGTTTCCCCATGATTATCCAGGCCACTATGTGCCTCAGCAGTATCTGCCTGACGGGATCAGGGATGAGGTATTTTATGAACCCTCTGACCAGGGCTATGAAAAGCATATCGGAGAGCGCCTGAGATCCATACGGAAGAAAGGGACTGATGAAGGTGGAAATGGCTGACAGAGGAGACTCTGACCGCAAGTTTAAGAAATATTAAGGTTTTGATAATGGCGAAGGGCCTGTTAATGTAGTAATATAAGCCATGTCGCGGGGACATCATCCCTGCCGGTAAATCAGTTTATAAGGAAAGGACGATTATGAAGAAAAAGATATTTACGGTCCTTATGATAACCGTACTGGCTCTGGCCATGGCAGCCTGTGGATCTTCAAAAAAGGAGGAGACCGAGACTGCAGCAGAGACAGAGGCCGTTTCTGAGACAGAGGCTCCGAAGGATGACGGGATGACCGAGGAGGAGGCTGATGCCGAAGGAGGTTCCATGGGCGGTATGGTTACGGAGGACGGAGAGTATATCGACGAACTCTATGTGGACGGACAGGTAAGCCATATCGACGGAGATGTGGTGACCATAGTAACTCCGGACGGAACATCCATGAGCTTTGACATATCCGGCGCAGGCATGACTCCTGAAGAGAAGATCAATCTCCTTGAGGGAGCATATGTGGAGACTGCCTATCTTGACATGCCGGATGCACAGCAGCCCTATGCTTCCACCTATATGATAGTGCTCATGAACCTGGAGGAGCAGGCCGATGCCATGGGAGTGAATCCTACCCTTCACGGGACCATTACCTATGTGGATATAAATGACATCACTCTCAGGGATGCAAACGGCAATGAGGTCACCTTTGACAACTCCATGTCCAGGGAGGTCACCTTCTCAAGCGTGGCAGCAGGCGCCGAGGCTCAGGTAACATATATGGGAAGCATATATGAAGAGAATCAGATGAGCACGGATGAGGGCACCGGATCAGGCGCTCCCGTGGCCATAAAGGTGGTTACCGAGGATGCCGCAAATTCCGAGGAAGCCCTGGCCGATTACATAAGCGGCCCCGTATCCGCCATCACTGAGGACAGCATCACCGTGGATACAAGCTATGCTTCATTTACATTTTCAGCTGATCCTTCCATGCTTGAGGGCATAGGACAGGAGGACAATGTTACCGTGCATTATGAGGGAGTGCTTTCTGATGAAAGGAGCACTGCAGCGGTATCTGTGTCAAAGGGAGCCTGAGTCAAAGTCTATTTGAGCAAAGGACGACTGGGTAAAGCCAGATAAAGACAAGAATAATACTAATATTGAATCAAAAAACTGCCGGGAATAGATCCCGGCAGTTTTCTTATATGCAGATTCAGTGTACATGCATGCCGATGATCAGCATGCCAATGATGAGGCCAGTGATGGCTGAGAAGGCAGTTTTTCTGGAGCAATAGAGGTTTATGGACTGGGGCAGTACTTCTCCGAATACCACATAGAGCAGGGTGCCGGCAGCAAAGCTCAGGCTCAGGGCCGTGCCCAGGGCTCCCATATTGCCTATGGATGTACCTGCCAGGGCTCCCAGCACAGTAGGTATGCCCGTTGCCGCTGCACACAGGGCCGCCCTGGGCTTTGACATTCCCGAGGTAAAAAGCGGCAGGGCTATGGCCATGCCTTCCGGTATGTTATGCATGACGATAGATATGAGGAGCACCGTCAGGGAACCTGAGATCCTTCCTCCGCCTTCGGCGTAAAGGGCACCTATGGACATGCCTTCAGGTATGTTGTGTATGGCCACGCCTATGGCCATCATTACTCCGGCAAGAAATAGCTGGAGATGAGAAGCCTTTTTATGATGATGGCTTTCCGTCACCTGGCCATGCTCAACACAGTGCCTGTGGTTTTCATCATGTTCAAATTCTTCATCACAGCCTTCACAGGTTATAAAATCGTGGGTATGTCCGGAATGCCTGTCTATGATATAGTCCAGAAAGCTTACCAGTCCGGCTCCGATAAGGGCGGCTGCGGCAATAAGGGCAGTGTCTGCTCCGCTCTCCATCGCTTCATGAAGAAGCTCAAAGCATACCAGGGCTATCATGGTGCCAGCGGAAAAACTCAGGAGCATGGCATTGAATCGCTTGGAAATGCTGCCGATCAGGGCCCCGATCATGCCTCCCAGGCCAAGGCCCAGCACGCCTGCGACGAAAGTCACTATTATAAGATTTGTCATTATCTGTTAATTCTCCTTTTCAAAGCCCTCCGATTATATCATAGATATTGTTTCTCTCAAAGACTTCGCCGGCTTAAAATGTTTTATCCCGGCCATCGGTTTTTAACGAAGGATCCCGTTTCTGGCGACATCTTGCAAGAGTAAGGGAGACGGAAACGGGATTCTGAGATCCTGGGTATTGACAAATAAAAAAATGAGAATATAATAACTTTGAATTTCAAATAGTTTGAATTTCAAAATATTTTAATTTAAAACTATTGTTAGACAGGACAAACCTCCATTTGGAATAAATGACAGGTTTTTCTGCCGAAAGCAGGAGCATATGTTCAGTAAGATCATAGGTACCGGATCCTACGTTCCGGAAAAAACAGTTACGAATGACGAGCTGGCATCCATCATGGATACCAGTGACGAATGGATCCGGACCAGGACCGGCATAGGAGAACGGCATTTTTTTGAAGCTTCAGAAAAGGAAAAGACGATAACCGCTGCTCTCAGGGCTTCTGAAAGGGCTCTCTGTGAGGCAGAGAAGAAGGGGCTTCGGAGAGATGAGATAGATCTTGTCATCGCTGCTACCTGCTCTCCTGATTATGCATTTCCCGCAACAGCCTGCGTGCTTTCTGACAGGCTTTCCATAGGGCCTGCGGCTGCATTTGACCTGAGCCTTGCATGCACCGGATTCCTTGCGGCATTTTCCACCGCATCTGCCTATCTTGCTTCCGGGATCAGCAGAAATGCCCTGGTGGTAGGTGTGGATGTGATGTCGAAGTTCCTTGACATGAAGGACCGGAGCACAGCCATACTCTTCGGAGACGGAGCCGGAGCCCTGGTACTTTCGGCTGATGAAAGGTTTGATGACGGACAGGGCAGCGGGGTCATAAGGTCCATACTCAGATCTGATGGAAGCCGTGCCGGAGTGCTGAGCTGTGAGAGCCTCTATAAAAATGAAAATGCCGGAGGAGAGCTCAGGATGGAGGGAAGGCCGGTATTTGAATTTGCAGTGAGAGAGGTGCCTAAGCTCATAAAGGAGCTTTGCGAGGGCATGGACGAGGCCCCGAAGCTCTATGTCCTGCATCAGGCCAATCGGAGGATAATCGAGGCCGTGGCAAAGAGGCTTTCCGAGCCCATTGATAAGTTTCCGGGCAATATAGAGCATTATGCCAATACTACCGCAGCCACCATCCCGATACTGCTGGACGAGCTCATGAGGGGCGGAAGCCTCTGCTCAGGAGATGAGATAGTCATGTCGGGCTTTGGAGCAGGGCTCAGTCTGGGAGCCATACTTTATCGTATCTGATCTTCGCAGAGCGAAGCAGTAAATAAAATATCATCGATCAATATTTAGGAGAGAAAAAAATGGAAGAGAAGATCATTTCAATCATCGCAGAGCAGCTTTCAGCAAATGAAGAGGAGATCAGCCTTGAGACATCCTTTGCAGAGGACCTGGGTGCAGATTCACTGGATCTCTTTGAGCTTGTATCAGCCCTTAAGGAGGAGTACGAGACAGAGATCCCTTCAGAGGATCTTGAAGGACTCACGACCGTTGGTGATGTTGTGGAATACCTCAGGGCAAAGGGAATAGAGTAATAATTGACAGATCGGAAAAGGAAAGGCCTAAGGATGAAGACAAGGATCACGGAATTACTGGGAATAGAATATCCCATCATACAGGGCGGAATGGCCTGGGTGGCTGAGGCCCATCTGGCAGCAGCGGTTTCCAATGCAGGAGGCCTGGGACTCCTTGGCGGAGCCAGCGCTCCCGCAGAGGTCATCAGGGACATGATCAGACAGTGCAGGGAGCTTACGGACAAGCCCTTTGGAGTCAACGTCATGCTCATGAGCCCCTATGCCAGGGAAGTGGCTCAGGTAGTCGTCGAGGAAAAGGTGGAGGTAGTCACCACCGGAGCCGGAAATCCGGCAGTATATCTTCCCATGTGGAAGGAGGCCGGAGTAAAGGTGATCCCCGTAGTCGCTTCAGTGGCACATGCAAAGCTCATGGAAAAGGCCGGAGTTGATGCCGTGGTGGCTGAAGGAACTGAGTCCGGAGGCCATATAGGTGAGGCTACGACCATGACGCTGGTACCTTCAGTGGTGGATGCGGTAAACATTCCCGTGATCGCTGCCGGAGGCATAGCCGATGGAAGAGGCATGGCAGCAGCATTTATGCTCGGAGCAGAAGGCGTGCAGGTAGGTACCCGTTTCGTGGCCACCACTGAGGCAGTGGTACACCAGAATTATAAGGACAGGATCGTAAAGGCAAAGGATATAGATTCTGCAGTGACCGGCAGATCCCACGGACATCCCGTACGCTGCCTGAGAAATCAGATGACCAGGGAATACAACAGGCTTGAGGCAGAGGGAAAGAGCTTTGAGGAGCTGGAATACCTGACCCTTGGATCACTGAGGAAGGCAGTGCAGGAGGGAGATACCTCCCATGGTACCGTTATGGCGGGACAGATAGCATCCATAATCCATGACGTAAAGAGCTGCCGTGAGGTAGTAGAAGGCATGACTTCGGAGTGCCTTGAGATCATGAAGGCCTGCGCGGAGAGATATAAGGCATGAGCAGAAAGACAGTACTTATCTATCCCGGCCAGGGAGCCCAGTATACGGGCATGTGCCGGGAGTTTTATGACAGCTATGAGAATGTAAGGGAGCTTTATGCGGAGGCATCAAAGGCCTGCGGCCTGGATCTTGCGGGCCTCTGCTTTTCTGAGGAAAGATCTGAGGAGCTTTCCCTTACTCAGTATACCCAGCCTGCCATGGTCTGTGCTGAACTTGCCATGACCCTGATAGTAAAGGAAGAGCTTTCCCGGCAGGGCATTGAGGTATTTGCTTCTGCAGGGCTCAGCCTTGGCGAGTATGCGGCGATCTCCGAGGCAGGGGCGTTGTCCTTTTCAGATGCGGTCCGTACCGTATATGAGAGGGGAAAGCTTATGGCGGGAGCAGTTCCTGCAGGAGAGGGAGCCATGGCGGCGGTCATAAACCCCGACATTGCAGTGCTTAATGAGGTGCTTTCAGAGACTGAGGGGGCTTATGTGGCAAATTACAACAGCCCTGCCCAGATAGTCATCACCGGATATAAGGCTTCAGTGGAGCTTGCGGTAAAGAGGCTTACAGAGCGCGGCATAAAGCGCTGCGTGATGCTCAACGTATCGGGCCCCTTCCATTCTCCCCTCCTTAAGGAGGCCGGAGAAAAGCTTGGGAAGGTGCTTTCCGAAACTGAGCTTGGGGAACTTCGCCATCCCTATTACTCAAATATAGACGGGCTCATGGTAAAGGATGAGTCGGAGATCAGGGAAAAGCTCGTAAGACAGGTATCAGGTTCCGTGCACTGGCAGCAGATAATAGAGGCCATGCTTTCAGAGGGAGTGGATACCTTTATCGAGATAGGGCCGGGACGCACTCTCTGCGGCTTCATCCAGAAGATACTGAGAGCGGGTACCGCAGCCATAAAGGCAGACCAGGCGGATATAAAGCTTATCAACATAGAAAAACCGGAGGATCTTTCAAAGATAGCCGGTATCTCGGAGGAGACATGAGTGAAGGAAGAGTAGCTCTGGTGACCGGAGCTTCAAGAGGCATAGGAAGAGCAACGGCACTGAGGCTTTCCAGGGACGGATTTACCGTAGTGATCAATTACAACGGATCGGAAGAAGCCGCCCTTAAGGTAAAGGAAGAGATAGAAAATAACTGCGGAAAGGCACTGTGCATAAAGTGCGACGTATCCGATCCGGTTTCCTGTGAAGCCATGTTCAAGGAGCTTTCCGAGGGCATAGGAGCTCCGGATGTGCTTGTAAATAACGCGGGCATCACGAAGGACGGGCTTTTGGTCAGCATGAGCGAGGAGGATTTTTCCAGAGTCGTGGACATCAACCTGAAGGGAGCCTTCCACTGCATGAAGCTGGCAGCAAAATACATGATGAAGAAAAGATACGGACGTATCATAAACATCTCGTCAGTATCCGGGATCTTGGGAAATGCGGGACAGGCAAATTATTCTGCTTCAAAGGCCGGCATTATCGGGCTTACCAAGTCCGCTGCAAGGGAGCTTGCAGGCAGGGGCATCACGGTAAATGCTGTGGCTCCGGGATTCGTGACTTCGGATATGACGG
The DNA here is from genome assembly GCA_018714245.1 of Candidatus Avilachnospira avicola. Classification (GTDB taxonomy): domain Bacteria; phylum Bacillota; class Clostridia; order Lachnospirales; family Lachnospiraceae; genus Avilachnospira; species Avilachnospira avicola. Next base: position 10,476 of record DVNQ01000045.1, read on the forward strand.
ATGCCCTTTCAGAAAAGGTGAAGGAAGCAGTTACACAGCAGATCCCCAAGAAGCGCTTCGGAGAGCCTTCGGAGATCGCTCATGCAGTCAGCTTCCTTGCGGAAGAGGAATCAGGATACATAACGGGACAGGTCCTCTGTGTGGACGGCGGAATGGCGATGTAAGAGCCCCATATAAAGCGGCAGGAGATGAGAGATATGAGACGGGTAGTTATTACGGGACTGGGCGCAGTTACGCCTCTTGGAAATAATGTTGAGACATTCTGGGACGGACTTAAGGAAGGACGTTCCGGCATATGCAGTATAACAAAATTTGATACGGAAGGCTTTAAGGTAAAGATCGCAGGAGAAGTGAAGGATTTTGATGCTTCATGCTGCGGAGATCCTAAGGCCGTAAAGCGCATGGAGCTGTTTTCAAGATATGCGGTCGCTGCGGCTCATGAGGCCATAGAGGACTCAGGTATAAAGCTGGAGGATGAGGATCCCTTCAGGTTCGGAGTTTCCATTGGATCCGGCATCGGATCACTGCAGGCCATAGAGACCGGGACCCGGAGGCTTATGGACAAGGGCCCCGGGAGGGTAGATCCCCTTCTGGTGCCCAGGATGATATCCAATATGGCTGCGGGAAATGTGGCCATAGCCTTCGGACTCAAGGGCAAGAACATAAATGTGGTCACTGCCTGTGCATCCGGGACCCACAGCATAGGAGAGGCATTCAGATCCATTCAGCATGGAGAGGCTGACATCATGCTTGGAGGAGGCACAGAGGCAGCCGTAACGCCTCTATCCATAGCAGGCTTTACTCAGCTTACGGCCCTCACAACTGATGAGGATCCGGATACCGCATCCAGGCCCTTTGACAAGGACAGACATGGCTTTGTGCTGGGAGAGGGTGCCGGAGTGCTGGTGCTTGAGGAGCTTTCTCACGCAAAAGCCAGGGGAGCCAGGATATATGCGGAAATGCTGGGCTATGGAGCCACCTGCGATGCATATCACATAACCTCTCCTGCAGAAGACGGTTCCGGAGCCGCCATGGCCATGCGCTATGCGATAAATGATGCGGGGCTCCGCCCTGAGGACATTGATTATGTCAATGCCCACGGTACGGGAACGCCCCTCAATGATCTTTTTGAGACCAGAGCCATAAAGCTCTGCTTCGGAGATCATGCAAAAAAGCTCAAAATCAATTCCACCAAGTCCATGACCGGACATCTGCTGGGAGCAGCAGGCGGCATAGAGGCAGTCGCCCTTACCAAGTCGGTGGAAGAAGATTTCGTGCATATGACTAGGAACCTTGTGGAATCCGAGGAGGAACTGGATCTGGATTACTGCAGGGGACAGGGAGTGCATATGACTGTAAATGCGGGCATAAGCAATTCCCTTGGCTTCGGCGGACACAATGCGACCATAGTTATAGGAAAGTACAGGGATCAGAGATCATGAAGATAGAAGAGATTAAGGAACTTATCAGGGCCATGGATGAAAGCAGCCTCGGAGCCCTTGAATATACCGAGGACGGAGTCAGCCTTTCCATCAGGAGAGGAGGAGCTGAGCAGGTTTCAGGAAAGGCTTTGTCAATTCCTGAGTCTGCAGGGACGACCGGAGTGAAGAGAGCAGAGATGCAGGCGGAGCCTTCTGAAAAGCCTTATGCGGAAGGAGAAAAGACAGCTTCTAAAGCCTCAGACAAAACTCCCGAACCCGACAGAGTCATAACCTCACCCCTTGTGGGCACCTTTTATGCAGCTGCATCTCCTGAGGACGAGCCCTATGTAAAGGCAGGAGACACCATAAAGAAGGGTCAGGTGCTTGGCATCATAGAAGCCATGAAGCTCATGAACGAGGTAGAATCTGACATGGACGGCAAGGTCGAGGCCATACTGGTTGAAAATGGACAGATGGTAGAGTTCGGACAGCCGCTTTTCAGGATCAGCTGAGGAGGTTCAAATGCTTAGCGTAAAGGAGATAGAACAGATCATACCCCACAGGCATCCATTTCTCCTGGTAGACAGGATAGAGGAGCTGGAGCCCGGGAAAAAGGCAGTAGGCTACAAGTGCGTGACCTTTGACGAGCCCTATTTTGCTGGGCATTTTCCGGGAGAGCCGGTAATGCCGGGAGTACTTATAGTGGAGGCTCTGGCCCAGACCGGAGCCGTAGCCATACTTTCAGATGAGCAGTTCAAGGGAAAGACCGCATATTTCGGGGCGATCAATTCAGCCCGTTTCAAGAGGAAGGTGGTCCCCGGGGACAGACTCAGGCTGGAATGTGAGATCATAAAGCAGAAGGGGCCCGTAGGCGTAGGCAGCGCAAAGGCATATGTAGGCGATGAGCTCGCCTGCCGGGCAGAGCTTACTTTCATGGTGGGTTGACAGATGTTCGATAAGGTTTTAGTTGCAAACAGAGGCGAGATAGCGGTCAGGGTCATCAGGGCCCTTCGGGAGATGGGCATAGCTTCGGTGGCAGTATATTCTGAGGCAGACAGACAGAGCCTGCACGTAATGCTGGCTGACGAGGCCGTATGCATAGGCCCTGCGCCCTCACAGGACAGCTACCTCAATATGGAGGCCATCATTTCAGCTGCAGTAGTTACCAAAGCCCAGGCGATACATCCGGGATACGGATTCCTTTCTGAAAATGAAAAGTTCGCCCAGCTTTGCGAGACCTGCGGCATAAAATTCATCGGCCCTTCTGCGTCGGTCATTTCCAGGATGGGCAATAAGTCCGAGGCCAGGAATACCATGCAGAAGGCAGGAGTCCCGGTAGTGCCTGGGACCAAGGAGCCCATCTACTCCGTAAAGGAAGGAAAGAGGGCTGCAAAGAAGATCGGCTATCCTGTCATGATAAAGGCTGCCCTTGGCGGCGGCGGAAAGGGCATGAGGGTGGCTGAGAGCGAGGCAGGCTTTGAGGAGATGTTCCTCTCAGCCCAGCTTGAGACCAGGAAGGCCTTCGGGGATGACACTATGTATATCGAAAGATATGTGAAGGACCCGAAGCATATAGAGGTACAGATACTGGCCGACAGCTTCGGAAACGTAATCCATCTCGGAGAGAGGGACTGCTCCATCCAGAGGCGCCACCAGAAGGTCATAGAGGAATCCCCCTGTGCCCAGATCACGGAGGCCCTGAGGAATAAGCTGGGAAGGACTGCTGTGAAGGCTGCAAAGGCAGTGGGCTATGAAAATGCGGGTACCATCGAATTCCTGCTGGACGGATCAGGCAAGTTCTATTTCATGGAGATGAATACCAGGGTCCAGGTAGAGCATCCGGTAACGGAGATGGTAAGCGGGATAGACATCATCAAGGAACAGATCCGCATAGCTGCCGGAGAAAAGCTGTCATTTTCCCAGCGGGACATAAAGATATCGGGACATGCGATAGAGTGCAGGATCAATGCAGAGGATCCAGAGAGAGGCTTCATGCCCTGCCCCGGGACCATAGAAAATATCCATTTCCCCGGAGGAAACGGCATACGTCTGGATACCCATGTATATCAGGGCTATAAGCTGTCCCCCAATTATGATTCAATGATAGCTAAGCTCATAGCTTATGGAAAGGACAGGGAAGAGGCAGTAAGGAAGATGCGTTCAGCCCTGGGAGAGACCCTGATAGAGGGGATATCCACAAACATAGATTTTGACTATGAACTGGTAAACAGCCCGGCATTTATGAAGGGAAATACCGATACGGGCTTCATACAGAAGCATTTCCCGAAGTATCTGAGAAAGTAAACCATGCTTAAAGATCTTATCACACAGAAAAAAATGGAAAATGCCTCGCGCATGCCGGATTTTACAAAGATCAAGACCGGCATAAATACGAGGCGCCCCGGAAGAAAGAAAAAGGATCCTGCAGTTCCGGAGGTCCCTGAGGACGTATATCGGAAATGTACCTACTGCGGGAAAGCCATACTTAACCGCGACGTAAGGGAAAATCTATATCGCTGTCCAAAGTGCGGAGGTTATTTCAGGGTACATGCAAGGAGACGGGTGGAGCTTATCGCGGATCCCGGAACCTTTGAGGAGCTGGATCCCAGGATGCCTGAGGCTGATCCTCTCAGCTTTCCCGGATACAGGGAAAAGCTAAGTTCCATGAGAGAAAAGACCGGGCTCGATGAGGCGGTCCTTACGGGGATCTGCAGGATAAACGGGGAGAGAGCCGTGCTCTGCGTTATGGACAATCGGTTCATCATGAGCTCTATGGGCTATGTGGTGGGTGAAAAGATAACCAGGGCAGTTGAGAAGGCGGATGAGGAAAGGCTTCCTGTTATCATATACTGTGCCTCCGGAGGAGCCAGGATGCAGGAGGGCATAGTGAGTCTCATGCAGATGGCAAAGACTTCGGCTGCCCTTAAGAAGCACAGGGATGCGGGACTTCTGTACATAAGCGTGCTTACGAATCCCACTATGGGAGGAGTGACCGCAAGCTTCGCCATGCTGGGAGACGTGATAGTTGCGGAGCCGGGAGCCCTTATAGGCTTTGCAGGCCCCAGAGTCATAGAGCAGACCATAGGGGAAAAGCTTCCGGAGGGCTTCCAGCATTCGGAATTCCTTATGGAGCATGGCTTTGTGGATATCATAGCCGGCAGGGAGGAACAGAGGCAGCTCCTTTCGAGGCTTATTAAGGCCCATGACATAAAGAACGGAAGGAAAAGGTTCGGGTCCCTGACCATGATATCTGCTGAGGCCCACGGAAAGCTGCCTTCCGCCAATGAAAATGGCAGAAGTGATAAAAAGGCAGCGGAGGCCTGGGACAAGGTAAGGGCATCAAGGGATCCCGGAAGGCCCAGGGCTTCGGATTATATCAGCCTTTTATTTGATGATTTCACCGAGCTTCACGGAGACCGGGCATACGGAGACGATCCTGCTGTCATAGGCGGCATAGGCTTTTTCCATGGGCTTCCCGTGACGGTCATAGCCGAGCAGAAGGGAAAGGATACCAGGGACAATATAAAGCGAAACTTCGGCATGCCTAAGCCGGAGGGCTACAGGAAGGCCCTGCGCCTTATGAAGGAGGCAGAGGCCTTCGGAAGGCCGGTGGTCTGCTTTGTGGACACTCCCGGAGCCTATCCCGGCATCTCCTCAGAGGAGAGGGGACAGGGAGAGGCCATAGCAAGATGCATTTATGAGCTTTCAGGTCTCAGGGTGCCGGTGCTCAGCATAGTCATCTCAGAAGGAGGCTCTGGAGGGGCCCTTGCCCTTGCGGTGGCAAATGAGGTCTGGATGATGGAAAATGCGACCTACAGTATACTCTCCCCTGAGGGCTTTGCCAGCATACTATATAAGGATGCAAAAAAGGCAAAGGAAGCTGCAGGCATCATGAAGATAACCGCAGAGGACCTTTACGGCCTGGGCGCTGTGGATGCGGTGATACCCGAGGGCAGAGGTCTTCAGGGAGAGGGCCTTTCAGAGGCTGCCTCGGTGATTGAGCAGAGGATGAAGAGATTTTTTGAGGATAAATTGAAAAAGACCGGCAGGGAACTTGCCGGAGAACGATTTGAAAGATTCAGGGAACTGTAATATACTTGATTTATGGAAGGATTTGAACAACTAAATGACATATTGGTCAACCTTTTCAGGGATATACTCTATCTTGAAGAGGAGGCCATGAAGCGCATGGGCTACAGAGACCTGAGCATGAATGACTGGCATATCATAGATGCCATAGGTGACGGGGCCCCCAAGACCATGTCTGAGATAGCTGCAAGACTCAGCATAACCGTAGGATCCCTCAGCACTTCCATGAACGGGCTCTGCAAAAAGGGCTTCGTTGAAAGAAAGAGGGGAGAGGATGACCGCAGGAAGGTCTATATCCGGCTTACGGACAAGGGAGTCGAAGCCTTCAGGGCTCACGAAAAATTTCATCACGACATGATTAATTCGGTCACCGAAGATCAGACCAGAGAGGAATTTGCCGTGCTGATAAAGAGCCTTACGAAGCTTACGGATTTCTTCAGGAGCTTCGGAAAGACAGGCGGCTGAGTCCTGCGATCTATAAGGGCAGAGATGCTGCCAAAAGGAGGGATCATCATTATGAAGGACCTTCTGTATATATGTAACCCCATAGCCGGAAGAGGGCTTGGAAAGAGCAGACTTTCGGAGGTCATATCTTATTATAATAAAGCGGGGATCATGCCCCGTGTGTTCATGACGGGACCGGACAGGGCGCTCTCTCAGGCTCTGTCCGGTCTTTCTGATGACAGCCTGCTGGTATGTGCAGGCGGGGACGGCATGCTGAACATCATGCTGAATGAGCTATGCAGCCTGGGGAAGGACATACCCCTGGGATATATACCCTTTGGGACCACCAATGACTTTGCAAGGAGCATGGGGCTTCCCAAAAAGCTTTCAGAGCTCGTCGCTGCTTCCATTTCCGACAAGATACTCCGTATGGATACGGGAGAGCTAAACGGCAGACGCTTCATATATGTGGCAGGCTTCGGGAATTTTACGGATATCTCCTATAAGACTCCGGCTTTTTCCAAAAACCTGCTGGGCTATCTTGCCTATATACTGGAGGGAGCCAGATCGCTGGCGGATATAAAGCCATTCCACGTGAGCATAGAGACGGAGGGGGAAAAACTGGAAGGAGATTATGTGCTGGGACTCATAAGCAACTCCAGGTCCGTGGCAGGCATGAAGCCTCCGGTCTCTTCAGAAACAAGGCTTGATGACGGGCTTATGGAGCTCACCCTTATCAGGATGCCTGACAGCCTCAAGGAACTTCGCGGACTGCTGGAATCCTACATAACCCCGGATCACAGATCAGAGCTTATGGAATTTCGGCAGGGAAAAAGCTTTGATCTGACATCGGAAAAGCTGTGCTGGACTCTGGACGGAGAGTTCGGAGGATGTTATGATAGGACTCACATCTCTGTGGTGCCGGGTTCATTTTCCATAAAGGTACCTGAGGGGAAAGCGGATCAGAAGATCTGAGAAAATACAGGAAAGGACAGACTGACATACATGAAGAAAAAAGCATTTGCCGTCATATTATTTGCCTTGACAGCAGCCCTGTCAGGCTGCCAGGGAGGCGGAGAGGAACAGGAACAGGCGGGGGCGGTGCCCTCAGCCGGTTATTTTTCGGATTTTGAGCTTGAGACCTTTGACCGGGAATCTACCATTACGGAGGCCCAGTTTGAGGACTATGACCTTACCATGATAAATATATGGGCAACCTTCTGCGGGCCCTGCATAAATGAGATGCCGGATCTTCAGGAGCTGTCCGAGGAGTATGCGGATAAGGGACTTCAGGTCATGGGACTCTGCAGCGACGTATATACGGGAGAAGGGATCGATGAAAGGCTCATGCTTGAAGGAGAGGAGGTCCTTTCAGTGACCGGGGCAGAATATCTTCAGGTCATACCGAACAGCGATACGGCGGAGGAACTCCTTTCAGACGTGCTTGCGGTCCCCACCACCTATTTTGTGGACAGCGAGGGAAACACCCTGAAGATCGTGATCGGGGCAAAATCCAAGGAGGACTGGAAGACGATCATTGACGGGCTGCTTCCGGCCGAGGACGAGACGGAGGAGGCCGCTGGATGAACGGGGCTTGATTTTCCCTTCGGAATCTGATAAATTTAATTACGCTGACTTTCCGAATGGATCAGTTTCAGCAGCTGGAGTCGTATCGAAGTGGTCATAACGGGGCTGACTCGAAATCAGTTTGTCCGCAAGGACACGTGGGTTCGAATCCCACCGACTCCGTCATAATGCCGGCAATGTGAGCTCATTGCCGGCTTTTTCTTTATATCGATTTAACGATATCCTCATACCTTACCAGTGTCACATTTCCCATCTCATATGCCCGGTCGCTGCAGCCTTTGGTAAATGCTTTTTTGGCAAAAAGATAGTAGTGAACGTTTTTATAGGGGAATAGTTCGCTGCGCTTTATGAGTTTTTCCAGAACACCAAGATCAACTTTTTCATTTGTCCATTTGCATTCTCCGAAAAGGGCGGTGTTTTTATCCTGCTCAGCGAGAATGTCTATTTCTGCCTGACATTTTTCCTTGGGATCGTTGCCCCACCAACGGCCGAGGGAGGAAAACGCCACAGGGCATTCACCGGAGAGCAGCAGCTTCCAGAGATACTGTCTGCAAATCTCCTCGAACACCTTACCCATATAGTCAGACAGATGCGGCTCAATACGCTTATAGGCCAGATCGGAAGCGCCACGAGCGATGATCGAGCTGTTTTCCGGTACAAAACGATACCAAAAGCGGAACATATTGTCAGCGATAGAGTAAATCGCTTTTCGGGACTCCTTTTCACCATATGGCGTCTCTTTTTCGATAATGCCGAGAGAGATCAGGTTTTTCACATAAGTGGAACAAATATTTGTATTCTCCCCGACCTTTCCGGAAATTTCCGACATACGGGATGCGCCAGTGGCAATTGCTGTGATAATAGCATTATAGAGCGCCGGTTCCCGTACTTCCTGCTTGAGCATATTTTCTGGTTCTTCAAACAGGGCAGAGTTGGGATTCAGGAATGTATTTTTGATATTGTCCTTAACACTTAGCTTGTCATTTATCTGAAGCAGATACTGTGGCGTACCGCCGACGATACCGTACACATAGGCTTTTTCTTCCGGTGAGAAGTTCTTGAAATAGCGGCAGGTCTCTATAAAGTCGAAGGGCATGATTTTCATCTGAGCAGTCCGTCTGCCGTAAAGAGGAGCCTTGTAAGCGAGGACGTGGTCTTCCATATAGGACATGGACGAGCCACATAGAATCAGCATCAGCTTGGAAGTGTCTTTATATTGGTCAATCAAGAGCTGGATGGTAGAAGCGAGGCTTTTTGATGAGCGGGCGACATAGGGGTATTCATCGATTGCAAGGATAATGCGTTCCCTTTCGGACAGCTTGAACACATATTCCAAGGCCGCTTGAAAGGATAGAAAAGAGGTTTCGGTCTCCATGCCGGTATGATAGCTCAGAATGCTTTTGCTGAAATTTTCTAGATTTTGCTTGGCGTTGCTCTCGACGCCCATAAAATAGATAGCGCTTTTATTATCTATAAAGTGGCTTATCAAAGCCGTCTTGCCGACACGGCGGCGGCCATAGATCACCACAAATTCAAATTTGTCTGATTCGTACAACTTATTCAACGCTGCAAGCTCACGTTCTCTGCCGATAAACATGGCCGGTGTCCTCCAATCTGCCGATAGATTTTTAAATATAATATATCATTAGATTTAAAATAGTCAAGTATGATTCGGCAAGTCGTAATTGACTAAATTTTTAAGAAATTATAACTGCCAAATAATAGAAGAAGAGGATATTTATCAGTTATATCTGATAAAAATATTTTCTGATTTTTTATCAGCTGTAAATTAGCTTCAGGATCAGTATCCGAGATTGTATTTTTTGCGGTGCCATGATTGTATTCGGGGCAAGGCTGTTGTAAACTGGGATCACAGGCGATAATGCCTGATCTGAAAAAGGAGGATTAGAAAATGAAATACGTATGTTCAGTATGCGGATGGGTATATGATGAAAATGAAGGCTATGAGGAGGGCGGCATAGCTCCCGGCACCAAGTGGGAGGATGTGCCCGCAGATTTCGCCTGCCCTCTCTGCGGAGTAGGCAAGGATGAGTTTGAAGCTGAATAATGCCGATACATGTTGTTAAGGAGGCCCAGCGCTGCCTCCAATGCAAGGTCCCCAGATGCAGGACAGGCTGTCCGATAAACACTTCCATACCGGAGATGATAAGGCTGTTCCGAGAGAACAGGCTCAATGACGCCGGAAAGATGCTGTTTGAGAACAACCCGCTTTCAGTGGTATGCTCTCTTGTCTGTGACCATGAGAAACAGTGTGAGGGCCACTGCGTGCTTGGGGTAAAGGGCGCACCGGTACACATTTCCAGTATAGAGAACTATATCTCCGATACTTATCTGGACAGGCTCGAATGGAAAAGAGAGCCCGAAAAGGGACAGAAGGTCGGGATCATAGGTTCAGGCCCGGCAGGCATCACCATAGCCATCATACTTCAGCAGCGGGGCTATGACGTAACGATCTTTGAAAGCAAGGAAAAGATCGGAGGAGTGCTGAGATACGGCATACCTGCCTTCAGGCTTCCCAAGGAGATCCTGGACAGATATAAGGACCAGATGCAGAAGCTGGGCATAAAGATCAGGCCCAACACTGCCATAGGCCGTTCCCTTACTGTGGACGACATGCAGAGGGATGGTTATGAAGCCATATTCATAGGTACGGGCGTATGGAAGGCAAACAAGCTTGGGATCAAGGGAGAAAGCCTTGGAAACGTACACTATGCCATAGACTATCTGGTGGATCCCGGGGTGTATGACCTTGGAAACAGCCTGACGGTCATAGGAGCGGGAAACTCTGCCATGGATGTGGCAAGGACCGCTCTCAGGGAAGGCGTGAAGCATGTGACAGTGCTCAGCCACAGCAAGGAAGCTTCCGCGAGCCCCAGGGAGATAGAGTATGCCATAGCTGACGGAGTCGAGATACTTTACGGCGCCTGCACAGAAGAGATCACTGATAATGGAGTTATCTACAGGCAGGCCAGTTTCGATGAGCAGGGAAACAGGATATCTCTTGGAGAACCTGAGCTTCTGCCTTCGGACAGCGTCATAGTGGCCATAGGCCAGGGCGCCCAGAACCGTATAGTAAGTACGACCACGGGACTTGAGATGAGCTCAAGAGGGCTTCTTGCCGCAGATGAAAAGGGCAATACCACAAGGCCCGGCATATTTGCCAGCGGCGATGTGGTCAGCGGCGCAAAGACCGTGGTAGAAGCGGTAAACTACTCAAAAAAGGTGGCAGAGGAGATGGATGCCTATCTTCAGACCAGAAGAGAAGGAAGATAAACTGCCAGCCAGGAAATATGTACGGATCAGCCGGAAAGGATGGAGCCTTTCCGGCTTTTTGTTAGTTTTCACAAATACTGTCCCTGTTTTCTGTGTCATATGTCAATGGCGCGGGAAGCCCCGGATAACGTATAATATATACACTTTTCTTATCGTTTCTTATATATCTTTGGGAGAGGCCCATCTTTTACATCAGATCTTTTCCCGATCCTGATCCCATATCTCTGAAAGGATTATCCAGATGCATAAGCAGAGAGTTTTCGACTCAGATATCTATTTTTCCATGTTCTCAGGACTTGAGCTTTTATTTATGGACAGAAGGTCCAAAGTGCTCGGAGCTGTGCATCCGGAGTACGGAAGGGTACTGATACGCATATATCCCGGTTACTGGAGAGGGCCGGCCTGTGTTGAGGAACAGAGATCCTATGCAGAGCTGAACTGTGTGCCTCATGTCTATGAAAACGGCATACTGCTATGCGGAGGAAGGCGCTGCTTTTACGGAGTGGAGGAGAGGACCAGGGGCCTCAGCCTTCGGGAGCTGGGCGAGAGGGACGGAGGCCTGTCCGTAAAGCTGGCCCTGCACATATTTCCTGCCGGACTGAGATCCCTGTGTGAGTTTGAGAGAGCCGGGCTTACTCACGGATATATCGGAAGGGGCAACATACTTGTCGGCATGGAAGAGACTAAAGGAGATGGGGAGACTTCCGGGGCATCATATAAGGAGCCCTGGATATCCTTTGCAGAGCCCGGCATAGGGCCGAGAGGAAGCTTTCCGGATTCCAGAAGATCAGACGTAGGTTCCTTTGCCTCTGCGGTCTACGAAAGCCTGGACTGCAGGGAGCGTATGGCTCCGGAGACATTTTTCTTCATGAGGCTGCTCTGGTATTTTATGGAGGGAAATGAGCAGAGCCCCAGGGAGGCCCTTTTAAGGCTCTGTTCCTGTAAGGGGACCTCCCGGCTGCAAAGATCTTGCCCGGGGATTGTTTAATGCCCGGATGTGTTGTAAAATTATCCTCGCATAAAAATCAAAGGGGCTTTATATGTATCTTATAGCAGGACTCGGAAATCCCGATAAAAAATATGACCGTACCAGGCACAACACCGGCTTCATGGCCATGGATGCGCTTTCATCCATGCTGGGGACCGAGCTCAGGGACAAAAGATTCAAGGGGCTTACCTCTTCCCTGTTTTATAAGGGAGAGAAGCTGCTCCTTATCAAGCCCATGACATATATGAACCTTTCCGGCGAGGCCGTCAGGGCTGCCGCCGATTTTTACAGGATAGATCCTTCTCATATCATCATCCTTTATGATGACATAAATTTCAGCTGCGGAAGACTGAGGGTAAGGGGGTCCGGCTCTGCCGGAGGCCATAACGGCATAAAGAGCATCATATCCTGCCTCGGATCGGATGGATTCCCAAGGGTCCGCATAGGGGTGGGAGGCCTTTCCGAGGGAGAGGACCTGGTGAACCATGTGCTTGGAAAGTTCTCGAAGGAAGAGATGGATATCATGGAGAGATCCTGTACGGAAGCTGCCAGGGCAGCCCTCTGTATCATAGAGGAGGGAGTCCCTGAGGCCATGAACAGATTTAACGGAATGGACCTTTCCGGCAGTGAGGGATAAGGAGGCATTATGTTTGATCCCCTTCCGCTTCTTGACGGATATGAGGAACTGAAAAAGGGATTATGGACTGAAAATGCACCCGTTGGGGTCCTGGGATGCATGGATCCCCAGAAGGCTGAGCTTGTGAGCGGGCTTTCGGCGGGACAGGGCTGGGTGCTGTATATATGCAGGGATGAGAGAACTCTCACCCCTGCTTTTAATGATCTTCGAAATTTTGAACCGAATACCTACATATATCCTGCGAAGGATTTCCTTTTTTACAGCTCTGATATCAGGGGCAATTACATCACAAATGAAAGGATAGAGGCCCTCAGGCATCTTGTGGAGGACAGGAGGGGAGTGCTGGTCACTACCATAGACGGGCTGATGGATAAGATCCAGCCCAGGGAGGAGATGGAAGACCGGAGGCTCTGTCTTTATGAATCCATGGTCATAGATCCTTCAGATCTGTCAGCGCTGCTTACGGATATGGGCTATGCCAGGGTACCTCAGGTAGAGATGCAGGGAGAGTATTCCGTAAGAGGAGGGATATTTGACATTTACCCTGTTACCGATGACAGGCCCTACCGCATCGAGTTTTTTGATAAGGAGATCGATACCATCAGAAGCTTTGATCTGGATACCCAGCGTTCCCTGGATAGGGCAGCTGAGATAAAGATCTATCAGGCAGACGAAAAGAAAGGAAAACGTACAGAGGTATCGCTTCTGGACTACTTCGGAGAAGGGAGCCTTATAGCCCTGGATGAGCCCTCAAGGATACGGGACAGGGCAAAGGCCGTTGAGCTTGAGTTTTCTGAAAGCATGGAACGGAGGCTTGAAAAGGGCATTGCTGCTGATGAGGACATGGTGAACGATATCTTCTCGTCAGATCAGATCATGGACATGCTGAGAGAGCGAAGGTCCGTCCTCCTCAGTTCTCTGGATGAGAGCCTCGGGGAGTTCGGAGCAGTATCCCAGGCCCGCTTCAGGACCGCATCCGTCGGAAGCTATAAGGAAAGCTTTGAGATGTTCATAGGAGCTCTTAGGAATTATCAGGAGCAGGGATACAGGGTGAGCCTGCTTACTCCTTCCAGGACAAGGATGTCAAGGCTTGCCGAGAACTTAAGGGAGTATGGAATACATGCATACTGCCCTGACATAAGCGGAGCCCAGGAGCTCAGGCCAGGAGACACAGAGGTGGTGTACGGAGACCTGAGCGAGGGCTTCGCCTATCCGGACATAGCCTATGTGCTCATCACGGAGTCGGATATGTTCGGCGCCGTCAGGAAAAAGAAGAGGAAGCACAGGGAGCACGCCCAGGGCGGGATACGCATAGGAGGCCTTGACGAGCTGAGCCCCGGAGATTATGTGGTACATGAGAGCCACGGCATAGGCATCTATAGGGGCATAGAGCATATTGAAAGGGACGGAGCAGGAAAGGACTATATCAAGATAGAATATGCGGACGGAGGCAATCTCTATCTTCCTGCCACAAAGCTTGAGCTGGTACAGAAGTATTCGGGGAGTGAAGGCAGAAAGCCGAAGATAAACCGGCTGGGAGGCACTGAATGGCAGAAGACCAAGGCCAGGGTCAGACATTCGGTGGCAGATATAGCGAAGGAGCTGATAGAGCTCTATGCCAAGCGGTTTTCAGAGACCGGCTTCAGATACGGGGAAGATACGGTATGGCAGAAGGAATTTGAAGAGCTGTTTCCCTACGATGAGACCGAGGACCAGCTCCACGCCATAGAGGCTGTCAAGACGGATATGGAGAGCGGCAGGATCATGGACCGCCTCGTCTGCGGAGATGTGGGCTATGGAAAGACGGAGATCGCCCTTCGTGCAGCCTTCAAGGCTGTACAGGACGGAAAGCAGGTAGCCTTCCTGGTACCGACCACCATACTTGCCCAGCAGCATTACAATACATTTATGGAGAGGATGAAGCCCTTTCCGGTAAACATAGAGATGATGTCCCGCTTCAGGACTCCGGCTGAAAACAGAAAGACCGCGGAGAAGCTTAAAAACGGCAGTCTGGACATAGTCATAGGGACTCACAGGCTCTTATCCAAGGATGTGGGCTTTAAGGATCTGGGGCTGCTTATCATAGATGAGGAGCAGCGCTTCGGAGTGGCCCATAAGGAAAAGATAAAGCAGCTCAGGTCCAATGTGGACGTGCTTACGCTTACGGCAACGCCAATACCCAGGACCCTGCATATGTCTCTTTCCGGGATCCGGGACCTTTCCGTGCTGGAGGAACCTCCGATGGACAGGGTCCCCATACAGACCTATGTCATGGAATACAATGATGAGCTTGTGAGAGAGGCAGCAGAGAGGGAGATACAGAGAGGCGGACAGGTATTTTACGTCTATAACAAGGTAAAGGGCATAGAGGAGAAGACGGACCATTTACGGAGCCTCCTTCCGGATATCAACATAGGCTTTGCCCATGGACAGATGCATGAGCATGAGCTGGAAAAGATCATGATGCAGTTCATAACCGGGGAGCTGGACATGCTGGTATCTACTACCATCATTGAGACCGGGCTGGACATACCAAACGCAAATACCCTTATCATAGAAGGGGCGGAACGGATGGGCCTTTCTCAGCTTTACCAGATCAGAGGCAGAGTGGGACGCTCTGACAGGACTGCATATGCATTTTTGATGTATAAAAAGGATCGGATCCTTTCAGAAGAGGCGGAAAAGAGGCTGAAGACCATAAGGGAATTTACCGAACTTGGCTCCGGCATCAAGATAGCCATGAGGGATCTGGAGATCAGGGGCGCGGGAAATGTGCTCGGGGCAGAGCAGCATGGACAGATGGAGGCTGTGGGCTATGATCTCTACTGCAAGCTCCTGCGCCAGGCGGTAAGGCTGCTTAAAGGGGATGAGGAAAAGGAGCCTGAGTTCGAGACCACCGTGGACTGCGATATTGACGCCTATATCCCTGACAGCTACATTCCCGATGAATATCAGAAGCTGGATATATATAAGAGGATATCTGACATACATACCGAGGAGGATTATATGGATATGCTGGATGAGCTGACCGACAGATACGGAGATCCTCCGAAGCCGGTCATGAACCTCCTCATGGTAGCAAGGCTCAAGATGGCGGGACATGATGCCTTTGCCACTGACATATCCGTAAGGAAGACGGGCTATACGATAGAGATGTATCCAAAGGCGGATATCAGGGTGGAGGCAGTGCCTGAGCTCATAACCGCTGAACGGGGAAGGCTTAAGTTCATAAGGGGCCTCAAGCCCAAGTTTACCTATGAGGAAAGAAACACTGTCCACAGCGATGCTTACCATATGCTTAAAAAGGCTTCGGAACTGCTTACGGCTCTGAGAAAATAGGGAAAGGCTTCCGTGACGAGGGCAATGGGCCGTAAAGCCCCATTTTAAGCCGATTTTCTTGACAAAATATACAAAAACCTTTATAACGATACTACAAAGCAGTAAGTATAACTTCTGTATTGTTAATTTTTTTACGGAGGATCATTCGAAATGAACAAGAACGATTTTGTCAGTGCTGTCGCTGAGAGCAGCGAGCTCACAAAGAAGGATGTTGATAAGGTGCTCAAGGCTATGGTAGCTGTTATGAGCAAGGAACTCGCAGAGGGCGGAAGGATCCAGCTTCCCGATCTCGGCTCTTTCAAGTGCAATGAGAGAAACGCAAGGACCGTTCGCAACCCCAGGACCGGTGAGCAGATGACCTCTCCCGCATGCAAGGTAGTAAAGTTCACTCCCGCAAAGTCTCTTAAGGAGTGCGTAAACAAGTAATATGCGGCTTGACAAGTATCTTAAGGTCTCAAGGCTCATAAAGAGGCGCACGGTCGCCTGTGACGCCTGCAATGCAGGCAGAGTGAGCGTGAACGGCAGGGTACAGAAGGCATCCTATGATGTGAAGCCGGGAGACGTGATAGAGATCCGCTTCGGGGAAAAGGCCCAGAGCGTGGAGGTCCTGTCAGTCACGGAAAGCATCAGGAAGGAAGATGCCGCGGATATGTTCCGCTATATCTGACAGCCCGGTACTTAAGGATATTTAAAGCCATACTTTTATCGCAGTGAGGTCAGGTATGAGCAGGACAGTACGAAGAAAAAAGAAGAATATCAAGGAAAGGCTTCTTTTTCCCGTATGTCTTTTGCTGCTCATAGCCGGCATAGCATGCCCTATAGGGATGCGGAGCATAGACCTCAGGGAACAGGAGCAGGCTTACATAGAAAAGGAATCCAGGCTCAATGAAGAGATAGAGGCAGAAATGAAGCGCACAAAGGAGCTGGAGGAAAAGAAAAAGTATGTCGGCACGAAGCAGTATATCGAAGAGGTAGCCAGAGACCGTCTGGGACTCATAGCTCCCGATGAGGTACTGATCCAGGCAGAGAACGACAGGTAAGCCTGTCTTTATAGATATGGACTTCCATGCCCGCCCGCAGGGATGTGAACTGCAGGCGGGTATTTTTATGCATTTTAAGGATCTTAATTTTGGCATTTTCTGAAAGCTATACCTTTCCCGGATCGTATATATGGTAAAAGATGAAAAAAATGTTTTCCCAAAAGGCAGCATTTTCAAAAATGACAGCAGGAAAGCAGACAGGAGGTACACTATGAGAGGACATGTGAGATATATGGCGGCAGTGCTTGCGGCGGGAGCACTTATCCTTACGGGATGCTCGGGGACCGGAGCAGGGACAGCCCAGAGCGGGGCTGTGAACCAGGGGGTACAGAGCCAGGGAGGAGAGACAGCCTCAGTATCTGTATCAGCTACGGAAAAGACAGAGCTTACTCCTGATATGGCGGAGCTTGGCATAGGAGTGACAAATGAAGCCGCTACGGTAGAGGCTGCAACAAGTGAGAATTCCGCAAAGGTAAATGAGATCCTGGATGCCTTAAGGGCTCTTGGATATGCGGATGACTCCCTGAGCACCTCAGACATCGGACTCTATCCTCAGTATGATTACAGCGGAGGAGAATCCGTACTTACGGGATACAGGATGGACACCACCATAACCGTAAGCGACGTGCCGGCAGATACGGTCGGAGATGTACTGGGAGACGCTCTCAGCCACGGAGCCAATACCATAAATTCCATAAGATATTTTTCAAGCAGCTATGATGAGGCCTATAAAGAAGCCCTTT
>DVNQ01000046.1 GCA_018714245.1 Candidatus Avilachnospira avicola
AGGGTCCCTCCGAAGTACCTGGTGACCACACATACCGCATCCGTGATCCCGTTTCCCTTAAGCATATCCAGCATGGGCCTTCCGGCAGTGCCCTGAGGCTCTCCGTCGTCACTGGATCTTTCAAATATCACCGGGCCCGTGCCTATGCGCATGGCAAAGCAGTTATGCCTTGCATCCCTGTGGGCCTTTCTCACTCCTTCGATAAAAAGCTGGGCCTTTTCCTCAGTATCCGCGCGGGAAACAGAGGCTATGAATCTTGATCGTTTTACCTCGATCTCAGCATCTGCCGGGACTGTGATTATCTTCATCCTGCTTCCTCCGTCTCTTTCTTTCTGTCAGGAAGCTGGGAAAGGATTATGCCAAGGAACATGATCAGACATCCCGAAAGCTCCCTCAGGCTTAAGCTCTGGCCCAGAAGCACAAAGCCGGCGAGTACGGAAAAGCAGGACTCCAGGCTCAGTATGAGGGAGGCGACTGCAGGATCCGTATCCTTCTGTCCCACGATCTGAAGGCTGTAAGCCACTCCCGAAGAAAGTATGCCTGCATAAAGCAGCGGGACGATTCCGGAAGCTATGGCAGCGGGATCCGGAGTCTCTGTAAAAGGCACCAGAAGAAGTGTGAGCACTGCACAGGTCAGAAACTGTATGCAGGACATCTTGACTCCCTCCGCCTTCTTTGTAAAGTGATCTATGCACAGGATATGAAGGGTATAAAACAGGGCACAGATAAGGGAAAGCACATCCCCCCTGTTGACTCCGGAAAGAGACTGTCCGCTTGGTATGCATAAAAGGTAAAGTCCCAGCGCTGAGGCCAGAACGGCTACCCCGGTCTTAAGCCCTATCCTCCTGCCCATGAAAATGCCTGCTATCGGCACAAAGATCATATAGCAGGCCGTGATGAATCCTGTCTTTCCGGGGGTTGTATAAAGGAGGGCGATCTGCTGCGTATTGGAAGCAAGGAAAAGGCAGAGCCCGCAGGAGATGCCTCCCCTAAGGGTGTCAGTATCCACATGGAAATCGCCGTAATAAAATCTTATGAAGGGTATCAGCGCAAAAAATCCCAGCAGATTCCTGAGGCCATTGAAAGTAAAGGGCCCCATGACATTTCCTTCTGACTGTGCCACAAAGGCGGCGCCCCAGATGAGCGCCGTCAGGAAAAGGCAGGCTATGCGACCGGTCTTTTTCTTTTCATATGACAAAAGTTTTACCTCCCAGTATCAGAATCCTACCGGTTCCTTGATCTCTCCGGTAAGGGACATGTCGATGATCTCAAGGAAGGGGCCTTCTCCCCCGTACTCCTTCTGATATCTTACATCCACCTTGGCTCTCAGCTTTACCCAGGCATGATTCGTAAAGGCACCAAGGTCAGCGTAATGGGCCATGAAGCCTATAAAAGTCATGTCAGCCTCACAGCAGGTCATGGCCATACGACCGGGGACGAAGCAGTCCTCAGCGAAACGTTTTGATTTCATGATGCAGGCGGTAAATGAAACTATCTTGCCCTTATACCTGTCAGGATTGTCCTTTGCATCAAAAAACCATATGCCGAAATCCTTCGGCTTTATCTCGATCACCGGAGCATTTACATCATAGGGAAGCTCCTCGGGAAGGGTCTCAAGGGGGATCTCCCCGTATTTGTTTTCCATCACGATGGCGGATTCCGACACAAGCATGGGGCGAAGCTTCCTCTTCCAGTCCAGAAGCTCAGCCTCCGGTTTTCCATCACACCTGTTTACTATACAGAGTTCCGTATTTCTCAGCATGGGGCCCATCAGAGCCTTCATGTTGTTAAGATATGAAGTCAGTGTGCTTCCGTCAAATATCGTGATCTGCTGATACAGCACCCATCCCTCCGGAAGCCTGAGCCTGGTGGGATCCCACATGCCGTTATACTCTATTATGACTCTCTCCGCATCAAAGCTCTTTCTCAGCTCTTCCATGCGGTCAGGATCAAACTCCGACTCATCATCTATCTGCACAAGCCTGGTATGGGCTGAGGCAAGCTCTTCCTTCTGATAGGAGACCTCTCCTTCCTCACATACTATAAGAAGGGTGTTTCCGTCGATACGGAAATACTCCTCTCCCATGGTGTACTGTATAAAGGAGGTCTTGCCTGCTTCCAGAAATCCGTTGATTATAAATACCGGTATCTCGTTGTCATCAATATAATCTATCATATCATCCCAATCCGATCATGAGCCGGAGTTGATCTCCGGCTCCCTGAGTTCAAAACAGATCCTTGAGCTTATCCGTATCAAGCTCGCGTCCGATCACGCATACCTTGCCGGTATGCTCCGGCTCTCCTGCCCTTATCTCATACTCTCCGGGCACAAAATCAAAATAATACCAGGCGCCCTTTTCATCCGCAGACTCCACCATGCCCTTTGAACGGATGATCTCACCGAATTCCTTGGATCCGGAAAAGCCCTGCAGGATGGATTCAAGCTTCTCCCTGCTTATGGGAGCAACATTTTCCTTTCCCCAGGAATCAAATATCTCGTCCGCATCATGTCCGTCATGATGATGGTGATGGTGTCCGCAGCAGCACTCCTCTCCGTCGTGATGTTCATGATGGTGCTGCTCGTGCTCATCATGGTCGTGATGGCAGTGCTCATGTTCATCGTGATCGTGGTGACAATGCTCATGGCCTTCATGATCATCATGGTCCTCGTGATCGTGATCGTGGTCATGATGATGGTGATGATGCTCATTCTCAGCCGCTTCTTTTCTGGCCTCCTCTATAAGGTCGGAAAGAAGTCCGTCCCTCTTTTCCATGATGGAAAGGAGCTTCTCACCGGAAAGCTCGGAAACGGGAGTGGTGATGATCTCGGCAGTGGGGTTGAGGCCTCTGATCAGCTCAACATCATTATTTATCTTTTCCTCATCAGAGATGATATCGGTACGGCTGAGTACCACGGTACCTGCATACTGAACCTGGTTGTTGAAGAACTCACCGAAGTTCTTCATGTACATCCTGCACTTATTGGCATCCACTATGGTAACCGCTGAATTGAGCTGAACATCCAGGTTTTCCGAAGCATCGGTTACGGCCTTCATGACATCTGAAAGCTTTCCTACTCCTGAAGGCTCGATAATAACTCTTTCAGGCTCATAGGTGCTTATGACCTCCTTTAAGGCCTTCTCAAAATCTCCCACCAGGGAACAGCAGATGCAGCCCTGGGACATCTCCCTTATCTCGATGCCCGCATCCTTCAGGAATCCGCCGTCTATACCGATCTCACCAAATTCATTTTCTATGAGGACGACCTTCTCGTCCTTCAGGGCTTCTTTCAGGAGCTTCTGGATGAAAGTAGTTTTGCCTGCTCCCAGAAAGCCGGAGATCACATCAATTTTTGTCTTCATCTTTTTCCTCCTTGATAAACTGAAATGTTATAAACCGCATATGCCGGGTCCTGCCGCATCAGAGCGCCTTCTGCCAGCGGCAGCGAAGCGGTGATACGGCAGGACCCGGCGCCGGTAAGCTCCTATCAGAGCTTTAATTTCTTAAGATGCCAGATGTCCCTTACGTACTCCTCTATGGTCCTGTCAGAGGAAAACTTTCCGGAGTTGGCAATATTTATGATGCAGGCCTTTGCCCAGTAGTTTTCGTCGCGGTAACGTCTGTCCACCTCATCATGGGCACGGCAGTAGTCGCGGAAATCCTTGAGGGTAAAGTACTGGTCAGCTATTCCTCCCGAAGACTGCTTATTGAGCAGTGAGTTATAGATATCCCTGAACCTCTCCGTGTCATCAGGTGAATAATAGCCGTTTATAAGCTGCATGAGCACCTTTCTGATCTCGGGATCGGAGTTGAATATATCCATGGGATCATAGTCATGTGCCTTTTCATGGGCAATGACTTCCTCTGCACTCATTCCGAATATGAATGCATTTTCCGCACCTGCCTTCTCCACTATCTCGATGTTGGCTCCGTCCATGGTTCCAAGGGTAAGGGCTCCGTTCATCATGAACTTCATGTTGGAGGTACCGGAGGCCTCCTTGGATGCAGTGGATATCTGCTCAGACACATCGGAGGCAGGGAAGATGATCTCCGCGCTGGATACACAGTAGTCCTCTATAAATACGACCTTCAGCTTTCCGTTTATGCTCCTGTCGTTGTTGATCACATCCGCTACGGAATTGATGAGCTTTATGGTCATCTTCGCCCTGTAATATCCGGCAGCAGCCTTGGCTCCGAAGATAAAGGTGCGGGGCACCATGTCCATGTTGGGATGCTCCTTGAGCTGATTATACAGGTACATCACATGGAGGATATTCATAAGCTGACGCTTATATTCGTGAAGCCTCTTTACCTGCACATCAAATATGCTCCTGGGATCCACCTTGATGCCGTTGTGCTTTTCAATATATTCCGCAAGGCGTACCTTATTCTGGTACTTGATGTTCATTATCTCCCGCTGGGCCTTAAGATCGTCGGCGTAGACCTCAAGCTCCTTCAGCTTATCCAAGTCAGTGATCCACTCGGGACCGATCTTGTCCGTGATCCAGGCTGAAAGCAGCGGATTGGCATGAAGCAGGAAACGCCTCTGGGTCACACCATTGGTCTTGTTGTTGAACTTATCCGGCCATATCTCATAATAATCCCGGAATACTTCCTGCTCCAGTATCCTGGTATGGATCTCAGCTACTCCATTTACGGAAAAGCTTCCGACTATGGCCATATTTGCCATGCGTACCTGTCCGTCGAAGATGATATCCATGTTCTTGTGCTTCTCATGGACATTGGGATAATTCCTGCTGTCTATGAATGCGGCAAACCTTCTGTTGATCTCCTCCACGATCTGATAGATCCTGGGAAGCAGCCTTGAGAAGAGCTCTATGGGCCATTTTTCCAGGGCCTCCGACATGATGGTATGGTTCGTAAAGGCACAGGTATGAGTGGTTATCTCCCAGGCCTCATCCCATTCCAGATGGAATTCATCAAGCAGTATGCGCATGAGCTCAGGCACTACCAGAGTGGGATGGGTATCATTCATATGGAATACCACCTTCTCCGGAAGCTTGTGGATATCGTCATGGTTCTCCAGATACTTCCTTATGGCAAGCTGGACCGAAGCCGATACGAAGAAATACTGCTGGGAAAGGCGAAGTTCCTTTCCTGACATGTGATTGTCATTGGGATAGAGCACGTCCACTATATTCTTTGCGAAGTTCTGCTGCTCCACGGCCTTCTGATAGTTTCCGCGGTCAAACTCGTCCAGCCTGAACTCCTCGATGGGCTCTGCATCCCATACCCTGAGGGTATTTACCATTCCATTGTCATAACCTACTATGGGCATATCGTAGGGGACTGCCAGTATGGAGCGGTAGCCCTTCTGTACAAAATAGTTCCTGTGTCCGTCCCATTCGGTGGTAACGAAGCCTCCGAATTTGACTTCGCAGGCATATTCGTTCCTTTTTACCTCAAAAGGATATCCATTCTTGAGCCAGTTGTCAGGTTTCTCCACCTGATATCCGTTTTCGATCTTCTGACGGAAAAGTCCGTAACGGTATCTTATTCCGCAGCCATATGCAGGATAAGACAGGGTAGACAGGGAATCCAGGAAGCAGGCAGCAAGCCTGCCCAGGCCTCCGTTTCCAAGGGCAGGATCCCTTTCCTGATCCTCAATAAGATTGAGATCCACTCCAAGCTCATCCAGGGCCTCCCTGACCTCCTTGTTGCGCCTCAGGTTGATCAGGTTGTTTCCAAGAGCCCTTCCTTCAAGAAACTCCATTGAAAAATAGTAAAGCTTCTTGGCATCCTGCTCCTCGATCTTCTTGTGGGTATCGATCCAGTCATCGACTATCCACTCCTTCACAACGCTGGAAACAGCCTGGAACAGCTGCTGGTCTGTAGCTTCTGAAAGCTCCTTTCTGAAAAGGACCTTTACGTTGTTTTCCACTGCGGACTTGAATTCCTGCTTGTTGAATTTAGCTTTCATAAAAATATACTCCGTTTCCCCCGCTCACAGAGCCGGGCCTTCTGGGCTCAACTGAGCTTTTCAACAGAAAGCTCTGCCTTTTCTCCGTTGATATCCCATTCCTTGCGGTATCCGGACAGTGTTCCGGAAGTTATGCCCTCCGCCATGCAGTCATGGCAGATGGTCTCTTTGAACATATCTGCGATCTTCATGATCCTGTCGGAGCCTGTGATGCCTATGGTGATATGGTCCATGACCTCAAAGCCTGCTTCCTTACGCATGGTCTGGACCTTGGATATGATCTCTCTCATGAAGCCTTCATTGATAAGTTCCTCGGAAAGGTTGGTGTCCAGGACAACGGTAATGTCCCTGTCCTCCTCGGTCACATAGCCTCCCTGCTTGGAAACATCTATAAGCAGATCATCCTTGGTAAGCTCTATGTCCGTGCCGTCGGGAGCGGTAAATGCAAGCACTCCCTTATCATTCAGCTCGTTCATGGCCTCATTGCCGTTGATGTCAGTCAGATACTGCTTGATAAAGCCCAGGTTCTTTCCGTATCTGGGGCCTACCGTCTTGAGCTGGGGCTTGAAGGTATAGGAAGTGAACTCCCTCACATCATCCCTCATCTCCACTGCCTTCAGATTGAGCTCATCCTTGATGATGTCGGCATATATGCCTGAAAGTGGCTTTTCAGCCTTGACGAACATCCTGCCTATGGGCTGCCTGTTCTTAAGGCCTGAAGCATTTCTTGCGGCTCTTCCGAGGATAACTACCCTGAGCACCTCATCCATGCTCTGCTCAAGCTCTCCGTCTATCATGCTCTCGTCTGCCTTGGGGAAGTCGCAGAGATGTATGGACTCGGGAGCCTCCTTATCCACTGAACGTACCATGTTCTGGTATATCTCCTCCGTCATGAAGGGGATAAAGGGTGCCGCACAGAGTGAGACATTATACAGTGAGGTATAGAGGGTCATGTAGGCGTTTATCTTGTCCTGCTCCATGCCCTTTGCCCAGAAACGCTCGCGGCTCCGTCTTACATACCAGTTGGAAAGGTCATCTATAAATACCTCAAGTGCCTTGCAGGCCTCGGGTATCTTATACTGTGAAAGGTTCTGGTCAACATCCTTTATCATGGAGTTCATCTTGGAAAGGATCCATCTGTCCATGACTGAAAGGGATGCAGTGTCCAGCTTATATCCCGTAGGATCAAAGTTATCTATATTTGCATAAAGTATATAGAAGGCATAGGTATTCCAGAGGGTACCAAGCACCTTTCTCTGTCCCTCTGTCACCGCCTTGCCGTAGAAACGGTTGGGCAGCCAGGGAGCGGAGTTGGTATAGAAATACCACCTGATCGCATCAGCTCCGAACTCAGAGAGGGCTTCCATGGGATCCACCGCATTGCCCTTTGACTTGCTCATCTTCTGTCCGTTCTCATCCTGTACATGTCCGAGGACGATGACATTTTCATAAGGCGCCTTGTTGAAGAGCAGCGTAGACTCCGCAAGCAGTGAATAGAACCAGCCTCTGGTCTGATCCACCGCCTCAGAAATGAACTGGGCAGGGAACTCCTTTTCAAAGAGCTCCTTGTTTTCAAAGGGATAATGGTGCTGAGCAAAGGGCATGGCTCCAGAATCGAACCAGCAGTCTATGACCTCAAGCACCCTGTACATGGGCTTTCCGCACTTGGGACAGGTAACCTCCACCTGATCTATATATGGTCTGTGAAGCTCGATTATATCTCCCTCATAGCCCTTATCTCCTGCTGCCTTAAGCCCTGCAAGGACCTCCTCATAGTTGGGGCTCTTTTCCTTAAGCTCTGCATTGGAGCCTATGCAGGTCCTTTCACCGCATTCACACTCCCAGATAGGAAGGGGAGTGCCCCAGTAACGGTTCCTTGAAAGGGCCCAGTCCTGAACGTTTGCGATCCAGTCGCCGAAACGTCCCTTTCCTATGGATTCGGGCACCCAGTTGATGGTGTTGTTGTTCCTTATGAGATCATCCCTTACGGCACTCATCTTGATGTACCAGGATTCTCTTGCATAATAAAGAAGCGGTGTGCCGCAGCGCCAGCAGTGAGGATAGCTGTGCTCAAAAACAGGAGCATCAAAGAGCTGTCCCCTCTCTTCCAGGTCCTTGAGGATCATGGGGTCTGCCTTCTTTACGAAGACTCCCTTCCAGGGTCCCTCTGCGGTCATGTTGCCCTTTTCGTCGACCAGCTGGACGAAGGGTGAATCATATTTCCTTCCTATACGGGCATCATCCTCACCGAAGGCGGGAGCTATATGAACGATGCCGGTACCGTCATCCATGCTTACATAGCCGTCGCATACCAGGTAGAAGCCCTTCTTGTGCTGCTTTTCAGCCATGGCTGCTGCATCAGGATAAAGTGGCTCATACTCCCTGTGCTCAAGCTCGGAGCCCTTATAGCTCTCAAGGACCTCATACTCTCCCTCTCCAAGTACCCGGTCACAGAGGGCCCTGGCAAGGATATAGGTATATCCGTCCTTATTATCCTTTACCTTTACATACTCCTCATCCGGATTTACGCAGAGGCCTATGTTTGATGTCAGGGTCCAGGGGGTGGTGGTCCAGGCCAGGTAATAGAGATCCTCATCCTTGGCCTTGAAGCGGACTATGGCGGATCTTTCCTTTACCACCTTATATCCCTGTGCCACCTCATGGGATGACAGAGGGGTCCCGCAGCGGGGGCAGTAAGGAACTATCTTGAAGCCCTTATAAAGGAGCCCTTTGTTCCATATCTCCTTAAGAGCCCACCATTCGGACTCTATGTAGTCGTTATAATAGGTCACGTAGGGATCTTCCATATCGGCCCAGAAGCCTACCTTGAAGGAAAAGTCCTCCCACATTCCCTTGTATTTCCATACATTCTCTTTGCAGAGCTCAATAAAAGGAGCTATGCCGTATGACTCGATCTGATCCTTTCCGTTTATGCCGATCTGCTTTTCTACCTCAAGCTCTACCGGCAGTCCGTGAGTATCCCAGCCTGCTTTCCTGGGTACCATCTTGCCCTTCATGGTCTGGTACCTGGGTATCAGGTCCTTGATACATCTGGTCAGCACATGTCCTATGTGGGGCTTTCCATTTGCTGTAGGCGGTCCATCATAGAATACGTAACTCGGGTCACCTTCATGCTCCTTGATGGATTTCTCGAAGATGTCGTTCTTTTTCCAGAAGTCTTCAACTTCCCTCTCACGTCCAACAAAATCCATGGACGTATCGACCTTTTGATATAAAGCCATTTTCATTCCTCCTCTGAAAGTGGTCGCCCGTTTCCGGACGTTGCGCCTTCCATGCTATTCTTACATACGTGCGCAGCATTTTTTAATTATAAACAGATAATGTGGATAATGCAAGCAGATAAAGGCTTTTATCGTATTTACAAATCAGGGATAATGTGATTAAGTTTAATCTGAAGGATCAGAGAAGGGGATCATGCCGGTCATCCGGCAGATGAAAGCCCGAGATCCTGCGGAGGAGATCTGATGATGAAGAAGATATTGCTTATAGCCACCGGAGGGACGATAGCCTGCAGGCCATCGGAAAACGGGGCCCTTGCCCCGGCGCTGTCAGTAAAGGAGATACTGGAATGCGTCCCCGAGCTTTCGGGACTTGCAGATATAGATAAGTTTCAGCTTTTTGACCTGGATTCGACCAACATAGGGCCTTCCGAATGGACTGCGCTGGCCTCGGTGATAAGGGACAATTATGATGGCTACGACGGCTTTGTCATACTCCATGGTACCGATACCATGGCCTATACTGCTGCTGCCCTCTGCTATCTCAT
Source organism: Candidatus Avilachnospira avicola (assembly GCA_018714245.1). Classification (GTDB taxonomy): domain Bacteria; phylum Bacillota; class Clostridia; order Lachnospirales; family Lachnospiraceae; genus Avilachnospira; species Avilachnospira avicola. The sequence continues at coordinate 9,729 of DVNQ01000046.1, forward strand.
ACAGCATAATAAAAAGCCCATAGTTCTTACGGGCAGTCAGAAATCCATATATAACAGGGATACCGACGCCAGAAACAATCTGCTGTCAGCCTTCCTTTATGTGGTATCCGAATATGCCTTCGGCATACATATAGTCTTTGACGGAAAGGTCATCCTGGGCACAAGGTCAAGGAAGGTACGGAGCAAGAGCTTCAACGCCTTTTCAAGCATAGATTACCCGGAGACCGCCGTATTCAGGGACGGAAAGCTCATCAGCTTCCTTCCGGCTCCAAAGGATGACAGCCCAGTCAGATTCTATGACAGGCTGGATCCCGCCGTCTTTGTGCTAAGGCTGGTACCCGGGATGGATGCAGGCATATTTTCCGCCCTTATGCCGAAGTACCACGCCATAGTGATAGAAGGCTTCGGTGTGGGAGGCCTTCCCGGCGGCCCGGAGGGCCAGCTCCTCTCAGCCGTGCAGTCCTGGCTCTCCTCCGGACGTCTGGCAGTATTTTCCACCCAGGTCCAGCACGAGGGAAGCGACCTCTCCATATATGAAGTGGGCCGTATAGCCCGGGATCTGCCCGGCGTGCTGGAAGCCAGGGACATGACTCCCGAAGCAGTGGTCACAAAGCTCATGTGGGCCCTGGGGCAAAGCAGCGATCCTAGGACTGCGGGAAAGCTATTTTCAAAGCCGGTGCTTCATGACAAGCTTGACTGATCCTCCTTTTCACAGGCCTCGAGCTCAAACCAGAACTCCACTCCGTTTTCATGATTTATGACTCCACAGGCCTGGCCATGGGCATCCATTATGGCCTTTACTATTGAAAGGCCTATGCCGCTTCCGCCATAGGCCCTGGTGCGGGCCTTGTCCACCTTATAGAACTTTTCCCATATCCTTGGAATATCCTCTTCGGGTATCGGTGTGCCGTCGTTATATACCGATACCCTTATCTTTCCATCCGACTCCGATCCGCTTATGATCAACCTTCTCTCCCCGTCGATATGGTTAAGTGCATTGGTATAATAGTTTGTAAGTACCTCTTCTATCTTGAATTCGTCTCCCCAGGCTTCCAGGCCCTCCGGGAAACGATCCTCTGCCTTTACGGATTTTTCTTCCGTTTTCATGCCCTGGGCCTCAACGATGCTCTTTATCAGGGCTGAAAGGTCAAAGCGCTTTATCTCTATGCCGTCATTGCCGAATTCCAGGTTTGTAAGGGAGGTGAGCTGCTTCACCATCTTGTTCATCTTTACCGCCTCGTCCATGATTACGCTGCAGTAATACTTCCTGCTCTCCTCGTCATCCGCTATGCCTTCAGTAAGGCCTTCGGCATAGCCCTCTATAAGAGCTATGGGAGTCTTCAGCTCATGAGATACATTTGATATGAAGTCCTTCCTCATATCATCTATCCTGGTCTTTTCTTCGATGTCCTTCTGAAGCTGAAGGTTTGCTGTCTTAAGCTCGGCTATGGTCTCCTCCAGCCGGGCGGACATGTCGTTCATCGAGCTTCCGAGCACTCCTATCTCATCCTGCCTCTTTCCCTCGTATTTCACTCCGAAGTCAAGGCCTGCCATCTTCTTTGATATGTAGGCCAGGTCATTTATCGGCTTTGTGATGGCCCCGGTGGTAAAGAATATGACTATGCTGCCAAGCACCAGCACCAGTATACCCACTATAAGGAGGAAGCGGTTTGTGATATTTACGCTGTCCTCGATGTGGGCAAGGGGCATGGACATTATGAACATGGTCTCCCCGTCCGAAAACTTGCCCCAGCTCTCAAGATAGGTACTTCCCGACCGTCTGTCATAATTCTGCTGAACCACATAATCCGGATGGACCTGAAGAGTGGTTATCCTGGGGCCCAGTTCTCCCTCCTCGCCCCAGACCGCAGCATTGTAGCCCATGCTCCTTAAGAAGCGGGCAATAAAGTTCTTTATGCCAGTGGAATACTCATCATCATTTTCATCCGGGATCAGGGCACTGGGCATCCTTCCGTCCAGGATCTCCTCCCTGTTGGCCATGAAAAAGCGGAGCTTCCTCTCCATATACTCTCCCTCACGGCTGGCTGCAACAAAGGAACGGTCATTTTTATCTATCATGACCACATTGATGTTGGACTGGTCGTTAAGGCTCCTGAACATGGATACGATCGGGGAATCCGTCACGTTCTGGCCGAATTCATCGCCCACCAGATCCACAATGGTCCGATCCTGCCTGTCAGCAAGCTCCACTATCTCATCGATGGTATCATAAGTGTACTCCAGCGAATCCACCTTTTCATCAAAGTAGTAATCCGCCAGATATAAAGTATTTACGGCATACATCAGAAGCAGGAGAAATGCCATGATGCCGACAAATATAAGTGTGAATCTTATCCTTATGGAATGTTTCATATCATCCTTCGAATTTATATCCCATGCCCCATATGGTCTTTATCTGCTCACCCGCAGGTCCCAGCTTGGCCCTGAGCTTCTTTACGTGAGTGTCTATCGTACGTGCATCCCCAAAATAATCATAATCCCAGACATTGTTGAGTATGTTCTCGCGGCTCAGCGCAAGGTTCCTGTTCTGCATGAAGTAATCCAGGAGCTCAAATTCTTTGAAGCTCAGGTTTACCTCCTGTCCGTTTGCCTTAACGGTATGGGCTCCCCTGTTTATCTCTATGCCGCCACATCTCTGGATATCATCCTCGGTCCTGTGGGTACGCCTGAGTATCGCATCGACCCTGGCCGTAAGGATCTTCGGCGAGAAGGGCTTGGTGATGTACTCATCCACGCCCAGCTTGAAGCCCTGGAGCTCGTCCTGTTCCTCTCCCCTTGCGGTAAGCATGATGATGGGCACCTTTGATATCTTCCTTATGGTCTTAAGGACCTCCCACCCGTTCATCTTCGGCATCATCACGTCCAGAAGGATGAGGGCTATGTCCTTCTGACTGCAAAAAATGTCGACTGCCTGCTCTCCGTCCTCCGCCTCTACGACCTCAAAGCCCTTGGCAGAGAGGAAGTCCTTCACAAGCTTCCTCATCCTGATCTCGTCATCCACTACCATTATCTTAAGTGCATCCATATGCATTATCTCCTTAACGAAAAATATCATGCTCAGTCCATAAGCCATCCTCTGAGTCTGCGCTTCAAAAGAAGCACAGTCTTAAAAAGTCCCTCCGGCAGGAGCTCATCCATGTATCTTGTCCTGTTTTGTGTCCTACTATATAGCAGTTTTGTGTTAAAAATGTGAAGCTCATGTCTTGCCCTGGTCATGGCCACATAAAACATCCTCCGTTCCTCTTCAAGCTCTCCTGAGTCCTTGGAAAGCTTCCAGGGAGTGATGCCCTCATTTGCGGAAATGATATACACCCGGTCAAATTCCAGGCCCTTGGCCCCATGGAAGGTCATGAGGCTGAGCCGCTTTCCTTCCCTTATACCTCTTTTCTTAAGCTCTGCCCTCAGGGGAAGGGAGGCCCTGTGTACCCGATAAAGCACGGCCATATCCGTCTTATCTCCAGGATCTCCAAGTATCCTTTCGATGTCATCCGCCACAAGCCTTGCCTCTTCCTTTTCATCAGAGGCCTGTCTTTCCCTTATCCTTCCACGCCCGGATCCGGTATGCTCCCTGCAGGCCCTGAGGCTCTTTTCATATCTCATCCTGTTATGGCGTATGAGTCTTAAGGAGGCTTCTACTATATCGCTTCCCGATCTGTAATTGACCTCCAAAGTCACGGATCCAAGCTCCGGAAAGTCCCTGGGAAAGCCAAGCATGATCTCAGGCCTGGATCCACGGAAGCCGTATATGCTCTGGTCGTCATCACCTACTATAAATATATTGCGGAGAGGCTCACAAAGCAACCTTATTATCTGATACTGGACCGGATTGATATCCTGAAACTCATCCACCATGATATAGCGATATCTTTTTCTGAGTGCGGAAAGCAGCTTTGGGTCTTTTTTAAGCAGCATAAGAAAACGGATAAGCATGTCATCAAAATCCAGCTTTCCCCTTCTTTTCATGGCGGCTTCATACCCTTCCGCTATCCTTCCGAATATATCCTCAGGGACAGGATAGCCCTCATGCCTAACTCCGTTTTTTCTGCTTCCAAGTTCAGAAAGGATCACCGAAGCCATGTCCGAGGTATATCTATAGCAGCCAAGCTCCGGTCCGGAAAGGAGGCTCCACATAAGCTCGGTGCACTCACGTTCAGTTACCACATCCTCATTTCGGCATCCTGTATGCTCCTTCAGTATGGAGAAAAAGACCGAATGGAAGGTACCGAAGCAGGCTTCGCTTTTACGCCCTCTCCCGGCTGCGGCCTTTTCCCTGAGATACCTCTCTTCCATCTCTCTGGCCGCTGCCCGGGTAAAAGTTATGATCAGTATCTCCCTTTCCGGCACTTTAAGCTCTCCCGTAAGATAAAGGACCCGGTTTACAAGCACTGTGGTCTTTCCGCTTCCCGGACCCGCAAGTACCATCATGGGGCCATCCCCGTGGCGGATGGCCTTAAGCTGTTCATTATTGAATTGTTTCATTGGCGCTCCTTTGGGATATCAAGAACAGAGCCATAGATAGCTCAAGATAAAAAACTTATATTGATAGGTAAATTATTGGAATGGTATATTCAGATCAGGGTGTTCAGATTTGATTCTTTAAGAATGTTAAGATCGTTACAGATATTTAAGATTATTTATCTTTATAATGCCCTTTGCAATGTACAATATATAGCTTTCCATCTTCAATGTGATAGACAAGCCTTTCCTTTTCATTTATCCTACGGCTATACTCGCCGGAAAGATCTCCTGTAAGAGGTTCCGGCTTGCCTATCCCTTTCAAGCAGCCATTACGTTCAATATCTTTTATAAGCTGATTTATGCGTTTAAGGATCTTTTTATCATTTTGCTGCCAGTATAGATAATCCTCCCACGCATCATCGGACCATATTTTTTCACTCATCTTTCACCTCTATCAGTTCATGGGACTTTCCTTTTCCTTCTTTCACCTCTTTAACAGATTTTTTAATATAATTAAGATTTGATTCTGAGTAAAAAGGATCCTGGCTTTGCGCGATGTCAAAAGGGATACGTTTCTCCCTAAGGACCGCCTTTACAAACAGATTTATGGCGATAGAAGTATTAAGTCCGACATCAGAGCAAAATTCATCGAATTTCACCTTATCCTTCTGGTCTACTCTTGCAGTCAATGTTGTAAGTGCCATAAATAAATCACCTCCTATTTTTTAATCAGCGTAACATATACATCGTAAAATATCAAGCTATTGTATCACATTAAGCAAATTTTTCTATCTATAATTTATCTTATGTACTACAAAAGGCAAAAAATGCAGTATATCATAGGTAAAGGTACTGTCTTGTCCATAATATGGAATTACAGATAAGCCCATGATATAATTATCCATAAGATCATGCAGGGATGAAACAATTATGACTTTTATAAATGATGAGATCGGCAAAAAGATCAGAAAGCTGAGAAAAAACAAAAACATTACTCTGGAGGAGCTGTCTTCTCTCATACACAAGTCAAAGTCAACGATATCCAAATACGAGAAAGGTGAGATCTCCATAGATATCGAGACCCTCTATGATATCTCATCAGCTCTTGATGTATCTATCACCGAACTTATCTATTATCCGGCTGGGTCTATTATTTCTTCCAGAAAGGATCTGCCCAATTTTTTTAGGGATCTGCAGCATTTTTATTCCTATTATTTTGATGGGAGAGCCAACAAACTGATCAGATGTGTATTTGATATCGTTTCAGGGCCCAGAAATGATGGATCCTACGCCATAATGATGTACATGAATTTCAGGGATTATGATAATTATCAGAAATGTGAAAACACCTACTTCGGATATATCGAACACTTTGATGCCGTAACAAATATACAGCTTTCCAACAGGGATATGCCCATGGAGAAGGCAAGCATAAAAATCATGGCCTCCTCTCTGAATCATGAAACAAAATGGGGCCTCTTCTGCGGCTTTTCTTCAAGGCCCATGATGCCGGTTGCTGTAAAAATGCTCTTTTCAAAAGAAAGGCTTGAGGAAAGCAAAGGTCTTACAACCCAGCTGAAGGTTTCCAAAGAAGATATACGTTTACTGAAACTCTATAATATGCTTCCTGTAACATAAAAGCGGGATCGAAGATCTGATCATTTTTCAAAAGAATCTATTTTTTATAACTATATACCCTGATTTTTGAGAATCCTGATCCCTGGATCTCAAATTCAGGTTGTTTTCCATTCATACGCTCTTTTTCTAAAAGTTTTTCCACTCTCAGGAAACAATATCATTTTTGACTTTATAAATACTGCCCAATATAATTCTGATCATAAAGCATAAACGGATTATGGCTGTTTTGTAAGGCAGATCCGAAGGTTATAATCCATCACTATTTTCCAAATCAAATAAAGGAGGAGCAGTATGTACGATTTTGATGAGATAATCGACAGACAGCATACCAATGCGCTCAACACCGATGGCTTCAGAGGATATATCTTCCATGCCGGCCCTGAAATGGTATTCCCATATAAGGACGATGAATTTGTCCGCATGTGGGTGGCGGATATGGAATTTTCAACTGCGCCTGAGATCATAGAAGCCCTTCATGATCGTGTGGATCGCAGGATCTTCGGCTATACAGGCGTATATGATCATGATTATTATAATTCATTCCTGAAATGGTGCAGGGATCACTATGACTGGGAATTTCCCGAGGAGGAGCT
>DVNQ01000006.1 GCA_018714245.1 Candidatus Avilachnospira avicola
CGGAAAGCTGATAGACGTGCTGGCGGTATTTGCGCTGCTGGCAGGAACGGCTACCACCTTCTCCCTGGCTACACCCCTTATGAGCCGGGCGATCTGTGAGATCTTCGGCATAGCTGATTCCAAGTGGCTTACCATAGCCATACTTGCCTTTACCTGCCTGGTCTATACCGTATCCGTCATGAGGGGCATGAAGGGCGTCAAATGGCTTGCGGAAAGCTGCATGTATATCTTCTTCGCCCTGCTCATATATGTGCTTATATTTGGCGGAGAGGCGGTATATATCCTTGAGACGGGATTTACCGCCATCGGGAATCTGGCACAGAATTTTATCGGACTGGCCACTTACACTGATGCTCTGAGGGAGACTTCATTTCCCCAGAACTGGACTATCTTCTACTGGGCCTACTGGATGGTCTGGTGTGTGGCCTCGCCCTTCTTTATGGGAAGCATATCCAGAGGGCGCACCGTGAGGCAGGTGGTGATTGGCGCCTATACCTTTGGCCTGAGCTCCACCTTCATATCCTTTATAATACTTGGTAATTATTCCCTGGGGCTTGAGATGAGCGGAGCGCTGGATGTGATGGGGCTCTATGCCGGGAGCGGGGATCTCTACGGCCTTATCATAGCCATACTTAAGACCCTGCCCCTTCCGGAGCTTGTGATGATAATACTGGTCCTCTCCATGGTAGCTTTTTATGCCACTTCCTTTGACTCCATAACCCTGGTAGCGGCCAATTATTCCTACAGAAAGATGAAGGAGGACGGGGATTCTTCCCCGGCAATGAAGCTTTTCTGGGCCATACTCCTTATCATGCTTCCGATAGCGTTGATTTTTTCGGAAAACAGCATGAATAACCTTCAGACCGTATCCATCATAGCGGCGCTGCCTATAGCCCTGGTCATAGTCCTCATTATTGCCAGCTTCATGAAGGATGCAAAACGCTATATGGAGAGCTGAACAGGCTGGCGAAAGAAAGCTCCATTCATAATATCGCCTTTTATATTTCCTGCCTTTATATCAGAGAAATGTAGTTGATGTGGGCTTTGGCTTAGAGTATAATACCTTCGCAAAGTGAAGAAGGGCTGCAGTGCAGCCCCCGGCGGCATGGACGCCGCCGGACATGATATTCACAGTCTGACAGGAAGGATTATATGAGATTTACTTATTCGCCTTGGATAACTGCAAAGCTTGAAGATATTAAGAGCCTGACAGATCGCGGCACCAGGATCTATATGCCGAAGGATACGGTGATCTATGATCAGGATGAAGGGTCGGGATATGTGTATGTGGTGGAAGAAGGAAGGGTAAGGCTCGTATATCTGGCTCAGGATGGGAGCGAACATATCCTTATGTTTGCCCTGAGAGGCGGGATCTTCGGAGAACTGGAATGCATGGAAAAAATAAGCAGCCTTGTAAGAGCCGAGACACTTACGGACTGCAGCATATATAAGATACCCGAGGCAGGATTCATGGAGGCTATGTCGGCAGATCCGGAGATCACCCTGTTTATAGCCAGGGAGCTTGCCCATAAGCTCCATGTGATATCCGTCGGTTTTATAAGCATATCTGTTGATGAGACAAAGAACAGGGTGGCCCGCATACTGCTTTCGACGGCAGACATATTCGGACACAAGGAAAATGGAAATATCAGGATAGACCTTCCCATCACTCAGCAGGAGATAGCCAATCTTGTCAACTCCACCAGGCTGACGGTGGGAAATATACTCAGAGACTTTATGGCGCTTGGCCTTATAAAAAAGCAGGATACCTATTTCTTTCTGCTCGACAGGGCCGAGCTTGAAAGGATAGCTCTTTCTGACAGAAAAGACTGACGGGGAAGAAGCTTATTATAAAATATTTCAGGAGGGTTATTATGAATAAGGAGCATTTACGCCAGTATGCAAGGGCCCTGGTATGCCGGGGCCTTAATATTAAAAAAGGACAGAAGATATATCTTGAATGTCCCGTGGAGGGGGCAGAGCTGGCTTCGCTTATAGTGGAGGAGGCTGATAAGATCGGAGGAGGCAGAGTCATAGTACGCTTTAAAAGCGACATGACTGAAAATGCTCTTCTCAGGGCTGGATATGCTGAAAATGACGAGGCTGAGGATGAGATGATGAACAGCCTTGCCCGTGAAGGAGCGGCTTTCCTCAGGATAGAGACAGTTGAGCTTGGAAATGATGAGAGCATAAGCCCTGAGCTTGTCGGAAGAAAGGCAAGGGCATTAAGGGAGCAGAGGGTACGTTTCCAGAAGGTGTCCGGAGGGGTTCAGGCCTGCATCGCGGACCTGCCCACCGCATCCTGGGCTGATGCCGTCTATCCCGAGCTTCCGGAGGAGGAAAGGCTTGAAAGGCTCTGGGCCGATGTATTTACCTGTACCCGCTCTGACCAGCCTGATTCGGTAGCGGCCTGGGACAGATATATCGAGGCCACAGGCAAAAGAAAGGAGCTGCTTGATAAAAAGGGCTTCGTAAGGCTGCGCTATGTGGCTCCCGGGACTGATCTCGTCATGGAGCTTCACAGGAACGGAAGGTGGCAGGGAGGCTGCATGAAGCTCAAGGATGGGACCGTATATGTCCCCAACATTCCCACCGAGGAGATATTCCACGCTCCCACCTGTGATTCCGCAGAGGGCACTGTTTTATCCACCATGCCGCTCAATGTGCAGGGAAGCCTTATAAAAGGCATGCGCCTTGAATTCAGAAAGGGCAGAGTGGTGAGCTTTGACGCGGATGAAGGCAGGGAAGTTCTTTCGGAGCTCTTAAAGACGGATGAGGGGGCTGCCGCTCTCGGTGAAGTGGCACTGATAGCCCAGGATTCTCCTATGGCAAGCATGCAGAGGATCTTTTATTCATCCCTTTATGATGAAAATGCAAGCTGTCATATGGCCATAGGGCTTGCCGCAGGGCCCAAGCCGCCCACGGATGAGGAGATGAGAAAAGAGAAGCTGAACATCTCAGCCATCCATGTTGATTTTATGGTGGGATCGGATGAGCTTTCGGTATATGGAGACGCCGGAGACGGCGTATGGCAGCCGATACTTGAAAAGGGCCTCTGGTCTCAGGAATACCTGGCCTGAATATCCAAATTATAAAGATTCTATAAAAAAAATCTAAAAAATGTATGGTATCCATTATCTCCTTTGCTTTGAGTTTTGATATAATCGAACGTAAATTTTTCTCCGGAGGGATCCGGAGAAGAGAATAAAGCAAAGGAGATATGATATGCCTAAGACGAAAAGCTCTACGATCAAGATCAAATGCGCATTGTATGCAATGCCCTGTATCTTGATGTCAACAGTTGCTATCTCTACCATTCTGGCTGAGATACAGCGCAATTTCCCTGATGTCAGCACGACCTATATCCAGATGCTCAGTACCGTGCCTTCCATAACCGGTATGATATTTGCCTTCGTGGCAGGAAAACTTACTGAGTATGTATCCAAGAAGAACATAGCCATGGGCGCGCTGCTGCTGTTTGCAGCCTGCGGTGTCATCCCCTATTTCTTCCACGGAGTATTCTGGGTTCTCATGCTTACCAGCCTGCTGCTCGGTATATCTCAGGGTATGATCACCACAGTAGCCAAGGCTCTCGTAGCTGATATGTTTGAGGAAGGACCTGAGAGAGACAGAGCCGTTGGACAGCAGATAGCATTCCAGAACCTTGCTTCCCTGCTTATGGCTCAGCTTGCAGGACGTGTTGCAGCTACCGGCTGGTATAATGCATATCTCCTCTTCACCCTCAGTATACCTGCCTTTGTACTGGTATTCCTTTTCCTTCCCAATGGAAAGCCCACCCCGAAGGAGACCAAGGGCATAGGAGGCGGAGCCCTCAAGTCCACTGTTATATTTATCTGTATCGCAGGCTTCCTGTTTCAGGCATTCCAGGGATCCTATAAGGCAAACCTGGCCATGTATCTGGATGCATACGGACTTGGCGGAACAGTTTCCACAGGAAATGCGTTTACGATATATGCTGCAGCCAGCATACTTGCTTCCTTCCTTTATGGACGTATAGCCGGCATATTCAAGCGTCATTCCATTTGCGTTTCCCTGGGAAGCGTTATCATAGGCTTCCTGTGCGTATGCAGCTACCCTTCATATGCACTTGCCTGTGCTGCAGCCTTCTTTATCGGATTCGGACTTGCGATATTCATTTCTTCGGGAATGTCTCTGGCATTCTCAAATGTACCGCCCAGCGCAACTGCCATGGCCATGGCCATGTTCAACGGTATAGCAGGCCTTGGAGGAACCTTCTCTCCTGCAATACTTAATACCATGACAAATGCAGTCGGCGGAGACGTACGTACAAGGCTTATCATAGCTACCGTATGCCTGATCATCCTGTTCATCGGATGCTTCATCCGCGTACATTACTTTGAGAAGGATCCCACAGTCATAAAGGGAAAGAGGTAATATCCGAAGGGGCTGGCCCCGAGGATGCACAGATCCCCATCTGACAGGGATAACATAATTTCATGTAAAAATGACAGGATCCGGCTTCGACATGGGCTTTCCATGCGAAGCCGTATCGTCATATGAAAGGGGCAGATCATGAAAGTATCATTTTACGATGGAAAAATGGAACTTAAGGCCGGAAGGCTTTACGGCGTATTTGCAGATGCTGATAAAAAGAAGCTTATAGCAGACTATCCTGATGAGGTAAAGGACCTCTATGAGGGCGTGAGATCACAGTATGATCCCAAACCGCAGAAAGCATTTTTTACTGCATTGAAGACAGCGGACGGAGCAGCTTATATCAAGTTCTACTGCGTATCCGACATGAATGATGCGGAGACCTGGAGAGAGGCAGCAGGAAAGCTGGTAAGGGAGGCCTACAGTCTGAAGCTTACTTCAGCGGAGACCATGTTTCCCGATGATGAGTCAGTAAGAGAGAGCTTCGTCAGGGGCCTTACCGAGGGCAGTGCCCTTGCCGCATATATGTTTGATGAGTATAAGACCGACAAGAAGGCGGAGTTTTCAGAGCTTTCATTTTACGGAGGCTCTGATGAAAAGCTCTGCGCCATTGCCGATGAGGCCTGCGCAGTATGCGAAGAGGTCAACTTTACCCGCAGCCTTGTGGATGAGATAGGAGATGTACTGACTCCCGAGGTACTGGCTGAGAAGGTGGCCGAGAGAGCGAAGGCTTATGGAGTTGAGTCTGAGATCTGGGATGAGACCAGGATACAGAAGGAGGGCATGGGTGCTCTCTGGGGAGTAGGAAAGGGCTCAAAGAATCCTCCGAGATTTGTAATACTCCGTTATAATGGGGATCCTTCCTCTGATAAGAGACTTGCCCTTGTGGGAAAGGGAGTTACTTATGATACAGGTGGATACTGCCTCAAGCCCGGCTCAGGCATGATGGACATGAAGGATGACATGGGAGGAGCTGCCGCCGTATTCGGAGCTCTTTTCGCAGCTGCAAAGAGAAAGCTCAGGGTAAATCTGGTAGCCGTATCCGGCGTATGCGAGAACTCCATAGACAACGGCGGCTTCAAGCCCGGAGACATACTTAAGAGCCTCAAGGGAACTACCATAGAGGTGATCAATACCGATGCAGAGGGACGCATAACCCTGTCTGATTCAGTATACTATGCAGCAAGCAGGGAGCATGTAACCCACATCATCGATGCAGCTACCCTTACCGGATCAGCTATCTCGACCTTCGGAAGCTATTATACAGCGGCAGTTACCAGCGACCAGAGCTTCTTTGATGAGTTCAAGAAGGCAGCAGAGGTATCCGGAGAACATTTCTGGCAGCTTCCCTGTGACAAGAGATACAGAAAGCTCCTGGAATCCAAGGTTGCCGATATCAAGAACCTGGCGGGAAGAGAAGGCGGATGCATAGTTGCAGGCATGTTCATAAAGGACTTCACGGAGGGACTTCCCTGGATACATCTGGACCTCTGCGGAGCATACTATGATAAGCCCGTGGACAGCTATGTGACAGATCTAGCCACCGGACAGCCTGTAAGGACTCTTTATGAGATGGCAAAGCTCATGCAGGCATAAATGAAATAAGGGGGAAATGGATATGAAAACAGACAAGGATCCTGCTCAGAAGAAGGGAGGCGGAGTGCTCGGCTTCATAGAGCGCGTGGGCAATGCCCTTCCCGACCCTTCCATACTGTTTCTGATACTTGCTGTATTTATGATACTTCTGTCAGCCGTGGGTGCTGCCCTCGGCTGGCAGGGAGAGGTGATGCTCTATGATGCTGAGATCGGCGACGTGGTGACTTCCACTGCCAATGTAAACAGCCTGCTCAGTAAGGAGGGAATAGCCGAGATCTTCGGGAACATGGTGCAGAACTTCATAGGTTTTGCTCCTCTGGGTTCCGTGCTTGTTGCCATACTCGGCATAGGCGTCTGCGAGCACTCGGGCCTTATGCAGGCAGTCATGACAAAGCTCGTAAAGTCCACGCCCAAGCCCCTTGTGACGGCAGTTATAGTATTCCTGGGAATTGAGTCAAATCTGGCTTCCAACCTTGGATATGTGGCACTGCCTCCCCTTGCGGCCATCATCTTCCTTTCACTTGGAAGACACCCTATAGCAGGACTTTTGGCAGCATTTGCAGGCGTGTCTGGAGGCTTCTCAGCCAACCTCCTGCTTTCCGCCCTTGAGCCCATGCTGGGCGGAGTGACTCAGGAGGCAGCAAGGATGCTTGTGCCTGATTATGTTGTGCCCAATACGGCCAACTGGTACTTCATGATCGCGTCTACCGTGCTGCTTACCATAGTCGGTACCTGGGTAACGGACAGGATAGTGGAGCCGAGGCTTGGAAAATATGAGGGCCCCAAGTTCGAGGAGACAGTGGATGCAAAGAGCCAGTCAAGGGGACTCAGAGCTGCCTTCATCTCTCTTGTGGTGCTTGCCATAGTACTGGTGGGAGTATACTTTACGATAGGCGGAAGCCTGTTCTTCGGAAATGGATTGATCCCCGTGATTATGCTGTTCTTCGGAGTTCCGGGAGTTGCCTACGGCTATGCCGCAGGAACAATAAAAAAGACCAAAGATGCCGTGGATATGATGTCAAACTCATATTCAAGCATGGCAAGCTACATGGTAATGTGCTTCTTTGCAGCTCAGTTCATAGCCTACTTTGACTATACGAACCTGGGCACCATCATTTCTATGCAGATGTCAAGCTGGCTCCAGGCTTCTCATATAACCGGCATACCTCTTGCCATAGGCTTTGTAATACTTGTCTGCATAATAGACCTGTTCCTGGGCTCCGCTTCAGCCAAGTGGGCCATCATGGCACCCATATTCGTGCCTATGTTCATGACTCTCGGATACAGCCCGGAGTTTACGCAGATGGCATACAGGATAGGAGATTCCTGCACCAACATCATCACCCCGCTCATGAGCTGGTTCCCGATGCTGCTGGTATTCATGCAGAAGTATAATAAGAAGGCGTCGGTAGGTACGCTGATATCCTCCATGCTGCCTTACTCCTTGGCATTCCTGCTCGTATGGTGCCTGCAGCTTGCAGTCTGGATGATATTTGACTGGCCTATAGGCCCCGGAAGCTTCATTGGATTTACACTGTAAATACGAAACAAAGTCTCATAAATAAGTAATATAATTAAAGTCTGTAAACCGGTGTTTGGACTGCCGCTTCGCGCTGTCCGGCGCCGGTGTTACAGACTTTTTAATGCATAAGCTTTGCTTATAGCTTGGCCGGTAACTGCCGCCCCTGAGCCTTTGACCTGATTTTTCGGCAGCTATTTTTCAAGCTGCCTGCAGAGTCCGCCATAGTAGGTATTGAACTTCTCGAGCTCAGGGCCTTCTGGGATGCTTTCCGTATATCCTGAGACCCCTTTGGCAGGATGCACGCTGAGCTCTGGTACGCCGCTTTCCAGATCCCAGTCTATGGAAAGCAGCATGGTGCTTTCGATGACGCTTCCAAAGAGGAAATTGCCGAGACTGTAGACTATCGGGACTCCGTCTATGTACTCGATGCCCTGCAGTACATGGGGATGGGAGCCGATCACAAGGTCAGCTCCGGCGCTGACAAGCTCTTTTGCAAGGTTTCGCATATAGTCGTCAGGAGTATCCTTTTCTTCAGTGCCCCAGTGGACATAGACTATCTGATAATCCGTAGTCCCGGAAAGCTCGGAAAGCCTATCAAAGATACGGGACTTATAGGGATCATATATGGAATTGATGCCGGGAGAGCTTTTGCCCGCCGTCCAGTCGGCATAGGGCAGCACTCTTGAGGCTCCGAGAAAGGCGAAGCGCTTTCCTCCGATCTCCTTTATGACGGCCTCATTTGCCGAGGCGGAATCTGCTCCTGCGCCGGTATGTGCTACGCCTATGCCGTCAAGGGTGGAAATGGTGTCCATGAGGGCCTCGGTGCCGAAGTCGAGAGTATGGTTATTGGCGAGGCTCACGATATCCACTCCGATCTCATTCAACAGTCCGGCCCGGTCGGGAGCTACTCTGAAGGTAAAGCTTTTATCTTCTTCGGGAGTGCCGCGGCTGCTGAAGGGAAATTCCAGATTTGCCATAAAGATATCCGCCTCATCTATGAGTGAGATAAGGTCCGGGCTCAATATGCCGCTTATGCCCCCTGCGCTGTCGTGGGCGCTGAGCACATGGCTGCTGAGATA
>DVNQ01000007.1 GCA_018714245.1 Candidatus Avilachnospira avicola
CTGTAAAAATACTGTAATCTCTATGAATTAATGAATTAACCAAAAGCTCTCTGATTGCAAGTAATGGATATTCTGTGCGATCGACCCGTTTCCCTTCAGAGTTAATTATTGTTGCTTTTTTGATGTTTCGATTAATGAAAACCAGCGCTTCTTCAAGCATTTGTGGTATTGTGCCTTCTATCCTTTGATTATCAATAAAGCGATATTCATTTTCTCCTACAGTTCCTATTTCTGTACCATTTACCAGCATAGCTGTAATACTCAATTGAGGAAAACTCGCTTGTGGGTATTTGCCAAAAAGCATAATACCTGCCACTGTTGGTATATTATTTTCTGTTATTATTCCCTGTAGTTTTAATATGTTTTCTCTATTTTGATTGGATAAGTTAGGTTTAGTCTTTTTTATTTTAATGAGGTATTCCATAATTTTATCTTCATCAAACGGATCTTTGCTTACATGATCGACTTCTCTAAGCTCATCACGTATTTTCCTCCTGAAGGCTTCATAACTATAAATTTCATATTCTGTCATCCTCAGATCCGCATCGCCTACCCTTATATAAGACCCTCTTAACCTTCCTGCCCCTTTGTAAAAGCAAGGTTTGTCAAAAATATAACACTCCTGAATTTCTGCACTGACGATTATTTTGTCATCTATGTTTGCTACAGTAAATAAAGGTCTTACTACTGGTTCCATTTGTAAGGCCTGATTTGTTATTTTATTCTGCAAATCTTGAGCATCATATACTCCTGTAATCTTAAAATTCCTCTTTTCATCTATTCCAAATATAATAACTCCTCCACCCGGTTGATTTGAAAAGCTTGACAATGTATCGTAAAGCTTTTCTGGAGTTCCTTTTTCTGCACATTTCAATTCGATGTCCTGTCTTTCACATTTTTGTGAAACTATTTTTTTTACTAATTTCTCCAATTCACTAGGTAACATATTTTTATTCCTCCGCATAAAATATGGTAACATTTTTTGTTGTTTTAAGCAACAAATTCGATAACTTCCATGTCAAAGATTACTTAATATAACTTAATTCTTATAAAAAAACAAATTTCAGTAACATATTACCGAAATTAGGTAATTGTTACCGAAATTTGTTACTAAAATCGTAAAGATCCCCCGTGCTTTGGGTGTCTGCAGCCTGCAAAGGGCCCAAAGTACGGGGGATCGAATTAGTTGTTATACTGTTCCATAAACTCCCTGAAGAGGTCGTAGATGTCTCCTATCTCGGAGTTGCCCTCCTCATCGGAGCCGTCATCTGCGGGGGTCTCTTCTTCATTTCCGGGAGCAGGTTTTTCATCGGCCTTGGGATCGGGCCTGTCTGCCTTGGGGCCTTCTGCCGGGCCCTTTTTATCATCTCTGTTATCGAGGCCGTTATCCGGAAGCCCCAGACCGCCCTCGCCCTCTCCGGGCTGGGCCTCGTTGTCGGTAGCGGCATCGTCAGAAGCATCTGCTGCCTTATGGTTGAGCTTTACTTCTGCGGTCTGCTCCTGCCATTCGCCCTCCACAAGCCTCTCGTAGGTGACTGTTACGGTTTCTCCTGCGGCATAGTATTTTATGACTGACTGGAGCTCATCGCCTGAGCTTACCTTCTGGCCCTCCACTGCAGTGATGACATCGCTCTTCATAAGGCCTGCATCCTTTGCGGCACTGGGAGTAAGCTCCGTGCCCTCATAGCCCTCCATCTCCTCATCCGAGAAGCCTGAGATCATGGCTCCCTCGGGAAGGTTGTACATCTGGGAAGCTGACTGGCTGATGGTCCTTACGTATACGCCCAGGGCTCCCTGATCCTCCTCGGGGATCTTTTCCTTGGAAAGGTTCTCAATGACTGTCATAGCCTTTGAGATCGGGATGGAGTAGCCCATGCCTTCCACATTTGTGCCGGAAGCCTTTGCCTCATTTATGCCTATGACCTCGCCGTCCATGTTAAGGAGGGCTCCGCCGGAGTTTCCGGGATTGATGGCTGCGTCTACCTGGATAAGGCCTGAGTTGGTGCCTTCCTCGGTCTTGATCTCACGGTCAAGGGCTGAGATATACCCAACGGTAACTGACTGTCCGTAACCGAGGGCATTTCCTATGGCTATGACACCCTCTCCTACCTCAAGGTCTTCCTCAGTGTGAAGCTTTGCCACCTTTATGGCATCCAGGGTCTCTTCGGGAATGTCGCTTAAAGGAACGGTGATGACTGCCACGTCCATGGAGGAATCGGTGCCGTTTATCTCAGCATCCACCGTGGTACCGTCCACGAAGGTAACTGAAAGCTTATTTGAATCCTCTACCACATGGTTGTTGGTAACTATCAGCAGGACGTCATCCGTCTGCTGGATGATGATTCCTGAACCTGAAGCAGGCACTTCATACTGATAATCCTGTCCGCCGCCGTAGAAGTAATCAAAGATGCTGGAATAACCCCTCTGGGTTATGAGCATCGTGTTGGTGATGCTGACTACCGAAGGCATGGCCTCCTCTACTATATCGGACACGTCAAGGGCCTCTTTCGCCGTTGCAGCTTCGGAAGCTCGGTCATCAGTGTCTCTGTCCTCTTCATTTTCAGGTTCTGCCTCAGTCTCTGAGGTCTCAGGCACAGTCTCTTCTATCTGCAGGCTGCCCGCATCGGAAATTATGGCCTTGTCTGCGGCTACATTGAGCCCGACCATGACTCCTCCTGCGATCAGTCCAAAGACCAGGGCCGAAGCGATGATCTGTATCCATCTTTTCATAGTTTCAAATCTCCTCCTCTGTTAAGATCTGGTTTATATATCTGTCAAACGACATTTTCTTCTTTATCGTTATGGCTATGTTTTACCTTAGCTTTATGTTTAAATTGTGTCCAAATTCACAAATTTCTGTGAAGTCTTATTAATGGCAGGGTCTGTACAGATCTTATGCCAGGCATTTCCCCCTTTTACGCAGAAACGGGAGAGGCTCTTCATCTGACCTCTCCCGATATCTTTATTTACACTCCGGGCCCTGTCACGCTCTGCATGCCGTCAGAGGCTGCAGCTGAACTTCCGCCGCCGGGGCCCTGCTGGGATCCCGCGGGCGCGGTAGGCACGGTGCTTGCAGCCGTGGTGGTCTGAGGCACGGTCACCGGCTCATCAGGTATGTCCGTAATGCTGCTTCCCTGGTTTTCTCCGGAGGAGCTGCCGCCGCCGGGCCTTTCTGAGGATCCGGAAGTCTCTCTCGCAGCCGTGGTGGTCTCTCCCGGGCCGGGATTTTCATTATTATTTATGATAGGACGCCCTGCAGCATCTGTTTCAACGGGCCTGGTCGTGCCGCCTGGCCTATCGCTATCGGAGGGCCTTGTGTTCTCGGTAGGCCTGGTACTGTCTCCCGGATATCTTCCGGTCTCCCTTGTGGGGCTTGTGCCAAGTACATTGCCGTCATCATCCACTATCTCAGATCCCGCATCCCCCTCGGATTCAATGGGCGCAAGGTCCGTAGGCCGCTCAGGCCTGGTGCCGTAGGTGGCTCCCTCCCGGATCTCATTTCCGTCCTCATCCGTAGGATAGATCACGTCACCGTTTTCATCCGTGGGGATCACATAGTCTCCGTTTTCATCGGTAGGATAGATGAGCCTTCCGTCTTCATCCACGCCGAAGGTGTAGCCCTCTGTGGACTGCTCCCTCTCCGTGGGTGCCTCTGTCTCATCATCATCCTCATCCACCTCCTCGGCAGCCGAAGTCTTGGGCTTCTGGATGACGCCCTGGTCGGTAGCCACTGACTCTATGGGCTTTCCTTCCTTATAGAGATTGGAATCCTGCTTGATCTTATCCGAATATCTGAGTACCGCATCGGACACCTGATAATTCTCATCGCCGAACAGGAACTCATGAAGCATGACAACGTTGGACTCCAGGGTAGTAGGTATGACGCAGGCTCCCTTGTTGGGGATGCGGGCGTCTCCTCTTGACCAGGGGAATCCTCCCGTATCGGCTATGTTGTATCTCAGTATGCCCTGTGCCATGTTCACCACCTCGCCAAGGGAGATGTTGGTCTCCACTTCTGGGAAGCAGGTAAGCATGATGTAGTTCAGCACGGAGTAATCCACCGTCTTGGCCTTTTCGAAGCAGGCCTTGATGATCTTTTTCTGTCTCTCGGTACGGGCAAAGTCACTGTCCATGAGCCTCAGCCTTGCGTAGGCCACGGCCTGTACGCCGTCCAGGTGCTGGGTGCCGGCGCTCTTGAGCTGGAAGGATGCTATGCCTGTCTCCTGTACCGTCTCCGTGATATAGGCATTTATGTAATAAAACTCTGCCTTTGAAATGTCGATGTCATCCACACCGCCCAGCAGATTTATGATCTCGGCTATGGTCTCCCAGTTAAAGGTCACATAGCTTGTGATGTTCAGATCCAGGTTTTTGTTGAGTGCCGCAAGGCCCTGCTCAGGCCCGCCCTGAGCATAGGCCTGATTGATCTTGTTATACTGGTCCTTGGAGCTTATGTTAAGATAGGTATCCCTGAATACGGATACCAGCTTTATGTCTCCCGTGTCCTGGTTGATGCTTACGATCATGACCACATCGGAATTGCGCTGGGATGCATCCAGTCCGAAAACGGCTATGTTCCAGTAGCCCTCCATTTCCTGCTTCTTTTCCATGGAAATGTTTTCATTTTCCACGGCGGCCACGTCCACTTCGGTCCTGGCCATGAGGTTGAAGGTACGGAGCACATATCCGTAGCCGAAAATGACGCACAGTGTAAGAAGCTCTACGATGGCGCAGATGATGATGCGCTTTATCCTGGATCCCTTCTTTTTGTCCCGCTCAGTACGGTGCCTGCGCCCATCCATGACGGAGCCTGCGGTATTCAGTTCTCTGGGCCTGTGCCTGCGTCCCTCGCTGCGGCCTTCACTGCGTCCCATCCCGGTGCGGAGGAGCTTGTCCTCCATATCCAGGTCTCCGACTATGTCATCCTCTTCGTCGTCCGGGGCCCCGCTTTCAAAGCTTTCAAAGCCGTCCTCAGATTCACCGCTCTCAAAGAAGGGCTCCTCATCGGCGCCATGGTCACTGCCGTTTGTGCTGATATCCTGATCCTCGTTCTCGGGAAAGAGCTCCTCGCTCTCTATCTCCACATCGTCAAAAAGATCTTCGTCAGCCTCCCGGCCGTTTATCCTGTTTTTATCCTTATTGAAATCGTCGTCAAAACCCATAATTCCGTCCCGGAGCCCGGCTGCGCCTTACCTGCAGCCTTTTGCATACCGGTCAGTATGCATTTTTAAAGCCCTTGAATATAGTCATGAACAGTATCTTGAGATCCAGGCCCATGGTCCAGTTTTCTATGTAGTAGAGATCATGCTCTATACGCTTCTGTATGGAGGTATCTCCTCTGTATCCGTTCACCTGTGCCCAGCCTGTGATACCCGGCCTTACCTGATGTTTTATCATGTAGCGGGGTATCTCCTCCCTGAACTTCTCAACGAACTGAGGCCTTTCGGGGCGGGGCCCCACAAGACTCATGTCCCCTTTGAGAACATTGAAGAACTGGGGCATCTCGTCTATGTTGGTATGTCTTATGATATGTCCCACCGGCGTGACCCTGGGATCTCCCCTGGTGGTCCATTTTGTACGCTCCTCATCCGGCTGCTGCACGTACATGGAGCGGAACTTGTACATTCTGAAGGTGCGGTTGTGAAGCCCTACCCTTTCCTGCGAAAATATCACCGGTCCCTTTGATGTGGCCTTTATGAGCACCGCAGTGATGATCATGACAGGCGAAAACAGCACTATCGCAAACAGGGATCCGATTATGTCCATAAGCCTTTTTGCAAAGGCATTTACCGGCTCCGTAAGGGGCACGTGCCTTATGTTTATGATCGGCAGCCCCTCCATATCCTCGGTATAGGGCACGGTAGGTATGACATTCTGATAATCCGGTATGAACTTGGTGTGCACTCCGGATTTTTCGCAGATGTTTACCACCGGCTTCAGGTATTCGTATTTGTTAAGTGGCAGCGTGACCGCTATCTCATCAAGGGAATTAGCCGCAAGTATGCCCCGAAGCTCAGTAAGCTCTCCGAGCACCGGCACGCCTCCCACAAGGCTCCCCTTTTCAAGGTCGTCATCCAGTATGCCGAATATGTGATATCCCCACTCCGGGTTCTGCTCCACTCTCTGTATGAAGCCCCTTGCCGCATCGGAATAGCCTATGAGCAGGATATGCTTCTGGTTGAATCCCCCTGCCCTTATGCGGTAGAGCGCCGTCCGGAGCACATTCCGGAAAATAGTCTCCAGCACAATGTTGATGCCGAAGAAGGCAACGATCATCCTGGTGGAGAAGTTTACCAGGTAAGGTCCGGTTATGGGCCTGTTCCTTCCGGCAAAGAGCACGAAGGTGAACAGCATGAGCCCCAGTATATTTGCCTTGCAGATATTGGCAAACTCTGACCTTCTCGACTTCGTTCGTTTCGGCGCGTAGAGCTCGAAAGAAGCATAAAGTATCAGATATACCGGAACTATCACGATGAGCGCCATGAAGTACACATGTATCGGAAGTGTACCCGGCGCTCCCGGACCACGGTTCCTGCCTATCATCAGATACCAGGCCGCCGCATATGAGAGGCAGATCACCAGGGCATCCAGCAGGACGTGCAGATAATTGAATTTTGTCTGGTTATTTTTTATCATCTATCCGACAAAAGCACATACCTCGACAAATACTTTGGACTATTATACATGAGTGAAAATGTTAATGCTATTGAAACTTTATTAAATTTTAGGGAACTTTTCCCTCCGGCGTTTTTCTGCAAGCACGGTCTTGAGCTGTTTTTCCACATCCAGTTCCAGCTCATAGGGCTCCCCTGGCTGCTCCTTAGTAAGATCCCGGAGCGCAAAATTAGCCTTCCGAAGCGTCAGATTGGGATTATAATAAGGATCCCCCTCCTTCAGTATCTCCTTCCAGCGGTTTGCAAATATGGCTATCTCGCCGTTAAAGCGCAGGACCTTTTCAGGCGTATCCTCAAGGCCCCTGGATTTGGATTCATAGTGGTAGAAGACCGCATAGGGATCGTATACGCACCTTAACCCCAGCTTCCTTACCTTCATGCAGTAATCTATGTCATTGAAGGCCACTGCGTAGTCCTCGCAGAGCCCTCCCACAGCTTCATATATCTCCTTTTTTGTAAGGAGGCAGGCTGCAGTCACTGCAGACAGATCCTGAAGGGACATCATACGGTGCATATAGGTATTTTCCTTTTCATGGCTGCCAACAAAGGCTGCTCCGGCTATGCCTCCAAGTCCGACTATGACTCCCGCATGCTGTATGGTATCATCCGGATAGCAGAGCCTTGCCCCGACTATGCCCGTATCCTCCCTCATGGCATAGTAAAGCATCTCCCATATGGAATCCGGCTCCCGAAGCTCCACATCATTGTTTAGAAGAAGCAGGTACTCTCCCCTGGCAAATCCGGCACCGAAGTTGTTGATCGCAGAGTAGTTGAACTCCCGATCCCAGTACGCCACTTTTATCGGCATGCCGCTCCGCCCGCCTTCCGCCTCAAGCTTCTTATAGTATGAAAATGTCTCCGGATCCTCGGAGTTGTTTTCTATGACTATGAACTCTATGTTCCGATAAGCTGAACGCTCCGCTATGGAACTTATGCAGGTCTCAAGATCCTTCCTGTGGTCCTTGTTCGGTATGAGGATGGATATGAGCGGTCCTTCCTTCGGCATGGAAAAGCGGCTGTGGTAAAAACCGTAGGTCACTCCCTTTTCTACCTCCGGCACCTCCGCTCCCAGCCTTTTATAATGATCCCTTATGGCCCTTGCCCCTGCCTCAAAAGCATAGAGCTTGGAGGAGGGATCGGATGCGGTCGAGCCCCTGTGATAGCGCCAGTGATAGCAGACCTTGGGTATGTGTATGATCCGCTCCGAGGTGAAACGCCCCGAAAGAAGCTTCCTTACGGAGGCCTCCGGGCTTCCGCAGAAGGAGGCCAGATCCTTTATCTCCTCATCGGAAAGCTTCAGCTCTCCCAGGTCCCTGCCATGGCAGATCCTTTCCATATATATACGATAGCGGCGGAGCATTTCTTTCTCAGTCCCTGATGCTTCCTCCGTACAGCGCAGGAAGAAATCATAGTCCTGGGCCCCGTCATAATCCTTTCTGAAACCACCCACCCTGTTAAGAAGGTCCCTTCTTATGACTGAAAGATGGCATATGTAGTTTACGGTGCAGAGGAGATCCGGAGCATAGTCCGGCTTGAAATGCGGCTCAAAAAGCGCCCTGCCGTCAAAGTCCACCTTATCCTCATCCGTATAGAAGAACTGGCCCTGGGGCTCCCCTGATATGGCCTCTGCCACCTCATAGAGAGCATAGGGAGGGAGCTCATCGTCATGGTCGCAGAGGGCGATATAGTCTCCCTTTGCCTCGGAAAGTCCGGCATTTGTATTGTCGGCTATGCCCTTATTGCCTCCCACATCCAGGAGGCGGAAACGGTCATCCTTTTCTGCATAGCTCTCCGTCACCTTCCTCACCGTCTGATCCCCTTCGGAGCCGTCAGCGACGATGACCTCAAAGCAGGGATAGGTCTGCTCCCTCAGTGAATCAAAGAGCATCTTAAGATA
>DVNQ01000047.1 GCA_018714245.1 Candidatus Avilachnospira avicola
ATGATGATGATGGTATTCTTGAAATCCACCTTGCGTCCCTGAGCATCGGTTATGCAGCCGTCATCGAGCACCTGAAGAAGGATGTTGAATACATCCGGGTGAGCTTTTTCTATCTCGTCAAACAACACCACGGAGTAAGGATTTCTCCTTACCTTCTCGGAAAGCTGTCCGCCCTCTTCAAATCCCACATATCCCGGAGGAGAGCCTATCATCTTGGAGACGCTGTGCTTTTCCATATATTCGGACATATCGACCCTGATAAGGGCATTTTCCGAACCGAATACCGCCTCCGCAAGTGCCTTTGAGAGCTCGGTCTTTCCCACTCCCGTAGGTCCAAGGAACATGAAGGAGCCTATAGGCCTCTTCGGATCCTTGATGCCGACTCTGCCTCTTTTTATGGCTCTGGAGACTGCCTTTACCGCCTCATCCTGGGATACTATCCTTTCATGAAGTATGCTTTCCAGGTTCTTTATCCGTACTGACTCCGCCTCGGTAAGCTTCTGCACCGGTATCTTGGTCCAGCTGCTCACAACGTCCGCTATGTCAGCTTCCCTGACTTCAGGCTTTTTCTCATTTTCTGCAGGTGCCTCGGCTGCCTTGAGCTTTTCCAGCTTTTTCCGTGCCCTCTGTTCCTTTTTATTAAGCTCGGAGGCCTTTTCAAAGTCCTCCTCTATGATGGCAAGCTCCTTTTTTGTCTCCAGCTCGCCTATATTCTTTTCCGTCTTTCTGATATCCGTCGGTTCCTCAATGGAAGTAAGGCGTAGCCTGAGCTTTGAGGAAGCCTCATCTATAAGGTCAATGGCCTTATCCGGAAGGAAACGGTCATTTATATACCTCTCACTCATCTTGACGGCAGCCTCCACCGCCTCATCGGTTATGACAACGTTATGGAACTCCTCATATTTGTGGCGTATGCCTCTGAGGATGTCCATGGTCTCCTCTTCGGAGGGCTCGTCCACCATCACCGGCTGGAAACGTCTCTCAAGGGCGCTGTCTTTTTCTATGTACTTTCTGTACTCATCCACCGTGGTGGCGCCGATGATCTGAAGTTCCCCTCTTGCAAGTGAAGGCTTCAGGATGTTGGCGGCATCAAGAGCTCCCTCTGCTCCTCCTGCCCCTATGATGGTATGGATCTCATCAATAAAGAGAAGCACGTCTCCGTCATTCTGTGCTTCGGATATCACTCTCTTGATACGCTCCTCAAACTCTCCTCTGTATTTCGAACCTGCGACCATACCGCTTATGTCAAGACTGAGCAGCCTCTTGCCGCTGATTGTCCCGGGCACCCTGTTATCGGCTATGAGCTGGGCAAGGCCTTCAACGACTGCCGTCTTTCCGACCCCAGGTTCACCTATGAGACAGGGATTGTTTTTGGTTCTCCTTGAAAGTATCTGGACTACCCTCATGATCTCATTTTTCCTGCCGATGACAGGATCAAGTTTTCCCTGGGATGCAAGTTCTGTAAGGTCCCTGGAATACTGATTGAGGGTAGGCGTAGAACTCTTCTTTTTCTCTCCGGCGCCTGTTTCAGCATTTCTCAGCTCTGCTATGTCCTCGCCCATGGAAGCTATGGTCTCCTGATATATGGCCTGGGCATTGGCTCCGAGTGTGTTGAGTATCCTTACGGCCACACAGTCCGGCTGTTTGAGCATGGCAATGAGTATATGCTCAGTACCTATGAGAGGCGACCTGAAATAAGCAGCCTCCCGGCAGCTCTGCTCAAGTATATGTCTTGCGCTGGGAGTATAGCCGCTGTTTTCCGAGACCATGACCTCCCTGCCTGCGATCAGTCTCTCTATCAGAGGCATGACCGTAGCTTCGTTGATATTGAAAGTATTGAGAACCTGAGCCGCCACGCAGCTCTGTTCCCTTATCAAACCGCAGAGCAGATGCTCTGAGCCCACATATCCGTGCCCAAGCTCCTCGGACACATCATATGCGAACTGAAGGGCTTCCTTTGCCTTCTGTGTAAACTGTTCCATCTATATATCATCTCCTCATCTTACAGAGTGTCTTAAAATAAAATCTTCCCCGTACGGATCAAAACTCCGCCCGGGCATACCTGACGCCATGCGTCAAATATAACCCAGTCGGAGTTTTATTTCAATAAAATCGCTCTTATTAAGTATTAAAAAATACTAAACTTGGTTTTGGATCAGATGTCGAAGCTCTCAAAGGTATCGTCTCCGTTCTTTCCTTCATTATCAGTATCGGAGCCCTTCTCCTCAGGTTTTTCCTGTCCCTTGCTCCTTCCGGCAGAAAGCTCGGATATGACCTGGGTCTCATCCATATCATCCCCGTCCTCTTCCGGTGCCATGTCATAATCATGGCTAAGAATATCGCTTCCGGGCGCCGGCTTTACCGGAGTCTCCTTAAGGCTCTCAGCTGCCTGTGCCTGGGATCCCTCTCTTCTTTCAAATGACCGATTTCTCTTTTTCTCCCTTTCCATGCCCTTGAGCTTTCTGGAAAGGGCTATTACTGCTGCAAGCAGTACCATACATATGACTGCAAGTACGCATATGACTGCAAATCTGAGTTCATAGCCGGAGCTGAGCTCATTGTAGCTCTGCTGAAGCTCTCCGTATTCTGCATTGCTTACGGCATCTGCAGACATGGGATCAGAGAAGTATCTCTGTATGGTCTTCTCCTCCAGATCGTAGCGGTAGAAGTTCAGCTCGCCCCGATCATTCATGCCGTATACCACACAGTACTCAGGATCCGTATCTGCTCCCCAGAACCAGCCCTGTACCCTCTGGCCGTCAATGGTGATGATAGCCTCGGTAAATCCTTCAGGGATAGCCACATCAGCACCGGGATTCATGATGGTGATGGTCTTTCCTCTGGATGAGAGCTGTACTCCTTCCACGGTTTCAGGCATCTCTGCTTCCGCATCGGATACAGGCGTCTCAGGTCCACCCTCAACCTTGTCCACATTTATGGTATAGTTCTTGACCGTCTGTCCGTCAGGCGCGGTTACCGTTACGGTGACCGTGCTCAGCCCCATCTGAAGGGCTTCATTGTTCTGGATGATGACTGAAGCCTGAGGGTCTGATGTCAGGGCATTTATGCCAAGCTGCTCCACTGATGCACCTATGGTGGTGCTGTATTCCGTTATCTGAGGATCAAATGCAGGGGTGAGCTCTCCAGGACTTACCTCAAGTGAAGTAAGATCGGCATTCTGGGACAGGGCCTCTGCCGCATTTACCGTCACCGCCGATGAACCCACATGGGTCACATTGATGGCTGCGCCGTCCTCATCATATACCTCATAGGTGTCCACGCTTATATCATAAGTACCAGCCTGGGAGGTGTTGAATACAAGGTTGTACTCCACCACATTGGAGCCTGCTCCATTGGTCACTCCGTGTACCCTGATCGTACCTGCACCTCCGCTTGCATCCGTACCTGATACAAACTCCAGCTTATCCTGAGGATAATGAAGCGTCAGGGTGGCATCCGCAAGCCTGGTGCCTTCGTCAGCGCTGATCTTCAATGTTACATTGACCTGAGTACCGCTCTGGGCCTGAGGGTCTGAAAATGTTATCTGTCCGTCAGCAGCATAGGCTGTCAGGACGAAGGCAAGGCTCATTATCATGATGCAGAGGGCCTTTGCCGCACGATCAAATATCCTAATAGATCTCATAAATCATCCTCCTATGCCTGCTCATGCTCCCGGGGGAGTACTTCCGATTACTACCATGTCCGATCCGCCAGCGGACGGGGCTGCCTGGCCTGAAGAGCCTCCGGAAGCTCCCGTCGTACCGATGGAAGCTCCGGGCCCGGTCACCGTACCGGGGCCTGCAGGATCCTGAGGCGTCGTAAAGCTTCCCGCTCCGGCAGTCACACTGCTTTCAGATCCGATATTGCCTATGGCTCCATCCCTTCTGGTTATGCTTATCACATAATCCCTTACAGAACCATTTTCTGCCTTTACACTGATCTTTACGGTATTTACTCCTATATTGAGAGCCACCGTACCGGTGCCGCTCACTACTGCCCTGCTGTTTATCGGGGATGCGGATACATTTACCGCAGTGACCGCATTATCGACTATCAGGCTGTACTGAGTGGTATCCATGCTGAAGGTGGGCGTTAATGTATAGCCGTCCACATTTATCATGGAAAGCTTGTTGTTCGGGCTTCCGTCTATCGTCGGCATTGGACACGCGGTATCAGGCATGTTGTTGTAAACAGGTATCTTGAATACCAGTGCCGTGGCCTTAATACTGTCATTATAGGCATCGGCCACCTTTGCACCCTCAGAAGCTGCTGCCGGCACATTTGTCATATACTGGTGCTGATAAAGGTTCGTGCCCTGCACATTGAACTTCTTAAGATAAAATGTGTCCTGTCCCGCATTGACATAGTTAGCGCCGTAAAGTATCGCGCCTCCAACGATCGATTTCTCTATGGTGTTCCAGGGCCGGTTTCCGGTTCCGCTCTGTGCAGCATAATTGAGGCCTGCATCAACGGCTCCCATACCGTCATGGGCATAGGCTCCGAGGTTGAAATAATTATATATGCCGGGATATGCCCCATGTGTGCCTGATATGCTGTCTGAGGTCCCCTTACCCTGCTCCTGAAGGATCATGGCTGCTATGACATAGGGACTTACTCCGGACTGCTTTGCCGCCTCCATGATGATATCGGCATAGCTTACAAGCTTCATTGGCTCCGAATACTTGGCCTGGGTCTGCTGCATCTGCTGGGTCTGCTGAGGCGTGGTTCCATCCTGAACCGCAGCCGTTGAGCCCTCAGCCGTCATGCCGGGAGCCGCGACCGTTCCCTGGGAAGCAGCACTCGTCTCCGTAACTGCTGCGGATCCGGGTCCCTCGGAAGTAACTATGCTGCTTTCCTGCCCGCTTACCGAAGCTGCAGTTTCACCGGTGCTCGAAGCAGTTTCCGTCGTTTTTGTAAATGTTACTCCGTATTCGTTTACCCACTTTCCTTCCTCATCGACTATATAGCCGTCAATGGTAGTACTGTAGGCCATGATACCGTCATCATATATATAATAGCATTCGGCGATGCCGTCGTTGTTTCCGTCAAGCCAGAACCAGCCTCCGGAAAGCCTTGATCCGTCATCATTTTCATAGACCCACTGAAGGGGGGCGTCAGATATCTTCTTCCAGCCTGCAGCGTAGGCAGTCATCCCTCCTGTAAGCTCAAAGAGTCCATCCGCAAGTGCAGAAAAAACAGAATCCTTCTTCTGCTCTTTTGCCTCGCTGAGCCCTACTCCGGGTCCGCTGTTGACATAGCCTTCAGTATCCACGCTGACTCCGGGACCATAGGTCACACCCGGGCCTCCTCCAGTGCTCTGACCCGAGGAACCTGTGCCCGGTCCTGTCACTGATGAGCTGTTTCCACTGCCGCTTACCGCATTTCCAGGCGTACCGCCCAAAAAGCCATAGGTCTTATCGGCATAGCCGTATCCATTATTTTCTATGACCGTACCTGCCTGGACCGAGCTTCCGTTTACCGGCACCACCACCTCATTGTCAAGAAAGGTACCGCTGATGAGCTGCATCAGCCCATCCCTGGTCTGGGTCGAAGCATTATAAGACTGCTGTTCAAACTGGAAAATGTATTCCTCATCCAGGAAATTCCTGGGATCCATATAATGGGCAATGATCTCGCTGGATGCCGCATTCCATGCAGATCCGTCAAAGCCGGGCCAGGAGTCGGCTGCCCAGTCAAAGGCTCCGTCCGCGGTAGACTTCCAGGAGGAGATGGACTCCCGTCCCACAAGGTTGCGTCCGACCTTGGACTCTTCGGTTATGACCGTATTCCAGTCAAGTCCCGTATGCTGTGCGGTAAACACCCAGTTGGGATACTTCTGATGGAGCCCCCTGAGCCCGTTTTTATAACTCTCAGGAAAGCCCTGCTGATTCATCCAGTTTTCAAAATTGGAATCAGAGGCACTGTAAATGACCTGCTGCTCGATATAGTCGCTTCTGGCATATCCGGTCTGTCCGTTGCCATAGCTTATCTGGTACCAGGTATAGCCTTCATTGCCCCTGGTCTCTGAGATCACGGCAACCTGGGCATTGTCCGTAAGCACTCCCACTGCACTGTATGTGGTGCCTGGTCCTGATCTTACGTTCATCCTGTCCGCATTTACATAGCCTGTCCAGGATGCAGCCTGTGATTTCAGCACAAGGCTGTCCGTAAACGGCAAAAAGCCTGTCTGAAAACACAGACAAGCTGCCAGAAATGCGGATATGCATCTTTTATTCAGAAGTTTCACCATATATGTCCCTTGCTTTTTGCATTATAAAAACACCGTACAGTTCCTCACTGTACGGTGTTTATTATAAATTTGGCAAAAAACTTTGTCTATATGATTAATTTAATCCTTAGACTAACGTAAGACTTTCGAAAGAAAAGCATTCCTTATACCGGATATGCTCCGTCCTTTACCTTTGTCTTGTCTATGCCGCTGTCCTGAGCATCCCTGTACTCAAAGAATTCCTTTGCAACAGCAGGGAACAGTGCGTAGGAAAGCACATCCTCAGGCTGTCTCTTCCACTTTGCCATCTCTGCCTCGAACTTGGGAAGCTGAGGCTCTATAAGATCTGCAGGACGGCAGGTAATGGGCTCCTCATCTCCGAGGATCTTCTTCTGCACCTCAGGATTCATGGGCCTCGGGCTCTGTCCGAACTCACCCTTGGCAAGCTTATGGGACTCCTTAGGAACAAGCTTATAGCGCTCACCCATAAGGACATTCATAACGGCCTGGGTTCCAACGATCTGTGAGGAAGGGGTAACCAGCGGAGGCTCTCCGAAGTCCTTACGTACCCTGGGGATCTCCTCAAGCACCTCTGTAAGCTTGTCTGACTTTCCGGCATCCGCAAGCTGCTTGACCATGTTGGAAAGCATGCCGCCGGGCACCTGATACTTAAGGGTGTTGATGTCAACGCTCATGACCTTGGTGCTGAGAAGTCCGCTCTTTATACACTCCTCCTTGTAAGGCTGGAAGTAGTTGCAGATCTCGATAAGCTTGTCCACATCAAGTCCTGTGTCACGGTCTGAGCCCTGAAGGGCCTTTACCATGACCTCGGTGGAAGGCTGTGATGTACCAAGGGCAAACGGCGTACATGCGGTATCTATGATGTCCGCACCTGCCTCTATAGCCTTCAGATAGCTCATGGAAGCCATGCCTGAGGTATAGTGGGTATGCATGTCTATAGGAAGATCGGTGACCTCCTTGAGGGCCTTTACAAGCTTTGCAGCCTCTGCAGGAAGCAGAAGTCCTGCCATATCCTTTACGCAGATGGAATCTGCGCCCATATCTGTGATACGCTTTGCAAGATCCTTCCAGTAATCAAGGGTATAGGCTTCTCCGAGGGTGTAGCTCATCGCTACCTGAACGTGTCCGCCTTCCTTCTTTGTGGCATTTACCGCAGTCTCAAGGTTCCTCAGATCATTGAGGCAGTCAAATATACGTATGATATCAATACCGTTTGCGATGGACTTCTGTACGAAGTACTCTACAACGTCATCGGCATAGTGATTGTATCCAAGAATGTTCTGTCCTCTGAAGAGCATCTGAAGCTTTGTATTCTTGAATCCTGCACGAAGCTTACGAAGCCTCTCCCAGGGATCTTCCTTGAGGAAACGAAGTGAAGCATCAAAGGTAGCTCCGCCCCAGCACTCTACTGCATAGTAGCCGATCTGATCCATCTTGTCGATGATGGGCAGCATCTCTTCGGTGGGCATACGTGTGGCGATCAGAGACTGGTGAGCATCACGAAGGACGGTCTCAACTATCTTTACCGGCTTTTTTTCAATTTCAGCCATTTTATCTCCTCCAAATATATGAACCAATTATTAGTTTATTTTACTCCGAACACAGCCATGAAGGTACCGGCTGCAACCGCTGTTCCGATAACTCCTGCCACGTTGGGTCCCATGGCATGCATAAGGATGAAGTTGGTGGGATCATCCTCAGTGGCCACCTTCTGGGATACACGGGCTGCCATGGGCACCGCTGAAACTCCGGCTGATCCTATGAGAGGATTTATCTTGCCGTGAGTAAGCTTGCACATGATCTTTCCAAGAAGTACTCCTGCCGCAGTACCGAAGGCAAAGGCTATCAGTCCGAGGAATACTATCTTGAGGGTATCGGCATTGAGGAATGCCTCTGCCGAAGTTGTTGCTCCTACTGATGTGCCCAGCAGTATAACGACAATATACATCATGGCATTAGCTGCCGTCTCCGTAAGCTGCTTAACGACTCCCGACTCCTTGAAGAGGTTGCCCAGCATGAGCATGCCCACAAGGGGAGCCGTGGAAGGAAGCACCATGCAGACCACAACGGTGATCACTATGGGAAAGAGTATCTTTTCAAGCTTGGATACGGGCCTCAGGTTGTCCATATGGATCATACGCTCTTCCTTGGTGGTCATTGCCCTCATGATAGGGGGCTGGATGACGGGCACCAGAGCCATATAGGAATATGCCGCAACGGCTATGGGGCCAAGAAGTCCTGACTCACCCAGCTTGTTTGCCAGGAATATGGATGTAGGGCCGTCAGCTCCTCCGATGATGGAAATGGCTGCCGCCTGTCTTCCGGTAAATCCAAGGAAAATGGCTACAAAATAAGCCATGTATATACCAAACTGTGCTGCTGCGCCGAGCAGGAAGGTCTTGGGGTTCGCGATCAGGGGCCCGAAGTCCGTCTGGGCGCCAACGCCCATGAATATAAGTGACGGAAGTATGGTCCACTCATCCAGCTTAAAGAAATACCAGAGCATACCGCCTGTCCCGTTTGCACTCTCCTCCGCGGAAAGCATGATGTCGGGATAGATGTTTACAAGCAGCATACCAAAGGATATGGGGATAAGGAGCAGAGGCTCAAACCCCTTCTTTATAGCCAGCCAAAGGAACAGGAAAGCAACCAGTATCATGATATAATTGCCTACCGTAAGCCCAAGGAAAGCAGTCTGCCCAACCAGATTAGAAAATGTACTTGCTAAATCCATTATTATTTCCTCCGGTCTTTTTTAGTTACGCCTGCCTGGATATCAGTTAAGAGTAGCAAGTACTGCTCCTGACTCTACCTGGTCTCCCTCCTTGCAGTCGATTGTAGCTATAACGCCGTCCTGAGGAGCAACGATATCGTTCTCCATCTTCATGGCCTCAAGAACTACTACGGGCTCACCCCTCTTTACTGCCTGTCCGGGCTTAACCTTTACTGCGAGGATCTTACCGATCATGGGAGCCTCAACCTTGATGGCGCCCTGAGCTCCGGCGGGTGCTGCGGGAGCAGGTGCGGGTGCAGGAGCTGCTGCGGGTGCTGCAGGAGCAGGAGCCGGTGCAGGGGCAGGTGCAGGAGCTGCCGCTCTGGGTGCAGGTGCTGCTGCGGGTGCTGCAGAAGCGCCTTCCTCTATGGTTACGTTATAAACATTTCCGTTTACTGTGATCGTATAGTTCTTCATATCTTTCCTCCGATATAATTTAGGTTTATTCAGAAAAATGTTTTTAGAGGAAGCCTTTA
Source organism: Candidatus Avilachnospira avicola (assembly GCA_018714245.1). Lineage (GTDB taxonomy): Bacteria > Bacillota > Clostridia > Lachnospirales > Lachnospiraceae > Avilachnospira > Avilachnospira avicola. The sequence goes on from DVNQ01000047.1 coordinate 9,500, forward strand.
TCTGCGGCCCCTTCTGAGCTTACGTACCGTAATGCCGTTCTGGAGCTCCTCATAATGCCTTCCGGTATCCTCTTCATAGGCAGCTATGGCCATGGCAAGCACCACTGCCATCTCCTCATCAGAAGATGCTGCGGCCACGGGAGCCATTGCAGGTGCAGGGGCTGCAGGAGCTGCGATCACTGGCTCCGCTTTCTTTTCCTCTGCTTCATGCTTCTTTTCAGCTTTATCCGTAAATACGTGTATGTACTTGAAAAGGCTGATGACCCAGGCAAGGAATATAAGTACTACGAACACTACTCCCATGCCTATGACGAGATTTCCAAGGCCTTCCATCATGAGCTCATTCATGGTGTAGACCGGGGAGAATCCCAGGTTGGTATATTTTGTCATCCTCCTGTTTACGCCAAGGGTGAACTCACAGTCTCTCTGCTCAAACTCGGCAAGTATGCTGGCGGTGTAGTCACCCGCACTGTCCTGAGTGACTTCGGTGCTCTTGACACCCACAAACTCTCCAAGATCCTCTTCTGACGACAGCCATGCATTGAGTCCGTTGACCATGATCGTATCCTGCTGCTCTGAATATGCATCTATCAGGTCCTGCACATCCTCGTCGGACATGCTGATGATCTGCTGGAACATGCTGTCAGCCAGATATCCGATAGAAGCTTCAGTCTCAGGGGTCATGGGCTCGACGGTGCTCTGCTGTGCACAGCCGAAGAGAGAAAGCATCGCAAGAGACATCACCAGTGTCAAAAGGATCTTTTTAAATCTTTCTTTCATGCGATCACCTCTTATAATATGCTTTTGCTGCTGTCTTATGCATCAAATGCCTTGGTATAAAGCATCTCAAGGGCAGCAGCCACTCTCTGTCTGGTCTCTGCGGGATCGATGATGTCATCCACATAGCCCCTCTTTGCACTGTAAAGGGCAGTATTCTTAGACTTATCAAAGCTCTCGTCGATATCCTTAAGGAGGCTCTCATCCATAAGGCCTACCTTTGCAGACTTCCATGCATAGACCACATCGGCGCCAAGGGATTTGGAGCCCATTGCTATGCCTGCAGTTCCGTAAGCATGTCCCGTAACTACGGTCACCATGGGAACTGATGCAGCCGAGTAAGCATCTATAAGCTCAGCAAGGCGTACTGAAAGGTTTCTTTCATTTTCCTCACAGGTCCAGAAGCCGTCCACGTCAGCAAGTGTCAGCACAGGGATTCCGAAGGAATCGCAGAAGCTTATGAGCTTCTCAGCCTTCCTTGCTCCGAGATATCCGAGCTTTCCGTCTGCATTTGCCACTACTCCGACAGTATTGCCGCCTATCCTTATAAGACCGGCAACAACCTCTTTTCCATAATCCTTCTTTACTTCAAAGAACTTTCCGTCATCAGCGATCATCCTGATCATCTCAGCCTTATCGGCCTTGTCTATGCCGGCAACGGAACGGTTGAGGCTGTCAGCATTTTCAGTGGCTGAAAAGTCATCCAGGTAGTTCTCGGGAAGCATGGCAACGAGCTCCTTTACTTCCTTGGCTATCTCTGCCTCAGAGCCTACCGCATCGCAGACTCCGACTTTTTCAGACTGGAACTTGGCTGCTGCTGTATCGCACTTTCCTTCGTAGTTGCCCTTTACTGCATTGGGACTTGTAAGGAAGAGCTTAGCGCTCTCAGCCATAAATACGAAATCAGACATGGCAGCACTGACTGCAAGTCCTCCTCCGCAGTTGCCGTAAACCACAGTGATCTGAGGCACTGCCCCGCAGGCCCTGGACTGGTTCCTGAAAAGGGTTCCAAAACTCTGAAGGGAATCAATGCCCTCTGAGAGCCTTACGCCTGCACAGTCAAGCAGTGCAAGCACGGGAGCTCCCATATCCATGGCAAGGTCATAGATCTTTGCGATCTTTGCCGCATGCATCTCCCCGAGGGATCCGCCTGCATAGTCCGGGTTCTGGGCATACACGTACATGAGGCAGCCGCCGATAGTACCATATCCGGTAACGACACCGTCTCCGTATGCTTCTTCACTCGGATCAGAGGCAGCGTCTCTTGCCGTCACGTACGCTCCGATCTCCACAAAACTGCCTTCATCAAGGATAGATGCTATCCTCTTATGAGCAGTCGTATCATTGTAAGACATACACGTTCCTCCATTTACATATACTTTGTTTATGAAAAAAAACAAAATTCCGTTTAATTATAACACGAGTAAAAGAAAAGTGTTAGAGGTTAAACGGAAAATAATCAAAAATTTCACAAAATTTCAAGGGCTTTCAGAGTGCTCCGCAGATCCTGTCGGTCTCGTGCCTTATTTGCCTGCAGCATTCCGGGTCAAGGCTCTCCAGAAGCTCAGATTTATCTTCTATGGCAAGTCCCGCATCCGGCCCTGCTTCCAGTCCTTTGAGGAAGTCTATCCCCACATCCGGAAGCCCGGAAGCCTCCTTTCCCGTGATCACTCTGTAAAGCACACAGGCTATCAGATAATCCCCATAAGGTGAGGCATGCTCTCCATCCTTCCAGTAAAGCTCTGTCTCGGGATGCCTAAGGATCATGGACTGCCATACCTCTCCCACCGGAGCAAGAAGAGAATCATGTTCATCAGCAGCCTCATGATAGGTCTCATTCATGATGGCCTGATGTTCGGGAGCCCTCTTTTCAGCCCAGGTCTCCACTATGACAGGCTGGGTCCTTCCCTTCCTGCAGAGCTCCTCTATCCTGGCTATGTCCCTTAAGGTCTCCTCTTTCCCCGGAAAGGGGTGGGCGGCCTGCTGTATGATGCAGTAATCATAATGTCCGTATAAAAGGTTGAAACGTAGCTCATAATATTCCCTCAGGTGCCACTCCAGGGTCCTTGAAGGATGGCTCAGCATGACAGGTTCCGCATTGAGGTCTGCTCCGGCCCTGCACATCCTTGAGAAAAGTTCCGGCATGTCATTGAAATATGTATGGCTGTTTCCCACAAACAGTACCTTAAGCCTGTCATTATTCACCTCAGTTCACCCTCCTTCAGGATATGATCAAGAAGTCCCTCACAGCCCTTCTTTATCTGCGCATAGGCCGTGTCAAAATCTCCGGTATACCAGGGATCATCTATCTCCCCGGGTGTATCGGTAAAGTCCCTGAGCAGATGAAGCTTATGCTCCGGATCCCCTGCATATGCCCTCTCCATGTTTTTCAGGTTCCAGTAGTCCATGCCTATGAGATAGTCATGGTCCTCATAGTCCTTTTTTATGATCCTGCGGGCAGTCTTTCCGTCCGGATCGATGCCATGCTCAAGAAGCTTCCTCCTTGCGGGAGGATAGACAGGATTACCAAGCTCCTCGGAGCTGGTCGCCGCAGACTCGATATAAAAGTCATCCTCAATGCCCCGTTCCTTTACCAGAGCCTTCATAACAAATTCGGCCATCGGCGAGCGGCAGATGTTGCCGTGGCAAACAAATAAAACCTTCGTCATCATGTTCGCGTCCCTTTTCGAATGGTTTTTATCTTGCTGATTATACCATAAGGGGCCGAAATTTGCACATTTCATTCCTCCAGAGCAGTCAAGGGGCGGCGGCGCGTATGCGCCGTTCATCTTGACCGCCCGCTGGCTCGGCTGGCTTTGCTAATTACTGGCGTGCATTTTGTTCACGCTTTAATCGCGCTTTTGCTTCTTCAACACTTTCTCCTTCTTTCGTCAAATAGCGGTCAACAAAAGCGTCCTCAATTTTGGTGTAGCCGCCGACAACCGTATCTTCGATTTTTTGATATGTGTCAACAACTTTCTTTGCTATTTTCTCATTTGTTTCTACAAGTTTTGATTTTGCCATATATCAGGTTCCTTTCCTTTTGATGTTTTAATCATTGACAAGCCCAGTATCAACACGAACAAACATACAGCGGCTCCGGTGACTACGTTCATAAAGTGGATATTTTCGCCACTCACGGAACCGAAAGAAACCAGCATAGAGCGTTGTAATGTAAGTATGGAAGCAGCTACTTCTGCATATCCGATATTCCGTATTGCCCTTAATAGCGGGGATGGATTTTTGTGTTGCTTTACTGCCTTTACTATTGCCATTGTAATTTTGTAAAAGGTGTAAGCGGCAATCGTTATCATCATGATTTCTTCATGCTGTGTAGCAATATTCTGTGACAGGCTAAGATAATTGACTGTTGCAAGCACAACGCCCAATACGACCAATAGTAAGCCGGATAGCTTCATCACAAACAATTCTGTATCGTTATCTGGTGATTTTTGATGATTTCGCTCACACAATACCGCAGAAAACCGCGCTGTAGCTAAAATACCATAAAAAGCGCACATGGCAATAAACCAGAGGGAAAGGTTCAAAATGCCGAGCAAAAGGTGATATAAAGCGTAGAGCAAATTGAATGCAAGGGACGCCGTAGCTGATAGGATGATACGATAACGCTTGCTGGACGCAATCCTTTTGCCTGTTTCTGTTTTATTGAGCAGTGATAAGGCTTTCTGCGTCGGCTTCAATCTTTAATGCCTTTTGTCAACGGGATCAGGCAAAGAAGAATGACAATTCCAATAAGCCCGATTACAACACCCATAACCATTTTGCCCCATACCATGCTGAAACACATCCCAACGCCCAGCGCCAGAGCACCCACGACACCGACAATAACGGTCAGAACGGTTTTGCCAGTAATATGGAGCGGCTCCTTATGTTCCATCTTTCGCCAAACAATCAGTGTAATAAGACCGAGAAGCAGACCGACACAACCGAAAATGACACCCGGCTTAAAAGCGTTCCATTCCGGGATAAGTGCCATGCACATTCCCAACGCAAACAGAACAACACTCACCGTTCCTAATACCATCGCTACAAAACTACTTTTTTTCATCTGATAAGCACCTCCAAAACATTAGAACAACAGTTGTTGTTTTATTACAAATCAAGTATAATGAGGTTGTAGGCAAAAAACAATCATCAATTTATCAACAACTGTTGAGATAAAGAGGTCTTTATGAATACGCCAAATAATAAGCGAAAAAAAGAGTCTATGGAGCGTATTGAGAAAGTTTTTATTGAGTTACTCCAAACAAAAGAGCTGAATGAAATCAGCGTATCGGATATTTGCAAACACGCCGGACTGAACAGAACCACATTCTACGCAAATTACACGGATATTTATGGGTTAGCTGACGCAATACGGGATAAGCTGGAAAGCGAGGTATTTAATTTGTATCGCGAGGAAATCACGCAAGGCTTCAACAGTAACGACTATCTGAAATTGTTCCGGCACATAAAAGATAATCAAATTTTTTACAAGACTTATTTCAAGCTGGGATATGATAACAACTATAAAATTTTCCGGTATGATACTAATCTTGCCCGTGAGCATTTTCAGAACAGATTTATTGAATATCACATGGAATTTTTCAAAGCAGGCATTACACAAATTATAAAACTTTGGCTAAAAAGCGGCTGTAAAGAAAGCCCAGAGGATATGGCTGAAATCATCAAAAGCGAATATCATGGGCGGGATAGCTTTTTTGCTGATAAAAGTACGGAATAGAGGGTTGCCGTCTATCAAATTCTTGTGTGTTACTTTATGGCACATGAGCATTT
>DVNQ01000048.1 GCA_018714245.1 Candidatus Avilachnospira avicola
CTGAGATGTCCACGGCTGTGACCTCAGAGGCTCCCGAAGCCGCAGCATTCAAGGCAAAGGTGCCGGTATGGGTAAAGCAGTCAAGTACTTTCTTGCCCCTGCAGATCCTTCTTATGGCCGCTCGATTACATTTCTGATCCAGAAAATATCCGGTCTTCTGTCCTTCAGCCACATCCACAAGAAATTTAAGCCCGTTCTCTTCTATCTCCACATCCGTATCGAAAGGCTCTCCGATAAATCCCTTTCTGGGTTCCATGCCCTCCTTGAGCCTGACTCTGGCCTCGCTTCGCTCATATACTCCGCGTATGCTAATGCCATCCTCAAGGAGTACCTTCCTGAGGGTCTCCAGGATCTCCTCCTTCATCCGGTCTATGCCAAGGGCCAGAGACTCTACCACCAGTACATCTGAAAACTTATCTATGACTATGCCGGGGAGAAAATCCGCCTCACCGAAGATCAGTCTGCAGGAAGAGGTATCAATAACGCTCTTTCTGTATTCCCAGGCTGCACGCACCCTCTTTTCCAGCAGCTCAGGCCCGGGGATATCCTCCTTCCAGCGTGAAAGCAGTCTGACCCGGATCTTTGAATGGTCATTGATAAATCCATAGCCCATGAAATAATCATCAAAATCATGGATCTCAACTATATCCCCGTTTTCATATGTGCCCTCGATACTGTCGATTTCATTATCGTAGACCCAGGCTCCGCCCGACTTGAGGCTCCTGCCCCTGCCCTTTATGAGCTTTACTTTTGCATTGCTGATATTTATCATCCTGCCAGATACCTTTCAGCCTGAAATGCTGCCACGGCTCCATCAGAGACCGCAGTCACTACCTGTCTGAGTTCCTTTTTTCTGATGTCTCCTGCTGCAAATACTCCGGTGATGTTGGTCCTTGTAGTCTCATCGGCCGCTATATATCCGTCAGCAAGCTCTATACCGCTGTCTTCAAGTCCCTCGGTATTGGGTATCATGCCAAGGAATCCGAACAGTCCTATCATGCCGTCAGCAGGATCTGCATCCAGACGGGTAAGCTCTCCGGTCTTTACATTTCTGATCACCAGTCCGCTCAGCACATCGGTGCCGCAGGCCTCATCCACCACGCTGTCCCATATGAAATGCAGCTTATCATTGGCAAAGGCCTTTTCCTGGATCGACTTTGCAGCCCGAAGCTGGTCCCTCCTGTGAATGACAGTGACCTTCCTTGCAAACTTCGTAAGATAGATCGCTTCCTCTATGGCAGAATCTCCTCCCCCTGCCACATAGACATCCAGTCCCCTGAAAAAGTTGGCATCACAGGTGGCACAGAAGGATATGCCCATGCCCCTGAATTTATCCTCATTTTTACAGCCTATGCTGCGATAATGAGCTCCCATGGCAAGGATGACCGCCCTGGCCTCATAGGTCCTTCCGGAAAGTCCGGTAAGCTTCTTTACGTCACTGGAAAGCTCATAGGAAACGATATCGTCAAGCACCCTCTCTGCGCCGAAGCGCTTTACCTGTTCGGTCATGCGCTCGGTAAGGCTGAGTCCGCTCTCCTCCACATCGGTCCTAAGTCCGGGATAGTTCTCTATCTCCGCAGTCTGGGATATCTGTCCTCCGTCCTGAGCTTTTTCAATGATAAGGGTATTAAGCATGTATCTGCCCGCATATATGCCGGCAGCAAGCCCTGCAGGGCCCGCGCCCACTATGATAAGATCATATGTCATGATTATCTCCTCCATTCGTTCTTTGCCCATTATATCAGAAAAAAGAGCAGTAAAAAAGCCTGCCAGATAACTGACAGGCTTGATGACCTTGCCGGGAATCGAACCCGGGCCTTCGCCGTGAGAGGGCGACGTCTTGACCGCTTGACTACAAGGCCATTAATCGAGGCGACGTGATTCGAACACGCGACCTCTGCGTCCCGAACGCAGCGCTCTACCAAACTGAGCCACGCCTCGAGCGTGATGTCGCTTTCAACATTCCGTCGACACGACCGATAGTATAACCTAAAATGTCCGGGCTGTCAATCGATTTTATCGAAAATTTTCTGCGGGCCCTCCTCTATCGGAAAATCCGCTTATATACTAAGTATTTTGAAGTATGCTTAATATTTAACATTCCTTATAATGATACATATATAGTATATGCTGCATGTGAAAGGCGGGATTATTATGGACAGCTTTATCAAAATGCTGAACACTCAGCTGATACTTGTGATCTACATAGGCATCGGGCTCTTCTGCTCTAAAAAACAGATAATCGATGGCCATACCAAGCAGAAGCTGACGGATCTCATACTGAATATCACCCTGCCCTGCATGACCTTTGCCTCCTTTAACAAGGAGCTCACTGCCGATGTGATCCATGATGCGGAGCTCTGTTTCCTTGTGGCGCTCTGTATCACCGTGCTTTCCTTTACCTGCGGAAAGCTCCTCTATAACCGTTTTCCTAAGGATAAGCGCTCCATACTCCAGTATACCACTCTGGTAAACAATTCAGGATTCCTCGGCATGCCCATGGTAAGCTCTGTTTTCGGCGATGACGGCCTCTATTTTGCCTCGATCTTCATAATCCCAAACCGCATAGCCATGTGGACTGCAGGCATATCCCTGTTTACCCATTCTTCCCTTAAGGAGAGCGCAAAAAAGATATTCCTCAACCCCTGCATCATAGCCGTGATACTTGGCCTCATACGCCAGTTTGCAGGCATCAGCCTTCCCGGCTTCATGGATACCGCCATCAGTGACATCGGAGACATCACCACTCCCCTTTCCATGTTCATCATAGGGACCATGCTCGTGGACCTTAAGCTTTCCTCCATGGTAGAGCCTGCGATCCTCTGGCTTACGTTCATAAGGCTCATAGCCCTTCCCCTGATAGCTCTCTGCATACTCAGGGCCATAGGAGCCTCCCAGATGCTTACCGGCATTTCCATGATTCTTACCGGCATGCCGGCAGGAAGCACCTCTGTGCTTCTGTCCGTCAAATACGGACTCGATGCGGATTTCGCCTCTCGATGCGTGGTCACCACTACTCTGATCTCTCTTATCACCGTACCTCTCATGATGCTTCTGATCTGAGAAGTAGCAAAAAAGGCTCGGGTCTGGCCCGGGCCTTCTTTTTTTTCAGATCGTCAGCCTGTTTTTATTGATCATATAGTAGGCAAGCCCTGCTGCATCCGCAAGGAACCAGCCTATGGGCACCGACCACCAGATGCCTACCACTCCTATAGCGGGAATCGCTGAAAGGATGTAGGCAAGGGCCACCCTCGTACCGAGGGATATAACAGTAAGGACCACTGACATCCCGGGCTTTCCAAGGGCACGATAGAGTCCGTAAAGCAGAAAAAGGCAGCCTATGCCGCAGTAAAATGCCCCTTCTGTCCTCAGGTACCTCACGCCTTCAGCTATGATCCCGGCCTCCGAGGCATCCACGAATATAAGCATTAGCTGAGGAGAAAATATAAAAACCAGAGCAGATACTGCCAGACTGAATATGACTGCCGTAATGACGGCTCCCTTGAGGCCCACTCTTATCCTTTCAGCCTCCCTGGCGCCATAGTTCTGAGCAATGAAGGTGGAAAATGCATTTCCAAAATCCTGGACCGGCATGTAGGCGAACGAATCGATCTTGACTGCAGCCGCAAAGGCAGCCATCACCGCAGGCCCGAAACTGTTCACAAGTCCCTGGACCATAAGTATGCCCAGATTCATGACCGACTGCTGGATACAGGTAAGAAGGGAAAATCCTGATATCTCCGAAAGACAGGCTCTCCGTATCCTCATATGTCTTTTTTCCGGACGAAGCTCCCTCTTAAAAAACCAGGTAAACAGCATAAGTCCAACTCCGGACACATACTGGGAGATGACCGTGGCCTCGGCAGCACCGGCCACACCCCTCTTAAGGCCCACTACAAACCAGAGATCCAGAAAGATATTCATCACTGCTGATATGGCAAGGAATATAAGCGGCGTCCTGGAATCACCTATGGCCCTAAGCAGGGATGCAAAGTAATTATAGAGAAAGGTGGCTATCAGTCCGTAAAATATGACCAGAAGATACTCTCTCATCATATCCCAGACCTCATCGGGGACCCTCAGAAACCAGAGTATCTCATCTATAAATACGAATACCAGTATATTAAGAGCCAGGCATATGGCTGCTATCAGTACAAATGATGCGGCCATGGCCTCCTTAAGGCCATCATAATTCCGTTCGCCGAAACGTATGGAAAAAAGGGCTCCGCTTCCCATACTAAGACCCAGCATGATCGACGTAAGGAAGGTCATGAGAGTATAGGCCGAGCCTACTGCTGCAAGGGCATTGGGGCCCAGGAACTGGCCGACTATAAGAGTATCCGCCACGTTGTAGCACTGCTGAAGCAGATTTCCAAGTATCATCGGCACTGCAAACAGAAGCATGGACTTCATGACAGGTCCCTGTGTCAGGTCCCCTTTTTTCAGTATTGTCTCCGTATCTCTTCCCTTTTCCATACATCCCCCTCAGATGGCTGATTTATGACAAGTGATATTACGTAACGTAATTTATAGCTTTCGTTTCGCAACAAAATATAATATCTTTCTCACTATTTGTCAACATTCTCTTGCGCTTTGATAAATGAAAGCTTATGATATGAATGACCCGCACAGGGATTTATGTTCACAGTTAAGGAAGATAAGCCATGTTTTTAGACGGACTGGATGAAGCCGACAGGCAGATAGCAGAGCTGCTGATAAAAAATGCCCGCATGTCCTATTCGGATATCGGAAAGGCCATAGGCCTATCAAGAGTCGCAGTAAAGGCCAGGATCAAATCGCTGGAGGAAAGGGGCATCATAGAGGAATACACCACTGTCATCGATCCTCAGAAGATCAGCGGAGCCGTATCCTGCTATTTTGAGCTGGAGACTCAGCCGGACTGCTTTGATGAGGTGGTAGCACGGCTTGATGCCGATGACAATGTGACCCAGATCTATCGGGTAACAGGCAGGAACCGCCTCCATGTACATGCAGTTACCCCCTCAAGCGAAGCCATGGATCATTTCATAAGTGCGGTCATCGACCAGCTTCCAGGCATCACATATCAGAGCTGCAACATCATACTTTCCCGCATAAAGGATATAAAAGGCCTCCGGCTGTGACCGGGCTCTCTGCCCGGGTCAACTTCCGAAGGCCTTATTTAATCTCTTTCATATCCGGAATGATCCTGCAAAGCGGATCTTCTTCCTCAGTTCTTTACGATGGATACTCCCGTCATCCTCTCATAGTACTTGACCATGGAGTCATGGTCGCACATACCCTCATCATGGCACATAAGCTCCTGCATGATCTCCATCATCTGTGCAGTCATGGGCACGGGCATATTGATGACATGGGCTGCATTGAGTACATTGGTCAGATCCTTTATATGCAGATTGATGCGGAATCCGGGTTCATAATTGCCCTCAAGCATCATGGGCACCTTGGCATCCATAACGGTGGATCCTGCAAGGCCTCCCCTGATTGCCCGGTATACAAGCTCAGGATCTGCTCCCGCCTTCTTTGCAAAGGTAAATGCCTCTGCGCATGCACCGATGTTGGCTGCCACTATCATCTGATTTGCAAGCTTTGCGACATTGCCTGATCCAAGATCTCCTACATACACTACCGAACTTGCCATGGCTCCTATAAGGTCCTTGTACTTCTCCCAGGTCTCCTTCCTGCCGCCGCACATAACTGAAAGGGTCCCGTCGATGGCCTTGGGCTCTCCGCCGGATACGGGGCAGTCAAGAAGCTCGATCCCCTTCTTTGCAAGCTCTGCTCCTATGGACTTTGACTCCACCGGATCTATGGAGGACATGTCTATGACTACCGTTCCCTCCCTAGCTCCCTCAACTACTCCTCCTGCTCCCAGGCATACGCTCCTTACATTGGGAGAATTGGGAAGCATGGTCACAATGACCTCACACTTCTTCGCTATCTCAGCTGCATTCTTTGCTCCCTCAGCTCCGAGAGCCACAAATTCATCTATGACTGCCTGCTTATGAGTGGTCACGACCAGCTCATAGCCTGCCTTTATCAGGTTCCTTGCCATGGGCTGGCCCATGATGCCAAGTCCTACAAATCCGACTTTCATTTTTAATACCTCCTTCTTACGTCCGAATATCATCCTTATGAACACCTATATTATAGTATCATTTATCCATGATGAGTGTATTTTTTGATGAAATTCATGACAAGGTATTCACATTCCTGATTAATAAATAACAGTCTTCGGATCCGGGATGTTTTATCATTTTCACAGGAAGAAAACCACAAAAAAACTGCCGCACCTATGACAGTACGGCAGCCTAAGAGGGCTACGCCCTCATGTCAATGTTCATCTGGTCAAACTCGATCTTTGAAGTATCCTTCAGGATCACTCCTTAACGATGGATACTCCTGTCATCCTCTCATAGTACTTGACCATAGCATCGTGGTCACAGGATCCCTCATCATGATTCTTGAGCTCCTGCATGATCTCCATCATCTGTGCTGACATGGGCACGGGCATGTTGATGGCATGAGCTGCGTTGAGTACATTGTTAAGATCCTTGATATGAAGGTCGATACGGAATCCGGGCTTATAGTTGCCGTCAAGCATCATGGGAACCTTTGCGTCCATAACGGTTGAGCCTGCAAGTCCGCCTCTGATAGCCTGATATACGAGCTCAGGATCTGCTCCTGCCTTCTTTGCAAAGGTAAATGCCTCTGCACATGCGCCGATGTTGCATGCAACTACCATCTGGTTGGCAAGCTTTGCAACGTTTCCGGATCCAAGAGGTCCTACATATACTACTGAACCGGCCATGGTCTTGATAAGATCATAGTACTTGTCCCAGATCTCCTTCTTGCCGCCGCACATAACGGAAAGGGTTCCGTCGATAGCCTTGGGCTCTCCGCCGGATACGGGGCAGTCAAGAAGCTCGATGCCCTTCTTTGCAAGCTCCTCACCGATCTTCTTTGACTCTACGGGGTCGATGGAAGACATATCGATAACAACGGTGCCGGGCTTAGCGGTCTCAGCTATTCCGCCCTCTCCGAGGCATACAGATCTTACATGGGGAGAGTTGGGAAGCATGGTGATGATCACATCTACCTTTGTTGCAATATCAGCGCCGTTCTTTCCAGCCTCTGCACCAAGAGCAACAAGCTCGTCAACTGCAGGCTGAACGAAGTCATTTACGATAAGCTCGTGGCCGGCCTTGATAAGGTTCTTAGCCATGGGCTTTCCCATGATTCCAAGTCCGATAAATCCTACTTTCATGTTGGTATCTCCTTTTCTTAAGAAAATGATTTATGGCGCAAAGCGCCTCTCAAACCCTCCGGCCGTACGAGTCCGGAGGGGATTGATACTTGATCAGATGTCCTCAGTCAGATGCCTGCCGGCTGTCAGATGGGACAATCTTTGTGACTGTCAGCGTACCAGGCAGGGCTTCTTGGGATCGAACTTCCAGCCGGGAATGAGATACTGCATAACCTTTGAGTCATCTCTTCCGCCAAGGCAGTTCTTCTCATAAAGCTCATGAGCCTTATATACCTGATCCATGTCTATCTCTATGCCAAGTCCGGGCTTCTTGGGAACCTCTATGCAGCCATCCTTGATCTGAAGGGGCTCCTTGGTAAGCCTTTCAAGGCCCTCCTGCCAGATCCAGTGGGTATCAAGAGCATTATAGAATCCGGGAACTGCTGCTCCTACATGGGTCATCATGGCCAGGGATATATCAAAGTGGTTATTTGAATGGCTTCCCCAGGTATATCCGAAGTCGTGGCACATCTGAGCCACTCTTACGGATCCCTCCATGGTCCAGAAATGAGGATCGGCAAGGATGATGTCAACTGCCTGAGACTCAAGGCTGTGTCCTACCTCTCTCCAGTCCGTAGCGATCATATTTGTGGCAGTAGGGAATCCTGTACGTCTTCTGAACTCGCTCATGATCTCACGTCCGCTGTAAACTCCCTCAGCTCCGCAGGGATCCTCACAGTAAGTAAGAATGCCGTGCATATCCTTGACATATTCAACTGCCTGCTCAAGGAGCCAGCCTCCGTTGGGATCAAGGTCTATACGCGCCTCAGGCATGGCTTTCTTGAGGGCCTTTATGACCTCCATCTCCTCGTTTCCGGGAAGTACGCCGCCCTTCAGCTTGAAATCAACAAATCCATACTTTTCCTTTGTTGCCTTTGCAAATGCCACGATGGAATCTGCATCCAGTGCCTCATGGTGACGAAGCCTGTACCACTCGCAGTCAGAATCATCCTCTTCGTCATAGGGAAGATCCGTCTTTGCCTTATCACCTACGAAGAACAGATATCCGAGCACCCTTACCTTGTCCCTCTGCTGTCCGTCTCCGAGAAGGGCAGCTACGGGTACATTGAGGTACTGTCCAAGAAGGTCCAGGCAGGGAGTCTCTATACCGGTCAGTACATGCACTCCGGTACGAAGATCAAAGGTCTGGTTTCCTCTGACGTCCACTTCACCCTTTCCGTCCATATAGGCCTTTACCTTGAGCATGGTGTTTTTGTACTCGGCTATGCTGGTGCCTTCAACGATGGGCTTAACTTCGTTAAGGGTGTTTGTTATCTTTGTACCTCCGGGGATCTCTCCTACTCCGGTATGGCCGCTGTCATCATGAAGGATGATGATGTTCCTCGTAAAGAAGGGAGCATGGGCACCGCTCAGGTTGAGCTCCATGCAGTCCTTTCCGGCTACGGGAAAAACTTCCATTTTTGTAATTACAGGTACTGCCATTTCATTTTCTCCTCTTTTTTGTGATTATCAAAAGCTCCGCCTCTTAACTAATAAAAGCACGGAGATTTACTTTTCATCTTTTCCAAAGCTTGCAGTATCACCTTACCAGACAGGGCTTCTTTGAATCATACTTCCAGTTCGGTATCAGATACTGCATGGCCATGGCATCATCCCTGTCATGGTTTGAAAGGCTGTTGTAAAGCCTGTTTGCTTCCATGACCCTGTCCATGTCTATGGTCACTCCCAGTCCCGGCTTATCGGGAAGCTCCAGATATCCGTCCACTATACGGGGAGCGTCCTTGAGAAGGTTCTGTCCATCCTGCCAGATCCAGTGGGTATCAAGAGCCGTAGGATGTCCGGGAGCTGCTGCTCCCACCTGTGCAAAGGCTGCCAGCGTAATATCGAAGTGATTGTTCGAATGGCTGCCCCAGGTCAGGCCCCAGTCATTGAGGAGCTGTGCCATCCTGATGGTGCCGTCGAAGCCCCAGAAGTGGGGATCTGCAAGCACGATGTCAACGGATTTGAGGGCTGCCGCATGATAGAACTGCCTCCAGTCCGTAGCGATCATATTTGTAGCCACCGGAAGCTTGACTGCGTTCTTGAACTCTGCCATGACCTCACGGCTTGAGTAGCCTGCCTCGGGTCCTGTGGGATCCTCGATATAGGTAAGCACGTCCTCCATGGGCTTGCAGAGATCTATGGCTTCCTGAAGGCTCCATGCACCGTTGGGATCTATGTTTATGCGTCCGTTGGGGAAGGCCTTTTTAAGAGCCTTAACTGCCTCCATCTCTTCCTCTCCCCGGAGCACTCCTCCCTTCAGCTTGAAGTTGCGGAATCCATATTTCTCGTGAAGACACTGGGCCTGTTCCACTATCTTTTCCGGAGTCAGCATCTCAGTGCGGCGCATCCTGAACCAGGGATCAGAGCTCTGTGACTCATCTATATAAGGAAGATCCTCAGCCTTGCCCTTGTCGCTGACATAGAAGAGATATCCAAGGGTCTCTACCTTATCACGCTGCTTGCCGTTTCCGAGAAGCTCGCACATGGGAAGGTCCAGATACTGTCCCAGAAGGTCAAGAAGGGCACATTCTATAGCCCACTCTGCCTTTACCACAAACTTGAGCTTTGAGATATCAAGGGTCTGTATGCCCTCTCCGTCATCCTCATCAGACTTTTTGCTGGCCCTGTGTATGCTGTCCAGTATGGCCCTGTAAGTACCGATGGGCTTTCCCACCACAAGGGGAATGACCGATGTCAGTGCATCACAGGTATAGTCCCCGCCATGGATCTCTCCTATACCGGTATGTCCTGCACTGTCCTTCAGTATGACTATGTTCCTTGTAAACCAGGGAGCATGAGCTCCGCTTAAGGTCATGAGCATGCTGTCATATCCGGCTACGGGTATGACCTGCATCTCAGTTACTACGGGCGTTCCGAATGTACTCATAAGAGTCCTGCCTCCTTCATAGCCTTCTTCATGGCCTCCATTGCAGGTCCTTCCGGAGTGGGAAGGCTGGGACGATAGGGCTTTCCTATGGCCTGTCCCCTGTAGTTAGCCATATCCTTTGCTGCTACGGGGAAGCTGGCCTTATCCATGGAGAGCCTTACAGGGTTAAGCTTGTACTGGGCCTCAAGGGATCCCTTGATATCACCGGCCATGAATTTGTTATATATGTCCATGATAAGACCGGGCATGAAGTTTCCTGCAGTACATACTCCTCCTACTGCTCCCATGCAGAGGCTGGCATAAAGAAGTGTATCCTTTCCGCCGAATACCTTGAAGTCGATGTCCCTGTTCCTTCTTATAAACTCTCCGGTAAGGGTCATGTCTCCTGAGGTATCCTTGATGCCGACGATATTCTCCACATCATGGGCGATGCGTTCAACAAAATCTGCGGTCATGCCGTAGCCCACACGTCCGGGATTGTTGTAAAGGAGCACGGGCGTATTGGGGATGGCTTCAGCTATGGTCCTGAAATGGGTATAGAGCTCTGCATCGGTGGGCTTGAGGAACATAGGCTGAAGTATGGATACGCCTGCTGCACCAAGTGCCTCTGCCATCTTTGCAAGCCTTACGCATTTCTTTGTGTTGATGGCGCCCATACCAAAATATACGGGCACCCTGCCTGCGGCCTGGTCCTTGATGATCTTAAAGCAGCGTTCCATCTCATCCTCTTCCATCTGATAGAACTCACTGTTGGATCCGAAAGCAAGTATGCCGCTCAGTCCTCCGTCTATAACGAAGTCCACCTGCTTCCTCATGCCGGCCTCATCCACCCTCTCATCATCATCGATGACCGTAGTGATGGGCACTATCACGCCTTTGATGTAATCAGTATTCATCTCTTTGCTCCTTGGTAAATATTATCTTATAAACAGTATCCTCGGATACTTAAGTTCTGTTTCATCGAGAGCCTTCAGATATCAGATCTCTACCTTCTCACCTTCATAATAAAGCTCCTTGGTGTCCGGATCCTTGGTGAATTTAGTGAACCACTCGGTCCAGGCCATCTCACACTCTGAAGGCATGATTGCGTGGGTCTTATAATCATTTTCCACCAGACGAAGGATCGGTACTCCGGCCTTTGTCCTGAAGATGAAGTTGGCAAATTCATCCTTCTTATAGCTGCAGTTTTTGCCTCCGTCATTATAGGTATATCCGTCCCATGAGGGAGTCAGGTTGTAGGTCTCTATCCAGTGATCCGCAAGTGCCTTGCCCTTTTCATCACCAAATCCTCCCTTGAAGCCATTGTCCATAAGCCCAAGATTTGCCATAACGGGTATGATGGAACTCTCCACATACGGTCTGGGCTTTCCGGTCTCTATGTCTATGTCCTTGGCAGAAACAGGAGCCGTAGCCGCAAAATAATCGGGCCTCAGTGCCGCACATGCCCAGGACATCATTCCGCCCGAGGACTGTCCGCTTGCATATACCCTGCTCATATCCACATTATAATGCTCAGGAAGCCATTTATAAAGATAATCCACGAACAGCAGGTCATCGGGACGCTTTTCCTGTGCTGCTCCCGTATTCCACATGGCGCGGAACATCTCATTGGTCACCATGTCGCTTACGATCCTCTTTCTGTTGGGGACCGAAGCCTGAGGGCATATGATGAGGAAGCCGTATTTCTCTGCCACATAGGCCCAGCCTGAACGGTCTGCGATCTCATCGGCGCTTCCGCCTGCCCCATGGAATACAAATACTGCAGGCATGGGCTTCGACTGGTCTGCAGTCTCAGGCACATATACCCACCAGAGACGTCTGTAGGTATCGCTGCCGTCCTCATTGTAGCCGCCTGCCACATCAGCAGTATATAGCCTGAAGCCCCTTTCCCTTATATCCGCATTCTTTCTGAGTGCGCCGTTTGCATATCCGGGATATCTGTAAACGCCTGCACAGATCTCATTATAGATCCTTTCGCAGTAATCATATCCCAGGCAGTCCTTCCAGTCCTTCTTGTCAAAAACTACCTTTGCGCAGTAGTGTTCATCCACGGTGCCGCCCTTTTCGGGGTCCCAGATCAGGGCTCCATCGGCTTTTCTCGGCTCACCGCAGCTGTGATCCGCATTTTTATAATATGAGAGCTCTCTCTCAAGAGCCTCAGTATCTTCGTCTGAAACTATCCATACAGGCATCTGTACCTGTGAGGCCATGACTCCCGGAACCCTGGTCTCCATGGATCCAAGAAGCTTTGCCTCATCCTCTGACATGCCATTTGAGCCGATCAGCCCAAGTGCAGCCCAGCATCTTACAAAGCGCCTTGCCTGATGGGCAAGTATGTCTGCTGCCTCTCCGTAACCAAATCCATAGAAGTTTCCGGGAAATGCACAGAAGAAGGGCCTGAAGCTGACATCCGTATTGAGGGCAGTGAAATACTCTGCTTCCTCCTCAGGATCTCCCCACTTTCCGTCCTTCGGCTCCATCATGACTATATGGAATTTCTTTTCATCAGCCATCTGCTTCCATCCGCTCTTTACGAGGAAGTCATATGTGTCTTCTCCTCCCGGGATGGTGATAAAGATCGTAGGCTGATTATATACTGTCCCTTCAGGGATATAGAACTTGGCGGTCCTTGTGACTCCTTCCTTTACGAAGCAGTCGAAATTATAATATCCGTGAAGTACCTGTCTGTAATAATCTTTCGGATCCACGATAAGGCTGTCGGAATCCGGAAGCTGTTTTGCAATCACCTTTTCCATAATATATTCTCCTTTATACCCTATTAATAAAGATATGGCCCCGTTAAGCTGCCTGCGGGGCCCATGTATGTCCTTTTCTTTCCTTCGGCATCAGCCGTAAACAGGGAAGAAAAGGTTTATGCTGAAGGTCAGTGTTATCAGCGCCAGTATAAGGAACGGTATCGTAAACTTAAGAAGTCCCACAGGATTATGTCTGCCGGCTGCAAACATCAGCGCACACTCTGCAGATCCGCTGGGGAATGCAATAGCCATTACCGCACCTATCTGAACCATAAGTACAAGTCCTCTGGGGTCCATGCCTCCTGCAAGAGCCATGCTGGCTGCGATGGGAGTAAGTATGGCCTGAGTACCCGTATTTGACATGAAGGTGGTCATGACTATGCTGGTAAGTCCGAATACAAAAAGTACTAAGATTCCGTTGGGTGTTGATCCAAGGACTGAAAGTATACCGTCACCTATGAGCTCACCAACGCCTGACTGTCCCATGGCGTCCGACATAACGAGTACGCCGGCGATCATCCAGGTCATGTCTCCGGTAAGCTTGTCGATCACCTCTTTTGTGGTAAGGGACTTGGTAATGAGAAGCACAAGGGCACCGATTGCCGGAGCCACATGCATCAGGTTACCGATCTTTGTACCCATGAAGAATGCTATCATGACTCCGATAAATACGACTGAGATGCAGATCTCATCCTTCTTGGATATCTTGGCTGCTGCCACATCCTTTACATTTGAAGTATCTACCGGATGGCTGGGTATCAGCTTCCAGAAGAGCAGGGTGTAGATGGTCAGTGCAATACCGGGAATGATTGATACCTTGAAGAAATCCCAGGTCCCAAGCATAAGGTTCGGATCAGAAATGATTCCCTCGTACATTGCGTTTGCGGTAGGCGCCATGGTTGCGCCCATGGCGATGGGGAACTTGAAGTTCCAGATAGCTATCATCGCAAAGCAGGCGGTTATCATCCTGGAAGGTGACATCTCATCTGCCTCATCCAGTGAGGAGATGAACAGTATCATGATGGAAAGGACTGCAGTCCTGCCCATAAGCTGGCAGAGAACGATGGTTATGACAAAGAGGAACAGCATCAGTGCCAGTCCGTTCTTGCCCTTTATCTTTTCCATCTGCTTTCTGATACGGGTTATAAGGCTCGTCTTTCCGAATGCGTAAGCGACTACGAACATACCTGCTATAAGTATGGTAGTCTTATTGGCAACGCCTCCGAAAGCAGCTACCGGATCCATCACTCCCGTAAGTCCCAGCAGGGCACAGCAGGTCATGGTGGTCAGTCCATAAGGCCACTTTCCTATAAGGAAAGATGCTATCATGAAGATAGTAATGGCCAGTACGATATACATCTGCATGTTTTCCATATTAAATTTTAATCCCCCTTAAAAACGAGATCTCCTGTTCATATGAATGCAGCTTTTCATCAGGAGACTCTCATATTTCTACCATATTATAAGCCAGGTGCCTCAATAAGTTAAGCGCATAGAAATAATATTACTCTTAGAAAAACTTATTTTGGTATTGATAATTCTTTACCATGCAATTAAACTCTTAATCAGAAAATATTTCATAACGGGGAAGCATCAAAATGGATCTAAAACAGCTTGAATATATAGTGGAGATCTCCAAGACAAACAACATTTCCCAGGCGGCCAAAAACCTTTTTGTATCACAGTCCGCCCTCAATCAGCAGCTCCTCAAGCTGGAAAAAGATCTGGGCTGTCAGCTGTTTTACCGTTCCCGCACCAACTGGCACCCCACTCCAGTGGGAGAGATATATATAGAGGGAGCCAAGAAGATCCTTCTTATAAAAAAAGATACCTACAGCCGGATAAATGACATCATGCATGATCGTGAGTCGGAGCTTCGCCTGGGACTGGTCCCGAGGCGGGGCATCCAGATGTTCACATCCATATATCCGAGGCTGCACAAGTCATTTTCAAACATAAAGCTCACTCCCCTGGAGATGAGCGTGGCTGAGCAGCAGGAGGCCATACGAAACGGCGACATCGATCTCGGCTTCATGACCCTGAGCAGGGACCAGATGACTGATGACATCTATGAATTCGTAGGCAGGGAGGAGCTGGTGCTCTTCTGTCCTGCCATCCATCCCCTGTGCGAAAAGATCAGCGAGGAATATGAGCTTCCTGTGATCGATATCCGGGAATTCCGCTATGAGCCATTTGCGGTCATGTACCAGGGCTCCACCATAAGGCCCATATGTGACAGGATCTTTGCCGAGGCCGGCTTTGACCCTCATATCCTCATAGAGACCTCCACTACCTCCAGCATCCCTGCCCTTGTGGCCTCAAATCTCTGTCTCGGGATAGCTCCAAGATATTACCTGGACCCGAAGGATACCCGTATCAGAGCCTTTGCCCTTAAGGGGCATCCTACCTGGGATCTCTGCATAAGCTACAGGAGAAAAAGCTATCTTTCGGAAGCTGCTTCCGAATATATCCGACTTGCTGGAGCCTACTGGAAGCAGGTACTGCCTCCGGTCCAGACAAACTGATACGCTTCTATCGGTTTTGGCATTAGCTCCATCGATATTTTTAAGTTTACACAAAAACCGGTCCATGTATATACTTTTCTTGACAGATTATATGGCCTGATAAAAGGCCCTAAGCGCAGACATAAAATCACTAAAGCGCAGGCATATCAGTGAAAGGAGAAATATATGTCAAGACTCTTTGTAAAGATCAAAGATCAGGACAATGTAGCCATAGCCGTTCAGGACATAAAAGCCGGCACCGTGATCTCCGATGAGCTTACTGCTCTCAATGACATCCCTCAGGCACACAAGATCGCTCTTTGCGATATTCCCAAGGGCGGCGAGATCATCCGCTATGGCGTGGTCCTTGGCTACGCCATAGATCCGATCAAAAAAGGCCAATGGATCAACGAGCACATGCTGGAACTCCCTACCCCTCCGGATGTGGACAACATGGAGTTTGCCACCAACATAGTGACCGATCTTCCCGAGCCTCCCGTCACCACCTGGGAAGGCTACCGGAATCCCTGGGGTGGTCCTGCAGGCACGAGAAATATCCTGGGGATCAGTACCACAGTACAGTGCGTGACCGGAGTACTCAATGTGGCAGTGGAGCGGATGAAAAAGGAACTGCTTCCCAAGTACCCCAATGTGGATGACATCGTTCCCATCAACCATGCCTATGGCTGCGGAGTTGCCATCAACGCTCCTGAGGCCAAGGTGCCCATAAGGCTTCTTAAGAATCTTTCCAAGCATCCCAACTTTGGCGGCCAGCTCATGGTAGTTAGCCTCGGATGTGAAAAGATGACCGTGGACATGCTCTGCGACGAGGCCGACATAAATCCTGACAATGTCATCGTTCTTCAGGAAAAGCATGGTTTTGACGAGATGATCTCATCCCTCATGGAGATGGCTGAAAAGAAGCTTCGCATACTTAACGAAAGAAAGCGTGAGACCCTGCCCCTTTCCGAGCTCCTTGTAGGCATGCAGTGCGGAGGCAGTGACGCATTTTCAGGTGTCAGCGCAAATCCTTCCGCAGGCTATGCAGCCGATATGCTGGTAAAGGGCGGCGCCACCGTCATGTTCTCGGAAGTGACTGAGGTCAGGGACGGCGTATACCTCCTTGCCCATCGCTGCGTAAATGAAGAAGTTGGCAAAAAGCTGGCTGCAGAGATGAAGTGGTATGACAATTACCTTAAGGAAGGCGAAGTTGACCGAAGTGCAAATCCTACTCCCGGCAACAAGAAGGGCGGCCTTGCAAACATTGTTGAAAAAGCCATGGGCTCCATCGCAAAGTCAGGCACCTCGCCCATAGTTGAGGTCCTTTCTCCTGCTGAAAAGCCCTCCAAACACGGTCTGATCTACGCTGCCACCCCCGCCAGTGACATAGTATGCGGCCCCTGCCAGCTTGCATCAGGTATAGGCCTTCAGGTATTCATGACAGGAAGAGGCACCCCTTACGGCCTTGCCATCGCACCCGTTATCAAGGTATGCTCAAGGAATGAGATGAAGGAAATGTGGCCGGACCTTATAGATGTCAATGCAGGCCCCGTAGCCACAGGAGAAGCCACCATAGCCGAGATAGGCACGGAGCTCTTCAATGAGATCATAGATGTTGCCAGCGGAAGGAAGCAGAGCTTTGCTGAGAAATATAAGCTTCACAACGATCTCTGCATCTTCAATCCTGCTCCCATAACGTGATCTCTCACGTCTTTTATAACTTCAGGACATCGCAGCCCGAAACCCAAGGCTTCAGGCTGCGGTGTTTTTTGTATTTTAAGAGATACCATCCCCATATTTGCCCAATTTTTATCAATATCTGCATTTACTTGGATGATGAACATATGTATAATAGGAGCGTTGTTCAGTTAAGCTTTTCTCAGAAAAGGAGATCACAACAGATGAGGACAGTCGGAACAGTTTCAAGAGGAGTCAGATGCCCCGTGGTCAAGCAGGGTGACGACATGGTCAGGATAGTTACTGATGCTATCGTAAGCATGGGACGTGAGGAACACGTCACCTTCCACGAAAAGGACGTGGTAGCAGTTACGGAAGCAGTTGTAGCAAGGACCCAGGGAAACTATGCCACTACAGATGATATCGCTGCCTGCTGCAGGAGAAAGTTCGGATGTGATGAGATCGCACTCACCTTCCCCATCCTCAGCCGCAACCGTATATCTGTCTGCCTTAAGGGTATAGCAAAGGCATTCAAAAAGGTATGGATAGTGATGAGCTACCCCTCCGATGAAGTGGGCAATCATCTTTTCGATGAGGACCTTCTGGATGAAAAGGGAGTGGATCCCTATAAGGATGTGCTGGATGAAAAGCAGTACAGAGACCTTTTCGGATATACCATGCATCCCTTCACCGGCGTGGACTATGTAGCCTTCTATAAGGAGCTTTTTGAGGCTGAGGGCTGCAAGGCTGAATTCATCTTTGCAAATGACGTAAGGGCTGCCCTTACAAAGTCAAAGAATATACTCTGCTGCGACATCCATTCAAGGGAGCGTTCAAAGAGACGCCTTGTGGCTGCAGGTGCCGAGAAGGTGCTTACCCTTGCCGACATACTGAGCGAGCCCGAAAACGGCAGCGGATACAATGAGCAGTATGGCCTCTACGGCTCCAACAAGGCAACTGAGGACAGCGTAAAGCTCTTCCCCAGGGACTGCCAGACCTTTGTAAATGAGCTTCAGGCAAGCCTTGAAAAGGCTACCGGAGTAAAAATGAACTGCATGATCTACGGCGACGGCGCCTTCAAGGATCCCATGGGCAAGATCTGGGAACTTGCAGATCCCGTCGTAAGCCCCGCCTATACCGAGGGCCTTTCCGGAAGACCCAACGAGCTTAAGCTCAAGTATCTTGCTGATACCGAATTCAAGGATCTTCAGGGCGAAGAGCTTAACAAGGCCATGAAGGAGGCCATCACTCACAAGGAGGGAGACCTTACAGGTGTCATGAAGTCCGAGGGCACTACCCCCAGAAGGCTTACGGATCTTATCGGATCTCTCTGTGACCTGACCTCCGGCTCAGGCGATAAGGGTACCCCCATCGTATTTATCCAGGGATACTTTGATACCTACGCAGCAGAATGATCTCGGACACTAAGAGTCTTTGATTCAAGGATAACAGGCAAAATAAAGGACAGTATCGATTTCTTCCGATGCTGTCCTTTTTGCTTTTCCCGACAGACAAACTCAGATAAGATCCTTATCCAGCAGGAAATCCATGATATTGATGTTCAGTATTCCCTTTCTTTGATCATAACCTCCTCAGCAGCTTCTGCCCCAGGGTCATGTAGACCGCTATGGAGACTATCGGCCCGATTATGTCCGAAGCCGGCTCGCAGAGGAATATGTCCTTTACTCCGAGGATCGGAGGTATCAGAAAGACGCAGGCAAAGTATACCACCTTCCTCCATGCAGAGAGGGCAAACGCATACTTGAACACGCCCATGCCGGTAAATCCGTCCGTGATCGCATACTGGAACGGAAGCAGAAGGACTCCGAGGGTATAGACCTTCGTTATCTCCCTGGTAAGGCTTATATAGGCCTCATCCCTGGTAAAGATCCGGATAAATATCTCAGGCACGGTCTGGGCGAAAATAAACATTATAAGGCAGAATATGAATCCCAGGCCCATGATGTATCTCTGGGCCAGTCTGATCTTGTCAGGCCTCCTGGCACCATAGTTATATCCAAGTATGGTCTGGGTGCCTCCGGTGATGCCTCCAAGGGGCATGGTTATGATAAGCATGAAGGACTGGAGGATGGTGTTGCAGGAAAGCAGCATGTCTCCCTCAGCTCCCCCGCCGTACTTGGTTATCATGGCATTCAGCGATATCAGCATCACATTGTCAAAGGCTATGATGAGAAAAGGTGTCATGCCAAGACTGCATACATTTCTGAAGTTCTTAAATGAAGGCTTCCTTACATGAATCCGGAGGCGGGACTTCGGCCCGAACAGAAATCCCAGCACATAGATGCAGCTTGCAAGCTGTGAAAGTACAGTGGCTATGGCAGCTCCCTTTACATTCATCCCAAGCACAAATATGAATATAGGGTCCAGCACTATGTTGAGTATAGCTCCAAGGAGCACAGAGCGCATGGCAGTGCCCGAATATCCCTGGCATATGATAAACTGATTCATGCCCGTGGACATGAGTGCAAATATAGTCCCTGTCAGATACCAGGTCATGTACTCATCAGCATATGGAAATACTGTCTCCGAGGCCCCGAACCACCAGAGCAGCCTGTCTTTCATGATAAAGGAAAGGCCCATGACAAGCACCGATATGACGGAAAGGAAAATGAAGCAGTCGGAAACTATATCCTCTGCATCTTTTTCCCTCTGCTGCCCCAGCCTGATGCTGACAAGCGGCCCGCCTCCTATGCCTATCAGAGACGAAAATGCGGATATCATGGTAAGTATCGGCCCGCAGACTCCTACTCCCGCCAGGGCAGTCTCGCCTATGACGGCGATATTTCCTATATACATCCTGTCAACTATGCTGTAAAGGACGCTCACAAACTGAGCGACCATGCTGGGAAGGGCAAGCCCCAGCACCAGTCCTCTTATGTCATCGGAATCAAGCCTCGTTGTCATAACTCATTTCCCCTGAAAAGTTTTTTCCCGGAAGATATTACGCCATAAGAGCAGTTCTGTCAATTTCCCAGTATGCAGAGCTCCTTGCTCACATGATTAAGTATCTCGCATCCCTCTTCCGTGACTATAACCAGATCCTCGATACGGACTCCAACCTGTCCGGGAAGATAGATGCCGGGCTCGATGGAAAAGATCATGCCGGCTTTGGTCTCCTTCGTGTTTACTGAGCTTACATCACCCTTTTCATGATCTTCCATACCTATGAAATGTCCGAGCCTGTGAGTAAAGTACTCTCCATATCCCTCTGCTGAGATATGATCCCTTGCAGCGGCATCGATATCACAGAGCCTGATCCCGGCCTTCACCAGAGCTTCTGCCCTTTCGTTGGCCTCTTTTACGGTCTCATATACCTTTATCTGGTCCGGATCCGCTTTCTTCCAGAAATAGGTCCTGGTCATGTCAGAGCAGTAATGATCCTTTATGCAGCCGATATCTATGACTATGCAGTCCCCTTCCTTAAGCACCGTATCATCGGGATGGTGATGGGGATCAGCAGCATTTTCCCCAAAGGAAACTATAGAAGGAAATGAGAGGCCGTCACAGCCATACTCCGCATAGCATCCGTCAAGATATGCAGCACATTCCTTTTCGGTGACTCCCTCATGGATAAAGGCAGCCAGCTTCTCCATGCAGGCATCATTTATCCTGGATGCCCTGCGCATAAGCTCCTTTTCCTCATCATCCTTTATGGCACGGACATCATCCACACAATCTGAACCAAGCTCAAAGGAGGTATCCCTGCAGGCTTCCATGATGGGAAGCAGGAACCTTGAAGCCATGGTCTTATCGACCCCGAGCCTGCCCTTTCTGATATGGGCGGAAACCACTCCTGCTATATCGTCACTGTCGTCAAAAAAGGTCACGGAGATGTCCGTTTCACCTATATTGAAGAGCCGGTTTGCAAAGAGTCTGAGGCTTCCGTCGTCTCCAACAAGGAGCCCCCAGAACCTTTCTCCTGGATGGACCTCCATACCTGTCAGATAATATATGCTAAGATAGTCAGTGACCATAAGCTGGCCTATGCCCTGGACCTTCATCCGGTCACAGACCCTTCCGATCCTGTCCACATAAAGTCTGTCCATTATTATCTCCTTTCCACAAAACAGGCATACCGCAATCTGCGGTATGCCTGATACTTGTCACCTGAGCTTATCAGCCTATGGGTTCAAAATCTGCTGCCCCATGCTTGCAGAGAGGGCAGATAAAATCATCGGGAAGCTCGTCTCCCTCATATACATATCCGCAGACCTTGCAGACAAAGCCCTTCTTTCCTTCAGTTTCAGGCCTGGGCTTGACATAGTTCTGGTAGAAGGTGTAGGTCATGGTCTCAGTATCGCTGATGACCCTGGCCTCTTCCACCGTACAGATGAACATGCCATGGGTGCCAAGATCCACATACTGCTCCACCTTAAGGCTCATAACGGCATTTATGTATTCCGGCAGGAATGCAAGCCCGTTGTCCGTACGGAAAGGCCTGATGTCCCTGAACTTGTCCACGTCCCTTCCGCTTTGGAATCCGAAGTTCTTAAATACGGAGAAGGGGGCATCCACGCTCAGACAGTTGAGGTTCATGATGCCGGTCTTCTTTATGACATCATGAGAATAGTTTGCCTTATTTATGGTCACGGATACACGATAGGGATTGTCGGTCAGCTGATTTACCGCATTGACTATGAAACCGTTGTCCCTTACGCCGTCATTGGAAGTCACCACATAAAGCCCGTAGCCTATCTTAAAAAGAGCCTTCATGTCATGCTTGTCTGCCTTATCGTCGGAACGGGCGATATAGTCCATGCAGAGCTCATCCGCCATCTTTTCAATGGCCTCTTCCGTATCCTGCTTCATGGCTGACTTTATATGTACGGTAGTATCCAGCCATTTGATATTTTTGCTGTTCTCCAGCATGCCCTTCATGACCTTTGCCGCCATGGGAGCCCAGCTTCCGTTCTCTATGAGGCCTACGGTGCGGTTCTGGAAATTCCTCTCTGTAAGGTGCTCTATGAAATTCCTCATGAAGGGGAATATATCCGCATTGTAGGTGGTTGTTGCAAGCACCAGCTTTCCATAGCGGAAAGCATCTGCCACTGCATAGCTCACATCCGTCCTTGCCAGGTCATGGACCACCACTTTAGGGCAGCCCTTCTGGCGGAGCTTCTCGGAAAGCAGCTCCACGGCCTTCTTCGTATGTCCGTAAACCGAGGTATAGGCTATGACTATACCGTCATCCTCCACTGCATAGGATGACCAGGTATCATAGAGACTCAGATAATGCCCAAGATCCTCTTTGAGCACAGGCCCGTGAAGCGGGCAGATCATGGCTATGTCAAGGCCTGCCGCCTTTTTAAGGAGAGCCTGTACCTGAGCGCCGTACTTTCCGACTATGCCTATGAAATACCTGCGGGACTCATCATCCCAGGGCTCTGAAGCCCCCGGCACTCCGAACTTTCCGAAGCCATCCGCAGAGAAAAGCACCTTGTCCCTGCTGTCATAGGTCACCATGACCTCAGGCCAGTGCACCATGGGTGCAAAGACAAAATTAAGCTTATGCTCACCAAGGTCAAGCACGTCTCCCTCAGCCACCTCAAGCCTCTGTACTGATGATGCCAGATCAAAAAATGCATCTATCATGGCAAAGGTCTTTTTATTGCCAACCAGGACAGCCTCAGGATATGTCTCCATGAATTTCTGGATATTTGCCGAATGATCCGGTTCCATGTGCTGTACCACAAGATAATCCGGCCTGCGCCCTTCGAGCACTGAGGCGATATTGTCCAGCCATTCCTTCGTAAAGTTCTGATCCACCGTATCCATAACGGCGATCTTTTTGTCCATGATCACATAGGAGTTATAGGATATGCCGTTAGGCACCGGATACTGTCCCTCAAAAAGGTCCACCTTCCTGTCATCCACACCTACGTATTTTATATCTTTGGTGATCTCCATTATTTTTATGTTCCCTCCTAAATCCCAAACTCACAGGTAAAAGAGGATACTCAGCCCTGAATCACTCAGGTTACCGTCCTCTGATTTATGATTATACAGGAAAACCGTAAAAATTGGTACAATTTTAACAGATACTCAGGAAATCCTGCATGGCTTCCTTAAGGATCGCATCCTTCTTTTCCGGACCAGAGGCCTCCTCATAGTCCTTCATGGCAGCATCGCATATCTCCTCTGCCCTGATAAGCCCCAGCTCCAGAAGGAAGGTCCGCCTTAAAGCGCTGTATACGTGAGCCGTGTGATAGAGGAAATCCTTTACACAGCTTTCAGAAAGCTCTGCTTTTTTCTTCATATCAGCCTTAAGCTCAGTCTCATCCTTATAATCTGCTCCAACCCATTCAAAACCGCAGCAGGGATCACCCTTTGAAAGGCTTCCGTCAATCAGAAGCTCATTTTGAGGGTTAAAGCCCTTTACCAGATTTTTGTCGATATATGTGCAGTATATGCGCCCGTATTTCATGAGGCCATAACGATCCCAGGTATTGCACCACTCGCACCTTAGGCTTTCAGTCCTGTACCGAGGGGTTAGCGATGCCACCCGGGAGCTGCAGAACCCCCGGTCATCGGTCCATTCTCCGTAGATGAGATAATTTCTCATGCTGAGCTCATCACCGTTCTTTTCCGCCCTCATGGCCATGCGCAGGCCTCTTTCACGTCCGTAAAGCACAGTGGCGTCCTCGAGGGCCCTGATCCCCTTTTCTCCGCAGAGCTCCTCCGCATGCTTTCCCATAAGTCCGTAAAGCAGGGCGTGGTCCTCAATATAAAAATCTTTTGCTATATCTTCTCTTTGCATGCCGGCCTCCAGAAGCCTTTGCTTATTCCACCTCTATAAGCTCTCCGCTGACCACGGGCTTGGCATCTGCAGGAACGGGGCATACATATCCGCCCTTTGCTGCCTTCTCAAACTCAGCCCTGGCAGTCTCTATGATGCCATGATCCTCAAACATGTCTATGGCAGCTCCGCAGAGCACCTTTGCAGCGGTGAGAAGCCCCTTATGGCCGATGGGGCTGTTTCCGCAGGACACATTCTGCCAGCTGTGTCCGGGAGAATTGGCTGCAAAGCAGGTAACATAAATCTGCGCCGTAGGAGTGAGCCAGCTTACATCGCCCACGTCAGTGGATCCCGGCTCCCTTGCATCCGAGTATTCATAGGGCACCACGAAATCATTAAGGGGCTTTGTGCCGTTTTCGGAAGCCTCCATAACATATTCCTTGATCTTCTCATCATTGATCTTAAGTCCCTCAGGCATGCCCTCGTGCTTTACCTCATAGGAATCCACAATCTGTTTTGCAAAGTCAAAGTCTGCCTTGTCAAACTTCGGTGCTCCTACCTCCTTAAGGTTCTTATAAAGGAGCTCCTGAAGGCACCTGTTGGGCACCAGATTTGAGCAGCCGTCGATGAACTTCTTTACCACCTTGGTCTCAGTCATAAGGGCAGCACCGTTGGCGATCTTATCCACCCTCTCCTGAAGCTTGAGGGCATCCTTTACCAGGACAGAGCGGACCATATAGAGGACCTGGGCATGGGGCTGTACCACATTGGGAGAAGCTCCGCCTCCGTCTGTGATCGCATAATGGATCCTGGCCTCATCAGGCATGTGCTCTCTCAGGAAGTTGACGCCAATGTTCATAAGCTCCACCGCGTCCAGAGCCGAACGGCCGTACTCGGGAGAGCCTGCAGCATGAGAGGCTATGCCCTTGAAGGCATATTCGGTCTGTATGCAGCTGTTGCAGGTACCGCTGTCCACATAGGTAAGGGCTGACGGATGCCAGGTTATGGCGCAGTCCAGATCCTTCCATACCCCGTCTCTTGCCATGAAGGCCTTGGAGGCTCCTCCCTCCTCGCCGGGGCAGCCGAAAAAGATGACGGTGCCTGAACCCTCAGGCTTATCCTCAAGGTATTTCTTTACTGCAAAGGCAGCACCCATGGAACCTGCTCCGAGCATATTGTGTCCGCAGCCGTGGCCGTTTCCACCCTTTACTATCTCCTCGCGGTGGGCTGTAGCCGCCTTCTGGGAAAGTCCGCTTAAGGCGTCATATTCCGCAAGTATGCCTATGACCGGCCTTCCGGAGCCATAGCTTGCAGCAAACGCGGTCTCGATCCCGGCTACCGGACATTCCACCTTGAACCCTTCCTTCCTGAGTACCTCACAGTAGAGCTCACAGGACTTATGCTCCATCAGTGAAAGCTCGGCATAACCCCATATCTTATCGGAAGCATCGCAGATCACGTCTGCCTTCTGATCCACATAGTCCTGATACTTTTTCTTATCCATATCATATACCTCCAAAATTATTTTATTTCATGAGAAAGCGGCCCCTGCAGAAGCAAAAGCCGCAAAACATACATATATCAGTAAAGTACCTTGCTGAGGAACTCCTTTGTCCTCTCATTCTGAGGGTCTCCGAATACCTGTTCGGGAGAACCTTCCTCAACTATGATCCCGCCGTCCATGAAGAGGACCCTGTCAGAGATCTCACGGGCAAAGCCCATCTCGTGAGTAACTATGACAGTCGTAAGGCCGGTCTTTACAAGCTCCTTGATAACCGTAAGGACCTCGCCTACCATCTCAGGATCCAGGGCTGAGGTGGGCTCAT
This sequence comes from Candidatus Avilachnospira avicola, assembly GCA_018714245.1. Lineage (GTDB taxonomy): Bacteria > Bacillota > Clostridia > Lachnospirales > Lachnospiraceae > Avilachnospira > Avilachnospira avicola. The sequence goes on from DVNQ01000048.1 coordinate 25,717, forward strand.
CAAACAGCATCACATCGGGTTCCATGGCCAGGGCCCTTACTATGGCAAGCCTCTGCTTCTGTCCACCGGAAAGCTGCTGAGGATAGGCGTCCTTCTTTTCATAGAGCCCTACCCTGTTAAGAAGCTCCGCAGCCAGAGCCTTGGCTTCTTCCTTTGTCTTTTTCTTGAGCAGAGTGGGAGCCAGGGTTATGTTGCCCTCAACCGTCAGATTGGGAAATACATTGAAATGCTGGAACACCATGCCCATCTTCTGACGATGCAGGTTTATGTCCACCTTGCTATCTGTGATGTCCACCCCTTCAAAGTATATCTTTCCCTTATCCGGCTTCTCAAGAAGGTTAAGGCATCTCAGAAAGGTGGATTTTCCTCCTCCGGAGGATCCGATGACAGATACCACCTCTCCTTTTTTTATGACCTGATCTATGCCTTTAAGGACATGCAGCTTTCCAAAGCTCTTTTCAAGGCCTTCCACCCTGATTATCTCATCACCGTCTTTTATGATCTTCTTCTCTTCCATATGAGGCCTCCTGTCATGCTACCGTAAGCTTCATCTCAAGAAGCCTTACGAACTTGGAAAGTACGAAAGTTACTATGAAGTAAATGATACCTACGACGATAAGGGGCTCGATGGTAAGGAACAGGATACCTGATACGGTCCTGTACACGCTCATCAGCTCTCCTACGAAGAATGTGGACGCCAGTGAGGTATCCTTTATCATCATGATGAACTCATTGCAGAGTGCAGGAAGCACGTTCTTGATGGCCTGAGGGAGCACTACATGGATCATGGTCTGCCTGGAATCGAGGCCCAAGGATCTTGCCGCTTCAGTCTGTCCCTTGTCTACTGCTTCTATGCCGCTTCTGAATACCTCCGAAACATAGGCTGCAGAGTTTACGCACATGGCCACCACGCAGCAGGTCAGTTTGGAGAGCTCCAGGAAGGGAAGCATCTCAGGCAGCAGGAAATAGAAGAAATACAGCTGCAGGAGCATGGGCGTACCCCTTATGATCTCTATGTAGGCGGCAGCTATGAAGTTGAGAGGCCTGAACCTGAATATATTGAACCTGCTCCTCCTTAAAAGCATCAGCAGGAAACCGAAGATGGATCCCATGATGACGGTTATGATACTGAGCAGTATGGTGATGCCGAGTCCCTGCATAAAGAGATGGCTGTAATTGGTCCATACCTTTACTATATTTTCCAAAACGTTGCTCATAAAAATCTCCTGTAAAATATGAGGGCTGCCCGCTGGGAGCAGCCTGTCATTTATCAGTTATTTACCTCAAGCCCGAGGGATGTGGCAAGCTCGGTGCTCTCCTCAAGCCACTGAGCATATATGCCTGACTCATTGACCTCTGCTATGATCTCGTTGATCCTCTCAAGAAGCGCATCCTCTCCCTTCGGAACAAGTACGCGCTGTCCCTCGGTCTCATATTCGAATCTGAAATCACTGATGGCAAGCTCAGGATAGTTGTCGCAGTACTGCTGAGCAACCGTAAGGTCAGAAGCCACGCCGTCTACCTTTCCGGTAGCAAGCATCATGATCGCATCATTGAGGTTCGTAACCACTTCCTCCTGAGACTCGGGAAGCTGCTCGCTGCGGAGCTGCTGCTGAAGGGAAGCATTCTGAACCGCTATCTTCTTTCCGGTAAATGCCTCTGCAGAATTGAGCTCGGCTGCAGTATCCTTAAGTACGATGACTCCCTGCTCTACTACAGTGGAAGTAATGTATCCATCAGAAATGCCGCAGTTCTCGGCACGCTCTTCCGTATATGCAAATCCGGAGATAGCCATATCTACAGCGCCCATGCTTACAGCGCCCTGGCAGGCATTGAAGTCCATGGCTTCGATCTGCAGCTCTACACCAAGCTGCTCAGCGATGTACTTTCCAAGCTCCACGTCAGCGCCTGCATACTCAGTGGTTCCTGATGAGATATCCTCGAACTCATAGGGTGCGAAGTCGGGTGAAGTGGCCATGGTGATGACACCTGCATCAAGTATGGCATCCAGTCTGCTTCCGCCTTCCTCGTCCTCGGAAGCCTCGGTCTCAGCTGCCTCGGTGTCTGCCTCTGCTGCAGCTTCGGTCTCAGCGGCTGCGGTAGTCTCCTCGGAGCTTCCTCCGCAGGCTGCCAGTGAAAATACAAGGACTGCAGCTGCCATGGCAAGTGCAGATCTCTTAAGTCCGTTCTTTTTCATAATCTTCCTCCTCTTATGGGATACGTCTGAAAATAAAGACGATCCTCTCTTTGACTGAATTATTATGCATTATATTGCATGAATATTCTTTTGTAAAGAGTGTATATGTACTTATTCGTAAACAATGGGCC
>DVNQ01000049.1 GCA_018714245.1 Candidatus Avilachnospira avicola
GCAGCGTCCGCCGTGGACTGGGCGCAGCTGAAGTCCTCTCCCCGGATGAGGATGGTCACATGCCGGGCGTACTTGGTGAGAAACACGCTCTCCTCCGCTGCGGCAAAGCCGCCGCCCACCACAAAGACATCCTTTCCGGTGAAAAACTCTCCGTCGCAGGTGGCGCAGTAGGCCACACCCCGGCCCCGGAACTGCTCCTCACCCCTGAATCCCACCATGCGGGGGTGAGCGCCGGAGGCCAGCAGCACACCGAAGCAGCTCAACGCCCCACGGCTGGTGCGGACGGTTTTCACATCGCCCTCCAGCTCTAGGCCGGTGACCTCTGCCAGCAGGAATTCCGCGCCGAAGCCTTCCGCCTGTCTGCGCATGGTCTCGGTCAGTTCGGCGCCGCTGGTACGCTCCACGCCGGGGTAGTTGACCACCTCCGAGGTAATGGTGATCTGTCCGCCGAAGCGTTCCTGTTCCACCACCACCACACGATAACGGGCGCGAGCTAGGTAGAGGGCGGCAGTCAGTCCCGCCGGGCCTCCGCCAATGACCACCACGTCATAGAGATGTTCCATCTGTTCCATGGCTTACAGCTGGCCCACCAGATCCAGGCTGGGCTTCAGGGTCTCAGCACCGGGCTGCCACTTGGCGGGGCAAACCTCGTCCCCATGCTCCGCCACAAACTGGCAGGCCTGGACCTTCCGCAGCAGCTCGTCCGCATTGCGGCCCACGTTGCCAGCGTTGACCTCATAGGCTACGATCTTCCCCTCCGGGTTCACGATGAAGCTGCCCCGCTCTGCCAGGCCGTCGGCTTCAATGTAGACCTCAAAATCCTTGGACAGGCAATGGGTGGGATCGGCCAGCATGGGATACTGGATCTTCTGAATGCGCTCCGAGGCGTCGTGCCAGGCCTTGTGGACGAAATGAGTGTCGCAGGAGACGGCGTAGATCTCGCAGCCCACCGCCTGGAACTTCTCGTAGAGGTTGGCTAGGTCCTCCAGCTCCGTGGGGCAGACGAAGGTGAAGTCAGCGGGATAGAAGAAAAACACGCTCCACTTACCCAGCACATCCGCCTTGCTGACAGCGCGGAAGGCGTTGTTCTGGTAGCACTGAACGGTAAAATCGGCAATTTCTTTCTGAATCAGGGACATAGGATAGTACCTCCATTCAATATTTTATTGGTTAGTTATCACTAACCATAAGGTGATTATACAAACCTCCCGGCTTGCCGTCAAGAAAAACCTTCCGTCAGACTGAGCGCAAACCAGGGCGTTCAAAAAGTTTCCTGCAAAGCTCTCCTGACGGGTAAGAATTCCCAATGCAAACAAAAGTACAGTAAACAGAAGCAGATTATTTGCGAAGACGACCACGAGGCCTCATTGCCGAATCTTTCCCGCCAGCTCCGGGTGGGGGATTACAATCTTCTGCACCGCATCCGTGTAAGAGGAGAAATTACGGATATTTTCTCATCGCTTCCGGTACCAAGCCAGCAGACGCCCCAGAACAGGGAACACAGAAAAATACCTTCTGCCAGTAGCATTTGAACCATTTCCTATTTCCGATTATTTCCGTCCGGCCAGCATCCGCGACTCGCCCATCATCATTGCCGCACATCTTCTTTTCTTACAGTTCACCAAAACATATCGATGAGCAGCCCCAGCCCTGCCTGGGTTGCCGCCAGGATAGGACACATCAAAAACGGCCACTGGAGCAGATGCTCCGGCAGCGCATAGCCCTTCATCCAGGCTTTAGATGCATAACCGGGGTGCCCTTCAGTGCCGGGGATGACAAACCGTTTTTTCGCCTTCCTCTGAATCAGCCAGAAATCCAAGAAGAGCAGGTCACAGAAATTGACCATCATCCACTGGATATACCCGGTCAGGACCAGATGCCAGAATCCTGTTGTCCCGCCCTCCACAGTGCTGAACGCACCATAAAGAAGGAGGGGCAGCAGCTCTCCAAAGCAGATCCATAGCCAGTAAAAACGGTTTTCCGCCTCGGTGGGCGGATCTTTCGCCGCCTTGATGATGGCAGGCGGATAACAGGGGAACATCAGCCGGGGTCGATATAGTGCTACAAACCCGGCGAACAGGTTAAAGTAAGCCGCCATAGCGATCCCGTCCAGGATGCTACGCATCCAGTTCATAGAAATCCTCCTATGTTTTTCATAAGAAACCTCTCTGTTATTTATTGCCCAAATGCCCCGTATTCTCCCGAATTGCCAGCGCACAGAGCCAGTGTTTTTTCGTGTTCCGTTTCACGATGACCTCAGAAAAACCGGCTTCGGTGAGAAAAGTGGTCAGCTGAATTTGATTGAAGATCCGCATTCCATCAATAACAGAAAGCCACTTGTCATCCTGGGAGTTCTCTCCATCCGACTCATTGGCGATTAGAAAGATGCCGCCCGGTCGCAGAGTTCGGTACACCTCCCGGAAGCTCTCCGTAGGACCAGGCCAAAAATATACCGTTTCAAAGGCGGTCACCAAATCAAACGCACTATTCTCAAAGGGAAGGTGAGACACATCTCCTTGTATGATACGGCAACGGCCGGCTTGCAGCCCCTTGCGGTTAACACTCCTGGCCTTTTCTACGGATATTTTGGAATAGTCCAAGGCGGTGACAGTCGCGACAGGGTATTTTCGCAGAAGGGCCCGGATATTCCGGCCACCACCGCAGCCCAGCTCCGCAATCTCGGCGGGACCTGTTTCGGGCAAATGTCTAAGGCCCCAATCTGCGAGAGCGGCATGGGCATGATTCATGCTGTCCACCATGCACCTGCCCAGCAATCCTTCGGGCTTGCGGGTATTGTTGAAAAAAACCTTTAATATTCCCATAACTGCCTCTAGGAATCGGAATTGTAGTTAGCGGCGACTAACTACAATTTATTATAAATCATTTCTTGTAGAAAAGCAATATACAAGTGTGTTGTCACGCTGCTTTACACCATGGAAATGTGGAAAACGGCCGCTCCACCGATGGAAAACAGATATTCACGGCCCGATGGAAAAGCTGCCAGTTTTCCCACAGCCCGCAAACACCGTTTCCCACAGCTCCGCCCCTCTGGCCGTTTACACACATTCCCACAGCGCCTACTACTGCCAACATCCTTCCTATCCTGTCCCATCCTGATTGAAAGAGAAAAAGCGAACAAAAAAGAAGCGGGAGCGTTACCCTCGGTTCAAACCGAAGGCGGCGCTCCCGTGTTTTAGGTGAAAGTGTAAGAATTATGGGATTATGTAATAACAAATAAATCTTCCCTTAATCTATAGAAGAGATTTGAAAGCCGACAGTACATGGCATATAATCATATAATATATATAACATTAAACTTCCTATGGGGGAATTGGTATGGAAAAAGAATGGAAAAATGTACAAACCAATGGAAGAGGTCAAGAATATGTTAAGGCACGAGAGCTAAGCGGTGGCATTAGGAGCTCTTGTCGTGCTATTTTTCCGGAACACCCATGAAACTACCGGAGAAAAAATTGTATCACTTAAAATTGCTCGGCTAAATAAATCGAATGGCCTTTTGACCGAAAAGCAAAATAAACCAGTATTCCTGATGCACAAGCACTCTGTAAGCCATCCTTACTATCACACACAATGGATAGGTTATAGCTCTAAGAAAGCCCTGCAGATGATCCTGTCGCATGATGCATGGGTGCTTAAGCAGGAAATATCTGCGGTTCAGAAACGGTGCCATAGATAATTTTTGCGTCAACCCGTTTTGACGCAAACGCTGACGCAAAAGTTGACGCAAAATAAATACGAAGTTATATCAAACCACAATAAGTTATAACAAGCACCTGATTTCTACATACGCCTGAAATCACACAAAAAAACAGCCGTAAAACCCTTATTTTATGGGCCTTACAGCTGTTTTTATTAAGATAGTCGAACTTATAACAACTTACATCAATTTGATGAAGCTGCTTCAATCAGATGAGCGAAAAATTCGCTTAAACCCCCATCTGCTTTGCAACTTCCTCAGCGAAGTTCTCGTTCTTCTTCTCAAGTCCCTCACCGGTCTCGAAACGAACGAAGCCCTTGATGGTGATCTTGGCGCCCTCAGCCTTGGCTACGGAATCAACATAAGCCTTTACGCTCTGCTTTCCGTCCTCTGCCTTAACATATACCTGATCAAGAAGGCAGATCTCCTTGAGTTCCTTATTGATACGTCCCTCGATCATACCCTGGATAACCTTCTCAGGCTTCTGGGACTCCTTGGGATCGTTCTGGATCTGAGCCATAAGTATGGACTTCTCATGTTCGATGTACTCAGCGCTGACCTCACTCCTGTTGGTGAACTGAGGCTTAAGTGCAGCTGCCTGCATGGCTATGTTCTTAGCCATCTCTCTTACCGCATCATTGACCACATCGGTCTCTACGTCTACAAGCACACCGATCTTGCCGCCTGCATGGATATAGGAAGCAACGAATCCGTTAGCCTCTGTAACTTTCTCGTAACGGCGGATCTTCATGTTCTCACCAATGATGGCGATCTGAGAAGAAAGTGCCTGCTCTACGGTAAGGCTCTCATCAGCGATCCACTTCTCTGCCATGAATGCATCCATATCTGCAGCATCAGACTTGAGTGCCTGCTTTGCCACATCTGCCACATAGCTTCTGAACTTCTCGTTTTTAGCAACGAAGTCAGTCTCGGAATTGACCTCAACTACTACTGCCGACTTCTCGTCCTCGGATACGAGAGCATCAACGATACCCTCTGCTGCGATCCTGCCTGCCTTCTTGGCTGCTCCTGCAAGACCCTTTTCACGAAGGAACTCCACTGCCTTGTCCATATCTCCGTCAGTAGCTGCGAGAGCCTTCTTGCAGTCCATCATGCCTGCGCCTGTCATCTCTCTCAGTTCCTTGACCATTGCTGCGGTAACTGCTGCCATGAATCTTATCCTCCTGAAATGATAAACTAATGATCGATCAATTGATCAAAGCTATATTACTCAGCGTCTTCCTCGGAAGCTGCTGCTACTTCTTCGATATCTGTGGGCTCTGCCTCTTCAGCAGCCTCAGCCATCTCTTCCTCAACAGCCTCAGTATATGCTTCCTCACCCTGCTTTGCCTCGATGACAGCATCAGCCATCTTTGAAACTATAAGCTTTACGGCACGGATAGCATCGTCGTTGCCGGGGATCACATAGTCAAGCTCCTCGGGATCGCAGTTGGTGTCGCACATTCCGATAAGGGTTATGCCGAGAGTATGTGCCTCCTGGATGCAGATCTTCTCCTTCTTGGGGTCTACTACGAAGATAACTGAAGGAAGCTCCTTCATCTCAACGATACCGCCAAGGTTCTTCTCAAGCTTCTCAAGCTCCTTCTTGAGAAGGATAACTTCCTTCTTGGGAAGTACGTCAAAGGTTCCATCCTCAGCCATGGTCCTGATAGCCTTGAGTCTCTCAACTCTGGAACGGATGGTCTTGAAGTTGGTAAGCATTCCGCCGAGCCATCTCTCATTTACATAGAACTCTCCGCAGCGAAGAGCCTCAGTCTTGATAGCCTCCTGAGCCTGCTTCTTGGTTCCAACGAAAAGCACTGTGCCTCCGTCAGCAACGATCTCATTGAGAGCCTTGTAAGCATCGTCTACCTTGCCTACGGTCTTCTGAAGATCGATGATGTGGATGCCGTTACGCTCTGTGAAGATGTAGGGAGCCATCTTAGGGTTCCATCTTCTTGTCTGATGTCCGAAATGTACTCCTGCCTCCAGGAGCTGCTTCATGGAAATAACGCTCATATCTTTCCTCCTTGGTTAAGCGTCTGTCCGTCTTCGGCCGGGGACTCAAATGAGCACCGACCCGGCTAATAAACGGGCATGTTTTATGTGTTTCCTGCCTTTGGAACTGCAAAATATATTTCTGAGCCCACAAAAGCTCCAATATCATAACATATCGGAGCTTTTGATGCAAGACTAAAATTCAGTTTATAAAGGGCTGCAGGCCTCCTGAAGCCAGGCGAGATCCTCCCCTTCCATATATGGAGAAAGCTCATCAAATACCTTTTTGTGATAATCATCAAGAAGAGCCATGTCCTCCTCATCCATGAGGCTTTTATCTATGCCTTCCTTATCAATGGGACAAAGGGTATAGATATCAAACCTACAGAAGCTTTCAGTAGGATCCGACATATCTTTTACGCACATAAGGAGGTTTTCAGTCCGGGCTCCGTGGTTTCCCTCCACATAGTGTCCTGGCTCATCGGAAATGAAGATCCCCTCCCTTAAGCCGTAATCAGGCTTTGCGGATACGGCGGATCTGAATCTTATGGAAGCCGGTCCCTCATGGACATTCAGCATATATCCCACTCCATGCCCGGTACCATGGTCATAGTCAAGATGTCTCTGCCAGAAGGGAGCCCTTGCAATCTGATCCAGCACCGCTCCCCCTGTTCCCTCGGGAAATACCGCATCCGAGAGCCTCAGACAGCCTATAACCGTAATAGTATATGAAAGCCTTTCCATATAGCTTAATGGTCCGCAGCAAAAGGTCCTTGTGACGTCCGTAGTCCCATCCGTGTACTGTCCGCCCGAATCCACCAGATAAAGTCCCTTGGGGCTTATGCGCCTGTCATGATCCTGGGAAGGGCTGTAATGGCACATGGCTGCATTTGACCCATAGGCTGATATGGTCTCAAAGCTCTCTCCCATAAAGCCTTCATTTTCCATCCTGAACTCATGGAGCCTTTCAGCACAGCTGCATTCCGTAAGCTCTCCGCTTCCCACATGCTTCTTGAACCAGTGCATGAATCTGGTAAGGGCCAGGCCGTCCCTGATATGTGCATTTCTGAGATTATCCTTCTCCGTCCGGTTTTTCACTGCCTTAAAGGCTGTAGTGGGCAGCATCCGGTCGATCAAAGCTATGTGCTTCGGTATGGCAGCGCCGATGGCTGCATTTATCCTGGAGGTATCGAGGAGCAGGCTGTCAGAGCTCAGCTTCCTTATATCCTCATAGATGCCGTCCTCATCCTTTATATCTATATGAAGCTCGCCCAGATAGGTCCTTACCTCATCGGAAAGGTGCCCCGGATCCATATAAAGGCTCATCCTGTCTCCGTCTATCATAAAGAAGGAAAGAAATACCGGATTATAGCGGACATCATCAGCCCTCATGTTCAGTAGCCAGGCAATGTCATCAAGGGATGAGATGATATGTGCTTCAGCTCCAAGATTTTTCATCTCTTCCCTGAGCCTTAAAAGCTTTGAGGAAGAAGGTTCGCCCGTACAGCTGTCAGGGAGGATCCGGCATAGGGTACAGCTCTTTTTCGGCCTGTCTTTCCAGAAAAGATCCGGAAGGTCCAGATCCGTGACTATATCAGCCTGTTTTTTAGAAAGCTTATCGGAAAGCTCCTTGGACTCAGTATATGAAACGGTCCTTCCGTTAAATCCAAGCCTTCCGCCCTCAGGGATTATACTTCCGGCATGTTCTGAAAGAAGCAGAGTCCCGGCCTGTCCCATCCGCATAAGCTCTATCCCGCTTCCGGAAAGTTCTGCCTCAGCCTGGACAAAATATCGCCCGTCCGTCCAAAGCCATGCTCCTTCCATCGATACAAGCAGCTTGCCTGCAGAACCGGTAAATCCGGAGATAAACCTTATCTCCTTATAATAGTCTCCCACATATTCCGACTGGTGGTCATCATCCATGGTTATGAGATACAGATCGAGGCCATGTTCACTCATGGCCTCCCTTAAAAGTTCAAGTTCTTTTTTCAAGTATTGCTCCCTCCGATCAGGCCAAGCCTTACGCAGGCCTTGTAGATGCCGTCATCCCATATGGGATCAGTCACAAGGTCAGCCCTCTCCTTAAGTTCAGGAACAGCGTTGCCCATGGCTACGCCGACTCCTGCCTCTTTTATGATCATAAGGTCATTCTGCGAATCTCCGAATGCATAGGTATGGGATCTGTCGATGCCGTAATGCTCACAGACCCGGCGAAGTCCCTCCGCCTTGGAAAACCCCTTTTCCACCACATCGGCCCCGGCTCCCGAATCAAAGCCCAGGAGCTCAAGTTCTGGAAATGCTTCCTCTATCACCGGCTTATCCTTGGCAAGATCCCCCGCATATGAGAGCGCATGGATCCTTACATCTCCGTCTATAAGCTCTGAAAACGGACGGTAATTTCTCTTAATCTCCCTTGTAAAGGCGAGATCGGCCCTGGTCTTTTTCTCCGGTATCGTATAATAATCCCGATCCAGTATGGTGGTCCCGAAGCATATGTCTGCTTCAAGGGAAAAATCATAGATCCTGGAAAGCAGCTTCTTATCCATATAGTGCTCAAAAAGGAGCCTGTCACCTATGGTGATCTTGGTGCCGTTCATATGTATGATCACGTCAGGAGCCACCAGCTTCTTCCACTTCACACTGTAGTGGCTGTCCATGTCACGACCGGTGGAAAGGGCCACTATATAGCCTTTCCTGAGCTCGTCAAGAGCCTGGAGCGTGCTCTCAGGTATGATCCCTCTCGTATTGTCAAGCAGGGTGCCGTCAAGATCAAAAAATACTATTCCCTTCATAAAACTCCTTAAAGATCATCAGTGGCTTACAGGCCTCCCGCACTCTCGCTTTCATAGGTCACGATGGGTCCGTCCTGAGAAAGTATGGCCTCATCACTCTCGGAAAGTCCATCTCCCTCAAGGGCGTTCTGAAGCTCACTTGGAAATGTCTCTTCCTGGACCTGGGACTCAAACTCCCGCTGTGCCTCAAGCACGGCCCTGCTCTCCTCTATCGCAGCCTGTTCCTCCGCTGCCTCTTCTTCACTCAGGAAGGCATCATAGTCATAACTGACCGCAGCATCCCAGAGTATCCACTCATCATAGCCCGCATCATAAACTGCCTGGATCTGGGCACGTATGGCCTCCGGGCCGTACTCCATATAGTTGCCTGAGCCCAGGTATGAAGCAGTAAATGCCTGGAGCCAGGGACGGACCACTGCCTGGTTGCTGCCTTCTATGTAGGAGTTGCTAAGCTCCCTTTCGGAAAGCTTCAGGGCTCCGAGTATGGTGTCATAGGGCTGAAGATCAGGATGCTCAACTCCGAAGTTACCGCTTGCATAGTGTGAGGGATATATCATAGGACAGATATAGTCCAGGGCATCCGCCATCTGTGTATAGCTCTGGCCTACGGAATTTGCATCTATGGAGCTTCCTATGATGGTTCCGAATACGTCACAGGATACAAAGAGCCCCTCTTTCTTAAGCTCCTCTGAAAGATAATTGACAAGCTCGGTGATGATGCTTATCTTATCCCTTCCAAGAGTATCTGCTTCATCATAGACGACCTCATTGACTCCTCTCTCTGTACAGAACCTTATGTAGTCATACTGTATCTCATCAAAACCGATATCGCCTGCGGCCTTTGACACATCAAGGAGATAATCCCAGTATTCGGTCTTATAGGGATTTACCCAGGCATCGCCGGCATTGTCACGGAATATGCTCCCGTCTCCCTTATAAAGGGCCCATTCGGGCTTTGCCTCGGCTATATAGGGATCCTTAAGTGCAACTATACGGGCTATGCAGTATATCCCGTGGGCCTTTAACTCAGATATGACACCAGGAAGATCCTCTATGGCTCCGGATGATGCTCCGATCTCATCCACAAGGGGCACCCCCTGCATGTCATAGGTTATCCTCCCATAGTCATCCTTTACATCGATGACCACCGCATTCAGCTCCGTCTCATCCATGACCCTTATGATCTCATCCATAAAGCTCTCATTGTTTACGGGAGCATAGGCAAGGTATATACCCTTTGCCACGGTCCTCGCCCTGGTATCCAGAGGCTTTGGAGGCTCCGTCTCTACGGGCTCAGTCTCTTCTGTCTCCGGCTCGGAAGGCTCAGTCTCTTCCTCCGTCATGGGAATATCATCAGAGGGAGCTTCTGTACTGCTTAATGCAGCAGGCTCATATCTCTGACACGAGCACATAAGAACTGCTGACAATATAATTGCTGCCAATAAAAAAAATGTCTTTCTCATGCCTTGGATTATAACACATGAGAAAGACAGTTTCCATTTAAGATTAATATTAAGGCAAATGCCGCTGAAAAGGACCAGCCAGTCTTGAATAAATCCGGTCCGTCCAGCGGCAGTATTTAAACGGGGGAGCTATCCCCGGAGGATGGCTCAGGCCTTCTCCTCAAGCCTCTCTTTTCCAAGAGCATCACAGGCCAGGATAGCTGCATAGAGCTGATCGGGAGTCACATCTGAAACCATGTTGTGGATGGACTCTCCCTCTGCACAGGCATGCTCGGCTATGACTCTGATCTGCTCATCTGTAGTTATGCCGATCTGGGAAAGAGTGATCGGAAGTCCTACCTCCATACAGAAATCCTGCACCTCACGGAATTCCTTCTTCGGAGCCCTCTCCAGTACCAGCTGGACCAGAGTACCAAGAGCTACACAATCGCCATGGGGAGCGCTGTGTCCTCCCAGAGCGGTTATGCCATTATAGAAGGAATGGGCTACTGCAAGACCGCCGTTATCTGCTCCGACACCTGAAAGATAAACATTTGCCTCTATGACAGCCTCAAGGGCAGGTGTCACCACATTAAGCTCACAGGCTTTCTTGGCTGCAGCGCCATATTCCCTGAGAGTATCATAGCAAAGTCTGCAGAGAGCCATGGCTGACTTTGTGATGCCTCCGTTCTCAAGGCTGGGGGCATCGGTCCTCTCGCAGGCTCTTGCCTCAAAGAAGGTGCCGAGGGCATCACCCATACCGGATACCAGGAAGCTTACCGGCGCATGAGCTATGACGTCACTGTCGACGATGACAGCCTCAGGATTCTTTGGATAGAATAGATAGCTGTTGAAGGTCTTGTCATCATTATAGATAACTGAAAGTCCGGTGCAGGGTGCATCAGTGGCAACTACAGTGGGGATGATCACTACCGGAAGTCCTTCATAATAGGCTGTAGCCTTGGCAGTATCTATGGCAGATCCTCCACCTACTCCGACTACTACCTCGATGCTGTTATCCCTTACCAGCTTCCTCATACGTTCTATCTCTCCTATGCTGGAGACTCCACCAAAGATCTCGTACTGTCTTTCGTCCTCCTTGCCCTCAAAGCTCTTCTCAAGCTTATCATGGCAGGCCTTAAAGCCGCTGTTTGAGCAGATAAAGAGCCATTTCTTACCAAGCTCCTTCATCTCTTCATAAAACTGCAGCAGAGAATCCTTGCCCTGTACATACTTCTGCGGTGCACGCATCATCCTGAGTCTTAACATTTTTCCATCCTCCATTAGTTGTTTTTATTTTTTTGCACTTCCCTCTACTGCTGCAGTCTTCGCACTCAGGTCTTCGCACAGATCCAGCTTTGCAAACTCAGCATTTTCAGGAAGTATGAGTTCCCATTCCTTGATAGGCTCTATCTGAAATCTTATATCCTTTCCGGAAAGTCCAAGGATGTGACCTCCCTTTGTTTTGTCCTTACTCAGAAAATGAAAATGCCATCCAGGAAGGTTCATGCCCTCTACGTAAGGAGGACAATAAACTGCGATCACCTTTCTTCATGGCATCCTTAAGATCAGAAAGTTTAAGAGATGTTCCCGTGCAGAATAACATGCGTCCTATAAGCAGCATCTGTCCGCTTGAGGAAAACATATCCTTCATGGGATTCCCGAGATAAGTCCAGAGGTCGAATCCTAGCATACCCTTACAAACAGTGGTTATAACTGCACCTATTATCAGCGGTACGAACATGGTCCCTGCCGGTACTTTTTGAAGTGATTTCCATATGTTTAGGTTTTTAACAGTTGTTTCCATATTTGGGTCCCTCCTGATCTATTTTCCCTCCGATATTTTAGTATTTGCTGCATGGACATGTCACTAAACCGATGATATAATTTGGAAATCGATTTTTGTGCTCTGAGCACATACGGAAAATGGAGGTATTATGGCAGATCTGAGCAGGCTTTATCATGATCTTCTTTCAAGCAGCAGGCTTGATAAGCTTATAGCAGATACAGGAAATCTTCTTGACTGCCCAGTCCTAGTTGCAGATATAAGCTTTCATGTACTGGGGAGCTATCTTCCTGAGGGCTTCCATGATGACGTTTTTGAAGCTGCCATAAAGAGAAAGGAAATAACATACGAAGTCCTGAGCTCCTTCGACTGGGAAAAGATGGCTGATGAGACCGGTGCCATCTACAGCCACGTAGAGGATACTCCGTATATAAGACGCTTTTCCAGGCTTATATCAGAGGGGATC
>DVNQ01000050.1 GCA_018714245.1 Candidatus Avilachnospira avicola
TGGGTTCATTTGAAAGCATCTTTGAGCTGTCCACCGCGTCGAACTTCTGGTAGTCCACCACCACCTGCCCGTAGGTCGGATCCTGGGCCGTGCACACGAAGCAGTGGCAGTCATGCTCTTCCGTTACTATCTCCGGCCAGAGAGCGACTCCCATGGCATAAGGATCAGGGAGATCCAGCTGATACTTTCCAAATACTTTTTCCGTATAGGCTATAAGCGTGGAGTTGCAGTCCATGGCAAACTTTCCGCATTCTCCGCTCTCCCTTATGGCATCTATGTCCTCCTTCGTAAAGAAGGCTGTAGGGAGCCAGCAGATATCTATGCCGATAAAGGTCTTTGGTACCGGAAATTCAGTCATGACCCTGAAGGCCTCGGCATCCGCAAACACGTTGAACTCCGCAACGCTGGTCACATTTCCCATGCCGTAGCCTCCGCTTCCCATGCTGTAGATATGCTTTACCTTCTTCATGGTATCCGGGTCCTTCATAATGGCAAGAGCCACATTGGTTGCAGGACCCAGTGTCACAAGCTCGATCTCGCCAGGATTTTCCCCGACGATCCTAAGTATGGCTTCCACAGCATGTTCATTTTCAGCTTTAAGATCAGGTATCGGAAGGCCTATATCCCCCATGCCATCCTTTCCATGTACATTTTCTGCTGTCGCAAGCTCTTTCCTCAGGGGATGATAGGCGCCCTTATACACCGGAGGCACATAGGTACCTGCTGCGGCTATGCTTCGGAAAGCATTGATCGTCGCCTGCTCCATGACCACATTTCCGCAGACGGTGGTTATGGCAAGCACCTCTACTGACG
Organism: Candidatus Avilachnospira avicola; assembly: GCA_018714245.1. Classification (GTDB taxonomy): domain Bacteria; phylum Bacillota; class Clostridia; order Lachnospirales; family Lachnospiraceae; genus Avilachnospira; species Avilachnospira avicola. Next base: position 814 of record DVNQ01000050.1, read on the forward strand.
GCTCTCTTAGAGCAAGCAGCAGGGCAACGGCATCATCGCTCCCTGTATCCGTGTCGATTATGAATTTTCTCATAGTGTTTACCTTCTCCTTTTATAGTTTCTATTGTACTCCCAATATGTTCAGCAGCAGCTTTTTTATAACCCGAAAAGCCTGCAGCCGTTTTCCCAGGTCACGGCTTCCACTTCCTCCGGGCTTACGCCCTTGATCTCTGCTATCCTGTCCCTTACCGCCGGCAGATAAAGAGAGGAATTGCGCTCACCGCGATGAGGCGTGGGCGCAAGATAGGGGCAGTCCGTCTCAAGAAGTATGCGTTCAAGGGGCACATGCTCCAGCACCTTTGTAAGCTTGCGCTGTCCCTCATAGGTCACCACTCCCCCAAAGCCAAGGTAATAACCCATGGCCACATATTCCTTTGCCGCCTCGCTGGCATAGGAATAACAGTGCATGACTACTCTTTCGATTCCCTCTTCCCTGGCCTTACGCATGATGTTCAGGGTATCCTCTGAAGCATTGCGGGAGTGTATGATCACCGGAAGGGAAAGCTCCTTTGCCAGCATCAGCTGCTCCCAGAACCAGTGCTTCTGGGTCTCCTTGTCCACCTTGTCCTCATAGACTCCGAAGCCATGATAATCAAGACCTATCTCTCCTATGGCAACGGTCTTCTCATGGGAAGCCAGCTCCCTGAGCTCATCTATCCATTCCGCAGTCATTGCTCCGCAGTCATCCGGATGGACTCCTGCCGCAGCATAAAAGAAATCATAGCGCCTGGAAAGCTCCACGCTGTTTCTTGAGCCTTCAAGGCGTGCGCCCACATTTACCACCCTTCCTATCCCATTTTCCGGAAGATAGGCTATGAGCTCATCCCTGTCCTCGTCAAATTCCTTTGAATCATAGTGTGCATGTGTATCAAATATCATCGTCTTCACCTGTTTGCAAAATATACCAGAGCGTAAAACAGCAGCATGTGTGCCGGATAGATCAGATAAAAGAGATATTTCATCGGCACCGTACCCCTTTTCCCGTTATAGAACCTTATAAGTATAAAGGAAAATGCGGAAATGCAGTAATATCCCAGACTTTCCGCTGCACTGAGCAGAGCTCCGGTCACAAGTCTTGCAGTCCGGTCATTCCTCAGCATGTACATCATGCATATGAATACCACTCCAAGCGCCCCATAGTCCGAACGAGCCAAAAATGCAGCCGCTGCCCCTGCTCCCATGATAAGGATCCGGACCGCCAGAGGAAGCTTCCTGGCCTTTTTTATAAGGTACATGGTAAATATGGCTATCACATAGGTAAAACACACGTTCTGATAGGAAGGATCCCATACCATGTGCCTTGTAGCAAGGTCAAAGGGGACCTCGGAGATCAGCGCACATATCAGCATCCTGATCCCGTACCACCGAGGGCTGGAAGTATGTATGAAGCCCTCTGAGATCAGATAGGCAAATATGGGAAATGCCATGCGCCCGAAAAATCTGAGCACTTTTGCAAAGGCATACCACCGCATCCCCTGCTCCGTGGCAAGGGCCATGGTCCAATACTCCGGGTCCAGTCCGTAGAGCACTCCGTTTTCGATAAGCATGTATCCTATGCTGTCACAGAGCATAAGAAAACAGGCAATCATTTTTAACTGATTGCCTGAAAAGCCTCTTAAACATCTTTTGTTGAATTCCAGCTTTATAGTCCTAGCCATCTATCCTCTCATATCCGAGCGGCACTGATCAGATCAGCAGATCTCTGCTCCGCCTTCTATGTTATCGGCCTTATCCGGAGTCATGAGAGATATCTCGCCCTCAGCGGATTCGGCACATAGCAGCATACCCTGGGATTCGATACCGGCGATCTTCCTGGGAGCCAGGTTGCAGATCACCATGACCTTCTTTCCTACCATGTCCTCAGGCTTATACCACTTCTTGATGCCTGAAAGTATGGTCCTCACCTCGCTGCCTATCTTTACGGTCTCCTTAAGGAGCTTCTTTGAGTTCGGCACCTCTTCGCAGGCTATGATCTCTCCTACCCGGAGCTCCATCTTTGCAAAGTCCTCATAGTCTATGACAGGCTTATGCTCAAGAGCTGCCTCTTCGGTCTCCTCTGCTGCCTCATCAGCCTCGCCCTCCTTGGCTCTGAGAGCCTCGGGTATCAGGGACTCGGCAAACTGAAGCACCTGCTCCACGTCCTTTCTTGCAAAAAGCATCTCCGGCTTCTCTGCCACTTTATTTCCATTGGGATAAAGCCCGAATGTGTCCATCTCATCCCAGCTGCGCTTTTCAGTATTGAGTTCGGAAAGGATCTTTCCGGAGGTTTCAGGCATGAAGCTTGAAAGCAGTGAAGCGCCTATGGTTATACCCTCGGTAAGGTTGTAGAGCACGGTCCTGAGACGTTCCTGCTTGGATTCGTCCTTTGCCAGTACCCAGGGCATGGTCTCGTCGATATATTTGTTGCACCTTCTGAAAATGTTGAAGGTCTCGGTAATGGCATCGGCCACCCGGAGTGCATCCATCTTTTCATCAGCCTTGCGGGCACAGTCAAGGATGTAATCCGCAAGGTCATCGTCCACCGGCTCCTCTGCATCATTGTTTTCAACGATGCCTCCGAAGTATTTGTTGGTCATGCTTATGGTACGGGATACCAGGTTTCCGAGTATGTTGGCAAGATCCGAATTATATCTCTCGGTCATAAGCTCCCAGCTGATGCTTCCGTCATTTTCAAAGGGCATCTCATGGAGCACGAAATACCTTACCGCATCCACTCCGAATTCAGTAACCAGGTCATCCGCATAAAGCACATTTCCCTTGGACTTTGACATCTTTCCGTCTGCAAGGAGCAGCCAGGGATGTCCGAATACCTGCTTCGGAAGAGGCTGATCCAGGGACATCAGGAATATGGGCCAGTAAATGGTATGGAAGCGGATGATATCCTTTCCTACAAGGTGCAGATCAGCAGGCCAGTATTTCTTATACATGTCATCACCGCTGTCCGTATCAGGGTCATAGCCCACTCCGGTGATATAGTTGGTAAGCGCGTCCAGCCATACATAAACCACGTGTCCGGGAGCAAAGTCCACGGGGATGCCCCACTTGAAGGAGCTTCTGGATACGCAGAGATCCTGAAGTCCCGGAAGCAGGAAGTTGTTCATCATCTCGTTCTTTCGGGATACGGGCTGTATGAACTCCGGATGGGTATTGATATGGTCTATGAGCCTCTGGGCATACTTGCTCATACGGAAGAAATAGGCCTCTTCGCTGGCCTTCTGTACGGGCCTTCCACAGTCGGGACAGCATCCGTCCTTAAGCTGGGACTCGGTCCAGAACGACTCGCAGGGAGTGCAGTACCATCCCTCATATTTGCCCTTATAGATGTCGCCCTTGTCGTACATCTTTTTGAACATTTTCTGGACCTTCTTTACATGGTCCTCATCCGTGGTACGTATGAACTTGTCATAGGAGGTATCCATGAGATCCCAGATACGCTTTATCTCGGCTGCCACTCCGTCAACGAAGTCCTGAGGCGTAAGTCCTGCAGATGCAGCCTTTTCCTCTATCTTCTGTCCATGCTCGTCAGTACCTGTCTGGAAGCGGACATCATAACCCTGTTCCCTTCTGTATCTCGCAATGGCATCTGCCAGCACTATCTCATAGGTATTGCCTATATGAGGCTTGCCGGAGGTATAGGCTATGGCAGTGGTGATATAGTATGGTGTATTTTTATGTGTATTGTCTCTCATGTCCGTACTCTCCCTTTAACGCACAATAACCGCAGAATTTGCGGTTATTGTAACACAGTATCTTAAGATTTTAAAGTATCACTTACTTTACAGTGGCATAGTCATCGTTGAATGTAAGGGGCCCATAGGTCTCCCCGTCAACGGTTATGGTCAGCTTGTCCAGGCCAAGGTTCTCGATAAAGGTGTTGGCCACGCAGGCAAGGATCTGATCCTCTGAAGCTGAATCATAGCCGGCGATCAGCTGATTGAGCTCAAGCTCTGCCTCTCCTCCCTCATTTGAGAAGGAGATCACCTCAGTGCCCGCCTCAAGTATATCGTCCTGGGTCATGACTGCCACAAGGCTGTCGGCATTTGCCTCATCAACATACTCGAAAAGCTGATAGATGCCGTAATTGGCAGCGGCATAAAGGCATACCATAGTGCCCTCGGAAGGAGCTCCCACCACCTGCTTGTCCTCAGGATAGTTGGGATTTATGGTGGCCGCCTGGGTCTCCATCATGCCAGGGCCTCCGTTTACTCCGGTGGGTGCATCCGCCGGTATGGAATAGGTGGAATCCGTGGAAGAGATGATGCCCTCAGCCTCAGTAGTCTGGGAAAGGATATCCCCCACAACGGCTGCGGAGGGTTCAGTCATATCGGATGCCGCCTCTGTCTCAGAAGAGGATCCGCAGGCTGAAAATACCAGCGCTGCCGCACAAATCATGGTAAATGTAAATATCTTCTTTATGATCTTCACTTTATAAAAGCCTCCGGAAATCGAATAAACTGCTGTCAAAACTACCTACTGATTATATCAAAAAAAATTTTTTAATCTATATCGAGTTTTGCTGAAAAACTTACGAAATTCTTAGGAATGCCTATAAAACCCGTAAAATCACACTATGGCGATCCTTATCTTTTTCCCCATTGCAGAAGCTAAAGCACAAAGTGTATACAGTCTCGGAACTGCATTACCATTTTCAATACGGCTTATGTTTGACTGCCTTATCCCACTTTTTTCTGCCAGTTCTGATTGTGTCATATTGCAGGCAATCCTTGCCTTTATAAGCTCCTCCTGTATCTGATACTCCAGTTCCTGAGCCTCCCACTCTTTTCTGAACTCAGGGTCTTTCATATTTTTTTCGAGGCTATCACAAAACAATTCCTTTATAATTTTAAAATTCGGAAAACAGTATGAACTTTCAGATACAGATAATTTATAGAAATTATAGAAGTTATGGACATAGGCTATCATACGATGCAGAAAAAGTAAAGCCGAGTTTATCTCAGCTTTGCCCTTTTCTCCCGCCAATCCGGCATATATCCGGAAAGCGTCTCCTTAAAATCCCGTCCATGGTTAGGAAACCTGATATGCAGGAGCTCATGAAGGAGGATATACCTGAGACAATCGTCAGGGTAATATATCAGTCCGCTGTTTATACGAATATCTCCGGTCTTTACGGTACAGGAGCCCCAGCGGGTCTTCATGGAGCGTATACTGATCCTACCTGCATGAAGGCCTGTAAGCTGCTCAAGCTCCGGAAGCATCAAGGCTACCCGTTCCCTGAGTATGGCTGATAGTTCCGAAGCTGTATAGGTACCATCATTTTTCAATCTTTGGCCTCCAGCCAGAAAGATATGGTCCTTCCTTTGTTCTCTTGCCCCGATCTGCTCCCGTACCTTTATCTGGCTTTTCCTTATCCAGTCAATGCGCTCAATAATGAACCGCCTTATGGCAGCGTCACTGGTCCGATAAGGCGCAGTTACAAGTACGTCCCCTTCCGGAGGCTTCACATATATATGCAGGTTTTTTATGCTTTTCCTTTTTATGTCTATCTTTATTCCATCTACGATCATATCTGATATAATAACAGCACTTGACATCATGAGGCAAGGTTATATAATTAATACATCAAACAACAGAAAAAGTCTTCAGGGCAGGGTGAAATTCCCGATCGGCGGTAAAGTCCGCGAGCTTAGGCATGATCCGGTGTAACTCCGGGACCGACAGTATAGTCTGGATGGAAGAAGCGATATACGTTTATTTTACGTGTATTACACCCGAAGACCTTTTCGGGTGTATTATTTTTATTTCGGAGGTAAACGTATATGAATCTATCAGAAACCCAGAGTTCCACAAGACGGATCGTCGTGACCGCCATGCTGTGTGCAGTGGCCTATGTGGTCATGGTAGCCGTACACCTGAATATAGTGCCGGCTGCTCCCTTCCTTACCTATGATCCCAAGGATGTGGTCATAACCATAGGCGGTTTTATCTATGGTCCCGCAGAGGTGCTTATCATCTCCTTCATAGTGGCCTTTCTCGAGATGATAACCGTCAGTGATACGGGCATCATAGGTTTTGTCATGCAGGTCATTGCCACCTTGTCATTTTCCGGGGTAGCCGCGGTCATTTACAGAAGGTTCCATACCCATAAGGGCGGCTTCATGGCTCTTTTTGCGGGGACCATATGCATGGCCATCATCATGGTGCTCTGGAACCTGCTGCTCTCGCCCATCTATCTGGGTACGGACAGAGCTACTGTAGTCGCCATGCTGGTACCCGCCATCATCCCCTTCAACATACTCAAGGGAGTGATAAACTCTGTCATAGTCCTGTTCATATATAAACCTGTGGTGACATCCCTTCGCCGTCTCGGGTTCGTGGCTTGACTTAAGGCAGCTTATGTGATATCTATAGAATAAATACATTTGTGAGGTGAAAGGATGTTAAATATTTCCTGCAGGTAAATCTTATATGGATGGCTAAAGCCAGTATTGTTTTCTATGCCATCTTTGCGGGAAGGTTTAATATTCAACATTTTAAGGCAGATATACCGTACTTATCCACGGGCTGCGGGGACTTTCCCGCAGTCCGTGTTTTTTGCGCAGCAGGTCAGGGTCATCCAGGTCAGATGCTGCAGAGGAGGTATGCCTATGTCCATGATAAAGGTTGAGGATCTCAGCTTTTCCTACCCGGGAAGCTATGATGATATTTTTGAAAATGTAAACTTTACGATAGATACTGACTGGAGACTTGGCTTTGTGGGCCGGAACGGAAGGGGAAAGACCACCTTTCTTCGTCTTCTGATGGGTATGTATGAATACTCCGGAAAGATCATAAGCTCAGTAAGCTTTGACTATTTTCCTTATCCCGTAAAAGACAGGTCCGTATATACGGAGGAGATCATAAATGAGATATGCCCGGAAGCAGAGCAATGGGAGATAGTGCGGGAGCTTTCATATCTGAAGGTATCCGATGAGGTACTGTGGCGGCCCTTTGAGACCCTTTCAAACGGGGAACAGACCAAGGTGATGCTGGCGGCTCTTTTTCTTAATGAAGGACATTTCCTGCTGATAGATGAGCCTACAAATCATCTGGATACCCTGGGCAGAGAGCTTCTGGCCTCATATCTCAGTAAAAAGAAGGGATTCATACTGGTATCCCATGACCGGCATTTCCTGGACGGATGTGTGGATCACATACTGTCCATAAACCGTATGAATATAGAGATCCAGTCCGGCAATTTCAGCACCTGGTTCGAGGGCTTCCAGAAAAGGCAGGAAGCGGAGGCGGCAAAGGACAAGCGCCTGAGATCCGACATATCCCGGCTTAAGAGCTCTGCCCGCCGTACTGCAGAATGGTCCGATAAGGTGGAGGCCTCAAAGGTCGGAGCCGGTGATAAGGGATATGTGGGCCATATGGCCGCAAAGATGATGAAGCGTTCCAAATCCATTGAACAGCGGAAGGAAAAAGCCATCGAAGAAAAATCGAAGCTGCTCCGCAATGTGGAGACCGCCGAGGAGCTCAGCCTTTCACCCCTTCAGTATCACAAAGACCTGCTCCTTTCCCTTTCCGGAGTGTCAGTCTGCTATGACGGAAGAACTGTCTGCGGCCCTGTCACATTTTCAGTGCACAGGGGAGACCGGCTGATACTGGATGGCAAAAACGGCAGTGGAAAGAGCAGCCTGCTGAAGCTCATGACCGGAGCCCCCATCGAGCATACGGGTGAACTGTCTCTGGGCTCAGGCCTTATCATATCCTATGTACCTCAGGATACCTCCTTCCTTCAGGGAAGCATACCTGAGCTTGAGCAGTCCCAAGGCCTTGATGCTCCACTTTTCAGGGCCATACTGCGGAAGCTTGGCTTCGAACGTGTGATGTTTGAAAAGGATATGAAGGATTATTCTGAAGGTCAGAAAAAGAAGGTGCTTCTGGCAAAGAGCCTGTGTGAAAAGGCCCATCTCTATATCTGGGATGAGCCTCTCAATTTCATAGATATATACAGCCGCATGCAGATAGAGCAGCTGATCCTGGAATGCTGTCCCACCATGGTGCTGGTGGAACATGATCGGGCCTTTCGTGACCGGGTGGGCACCAGTTTCGTAGTTTTATAACCGGACAAAGTCAAGGCCGGGCATATCGCCCGGCCTATTTTTTAATAATGCTCTATAAGTTCTGACTTTGTTACTTAAGCCTTAAGTGTCCTGTCAAAGAAATCCAGCATGATCTCCTTTACTGAATCCTGGAAGAACTCACGGCTTCCATGGCCAGCATGCTTGAGCACATAATACTCGGTCTGGTCCTCAAGCCCCTCTTCACAGAGCTTCTCATACAGATGATCGCTGCTCAGCTCTATGGGCACAAGGGGATCATTGTCTCCGTGAAGTATGAGCATGGGGCATGTTCCCTTATTGACAAAGTTGATGGGTGTTGCAGCCGCAGACCTTTCTATCATGGTCTCCGGATCTCCTCCCACAAGCATACCGCCATGGGTGTCCTCAAGCTTATGCCATCTGAACTTGGGGTCGTCCAGCTTTGCCTTCTCTGATACCATGAGAGCAGTAACATCCGTAGGCCCGAACATGTTGCAGCAGGCCTGGACCTTGGAGGACTGGTCTCCCCACTCCTCGGTATCATAGCCGTCGGTGTTGAGAGCTGCAAATGTGGCAAGGTGGCCTCCTGCTGACCTGCCGAACACGCCTATCCTGTCAGGATCTATCTCATACTTGTCTGCATGAGCCCTGAGGAAACGTATGGCAGTCTTGACATCTATGAGCTGAGCAGGGAACTTTGCCTGATAGCTGCTGCGATAATATATCGAAGCTACCACATATCCTGCTCTTGCAAACTCCGTCACCTCTCCAAGCATGAGGTTCTTGTCATCGCCGCGCCATCCGCCTCCGGGAACCCAGAGGAGAGCAGGCTTTCTGCTGTGATCCTCACCGGGATCATCCACTCCGGCAGCGGCACGCATTTCAGCATTTCCATTCTGAAGCATTATGCTCATCTTGAGCTCTACAGGATTTCCGTCCAGATCCTTCTGAACGGAATATACTATATTGTCCCTGACGTTTACGGTCTTTTTCTTGACGCCGGGATCTATGATCTTCTTCATAAAATACTATACCTCCTTATCAGATCACCCGTAGATCGGAAAGAAAATGTTGATGCCTATGATAAGGGATATCATCAGCAGGAGCACAAGCGGCAAAGTAAACTTCATGAGCTTGAAGGCATTGTGATTTCCGATACCGAATGCCATCATTGCTCCTGAACATCCTGTGGGCATAACTACCGCAAACCATGCGGATACGCAGCAGGTAAGGACTACGGCCTTTACGTTCATTCCGCCTGCAAGAGCAGTGGAAGCTGCGATGGGGCTCATCAGAGCCATGGTACCCATGTTGGACATGAAGTTGGTCATGATCGTGCAGGCAACGCAGAACACGATAGAAACGAAGAGTCCGCTGGGATTTCCGCCGAGGATGTTGAGAACGGTCTGTCCGATGAGCTCACCGGCTCCGGTTGCTGAAAGCGCAGTGGAAACAACGCTCATACCTGCAACCATCCATACCATGTCGCTGGTAAGGGACTTCATGACCTCGGGTATGCTGAGTACATTGAATACTATAAGCACGAGAAGTCCTGCTGAAGGGATAACGTTGGTTATGTCGCTTCCAAGTTGATTGGTGAACATGAATCCTGCCATAATAGCGATGAATACGCCAAATATGAACATCTCATCTCTCTTTGATATCGGAGCTGCATCCTTTACGTCCTTGACCTGGCCGTTGTCGATGGCGCCGTTGGGTATGAGACGATACATAAGTACGCAGTAGATGGTTCCTACGATAAGAGGAAGGATACCTGCCTTGAAGTAGTCAGTGATGGCAAGAAGGTCTTCCGGCCCTACAAGTCCCTGATAATAGGAATTGATGGTTCCGGGCATGGTAGCGCCCATTCCAACGGGGATCTTGGAAGTAGCTATACAGTTGATCGTGGCCACAAGGAACAGCATACGTGCGGGTGAATACTCACTGCTGTCATCCAGGGTCTGAAGGAACAGGAGCATAACGGAGATGCAGGCAATCTGTCCCATGAGCTGTGAAAGCACGATGGTCATAAGTGAAAGTCCTAGTACCAGCAGGAATCCGCTCTTTCCCTGAAGTTTGTTCATGACTGCTCTCAGGCGGCGTATAAGGCTGGTCTTTCCAAGGGCGCTTGCTACAACTATCATGGGTGCTACCATGAGTGTCGTGCTGTTGGAAAGTCCGGAAAATGCCGTCTTAAGGTCAAGTATACCAAAGAATACAAAGAGTACGCAGCATATCATCGCAGACACGCCGTAGGGAAGCTTGTGTGAAAGAAGCATCACTACGAGGAATGCAAGTATGCACAGGGTAATGATAAGTTGTGTAGACATGGCTATCCTCCATTATTAAAATCAATACAACCGATCCGACACATCGAAGCATGAACTATATATTCGGCCGATTTTATATAGATCATGCTCACGCTGACATGCCATTTAAGCCTATTATATGGTCATATTGACATGAAGGCAATTCAGGCTTATCTATATAAAATATAAGAAAAAACTATATATCTTGGATTTTGTTTGACAGTCACGACAAAGGTATTTTATATTGGTGATCAGAAAGGGGGCAGGCCTATGAATGTCAGAAATATGGAATACCTGCTTATGATAGCCGAAAAGGGCAACCTCTCCGCCGCAGCCAAGGCTCTTAGCATTTCCCAGCCCACACTAAGCCTTTTCCTCTCCGATCTGGAGGATGAGCTTGGGACTCATCTTTTTTACAGAGAAAAGAAGATCATGAAGGCTACGCCTGCAGGCATGATCTACCTGGATGCCGCAAAAAGGATCACTGCCATAAGAGATCAGACCTACAGGACCATACATCAGCTGACCCACGAGCCTCAGATTGTCCTGTATGTGGGAGCCACTCCCCTGCGGGGCTCCATCATGTTTGCCACCGTATATAATGATTTCAACAGGTATTTTCCCAATGTAAAGGTAGAGATAAAAGAATCCTATATGAAGGAGCTCAAATCCCTTATCCGGGATGAAAGCATCAATTTTGCCCTTGGCACCTGCTACGACAGTGATGATCCGGATCTGGACTACATCACCGTATGCAAGGAAGAGGTCGTGATTGGGCTTCCTGCCTTCCACAGGCTTGCCCTTCTCGGCGCCACCTATCCCGGATATCCTTCAAGGCTTATGCCTCTGGATGTGGCTCAGCTTTCCGATATGCCCTTTGTCCTTATGTCTCAGGGCAATACGGTACGGGCCATCTCAGACAACATTTTCCTTAAGGCCAGGATGTCTCCCACCATAGTCTTTGAAACCAACAACAATCTTGTGCTGAACAACATGATAAGGCAGGGCACAGGAGCAGGATTCCTCCCCCATTCAGCCATGACCCCGGAAGAGTCGGATATAGTTTATTTTTCCATAAACCCCTCCTACTTCATGCACCTTGCCCTGATGACCAAAAAGAACAAGCGTCTCAGTAAGGAGGAGCGTTTCCTTGCCTATCTGGTCATTTCTTATGATAAGGATAATCCCAGATATCTCCCGGGCATGAACAGCCTTGCGATGGATATCTGGAATGAATTCAGGCCAAGGTAAGCATTCTCATGGAAAGCCGCTTACTTCACGGAGGAATATAATGAATGACATTCATCTGCTGAAATATATCATAAAGCTGTCCGAGGAAAAGAGCCTGTCGCTGGCGGCAAAGAAGCTGTCCATAACCCAGCCCGCCCTCAGCCAGCAGCTTCGTAATCTGGAAGAAAAGCTTGATACGGAATTATTTGTCCGCAGCAAAAAAGAGCTCCGGCTGACCGATGCCGGAAAGGTCTATGTAAACGGGGCAAGGGCCGTGCTCAATGTATATGAAAAAGCCCTTGCGGATATAGCTGACCTTGTGGAGGAGCAGCGCACCCGTATGACCCTGGTATACAACGATACCCTGCTTCCTGACTTTATCTCCAGGATACTGCCTCATTTTCAGGCATGCTGCCCTGATATCTCCCTCAGTGTCATAAGCGCAAACACGCCTGTAGCCAAGGATTATCTGACAACCGGCGGTGCAGATCTCGGTATCATGGCAAGTAAGGAGCTCTCTCACAGTATGCTGGAATTTATCCCGATAAGGTCAGAGGAGCTTCAGCTCATGCTGCCCGCAGACTCTCCCCTGATCCCTGATTTTGAAAAAAACGGTGCAGACATGAAAAAACTGGATGATATGCCGGTCATCATACATCAGCAAAACAGCTTCTTCCAGACGCTGGAGCTTTCAGTATTTTCTGACAATGGCATATCACCCAGGATCCTGTGCGAGATCAGCGATACCCTGGCACTGATAAACATGGTGGAAAATCATAAGGGCTTCGCCTTTATCCCCCGATCCATAAGCGGATCCAGCAGCAATGTCCGCTGCTTCTCTCTGGAAAACCGGGTGGTATTTTTTATCGTCATGGCCTATCATAAGGACACCCTGCTTTCGGATCCGATGAAGGCACTTATAAAGCTCATACTCGAGAGCTATGACCCTATGTCAAATAGAAGTTCATCCCTCAATGGGCTTTGATACATCCACCCAGGATATATAACCCGAGGTCTGCTCAAGTTCGGGGATGGTAAGCTCTATGGCAGAGTTTGCGCTGCCTGCCGCGGGAAATACGGTCTCGAAGCGTTTCAGCGACTCATCCAGATAGACCTTTACATCCTCTTTTATCGCGAAGGGGCATACTCCTCCATGAGGATGTCCCACCAGCTCCAAAAGCTGGTCTCCCGTGAGCATCTTAGCCTTAGTATGAAAGGTGTCCTTGAACTTGCGGTTGTCCACCTTCACGTCTCCCGCAAGCAATATAAGTATGGGAGCATCCTCCACCATAAAGGACATGGTCTTTGCGATCCTGCAGGGCTCGGTGCCTGCTGCCTTTGCGGCAAGCTCCACGGTCTCACTGGAAAGCTCAAACTCCAGCACCCGATCAGCCATGCCGTATTTCTCAAAATAATTTCTTACTGTCTCTACGGACATTGATCTATCCTCCGAAAATGTTTATCTGCAGTTACTCTTAACTCAGTTTTTTACACAAAAAAAGAGGATCTGTCAATGGCGCCAGGATCCTCAGTCCGTATAAAACCCCATATCATGCGGATCCGCAGCGATCTCTTCCACATCCATATGCTCCACATCTATATAGAGATCACCCCTGTATATAGCTGCCATAACAGTCTCTATGGCTCTTACGGTACCCTGAAGCTCCACAGTCACGCTGCCGTCCCATTCATTTCTTGCAAAACCGGTCAGCCGATTGGCCTCCGCAAGCCGCTTTACGAACCAGCGAAAGCCTACTCCTTGTACCCTGCCATAGGCCCGAATTTTATATCTTTTGAAGTCACTATTCATAGTTTTTCCACAATTCTTATTTCAATCCATTGAGTCGGATATCATAGCTTATCCTGGTCAATATATTCTTTCCCTCTGTTTTTATATTCTATTTACTTCTAAATCCCTAAATGATAATATTAACATATTAACTTATCTATTACTCTTATCTTAACCGCTTTTCTTAGGAATATATCTCATGAAGTTTGAATGGAATGAAGAGAAAAATCGTCTAAATATTGAAAAACACAAATTATCCTTTGAAACTGCCTTACATGTTTTTGAGGATCCAAACTATATTGAGATATATGATTTTGAACACAGTACATATGAAGACAGATACATTGCTATCGGCCTTGTTGGAGAAGTATTATTCGTAGTCTTTACTGAGCGTAAGGACTACATAAGGATCATTTCCGCCCGTCTGGCAACCGCCATGGAAAGGAGGCTTTATTATGATCAAGACCTATACTCTTAATCCTGGAGACAAGCCAACAAAAGAACAGATTAAAGAGGTTGAAGAAGCTAAAAAACATCCCATTGTCTTTGATGAGGACTGTCCTGAGCTTTCCCCGGCACTGATAAAAGTGTATAAAGACTCGGCAAAGAATATCAAACACAGGAAGAAAGCATAAAGCGGAGCCAAAAGCTCCGTTTTTATATTTCTATGGTATGATCTGGCCAAAAATTCATTCATCCAGCCCATGCCAAACGCGGTACACCTCCCTCTTAGGCATGCTTCTGTCAAGGGATGCCTGCTTTATGGCTTCCTTTTCCGTAAGTCCCTTTTCCATAAGGGCCTCTATATGGGCAGGTATGTCAAGCTCCGTCAGCGAAGTCCCGCCTGAGGCCTTCATTTCCTGTGCCCGAAGGGCCTCCGCGGCTTTCTCAGAGATCCCCTCTATGATAAGCACATACTCTCCCCTGGGGGCAAGATCAAGGGCCTCTCCCAGAGTGGTCCGTATGACCTCCTCATGCTTCTTGGTCATCTCCCGGCAAAGGCAGATCCGGCGATCAGATCCCAGGGCCTCACAGAGATCCCGGAGGGTATCCTGAAGATGATGGGGAGCCTCATAGAGTATCATGGTCGAGCATTCATATCTGAGGGCACCAAGCTCCTGCTGCCGCTCCTTCTTCTGCCGCTTTGAGGTGAGAAATCCCACAAAAAGAAAATGCCTCGAAGAAAATCCTGACAGGGTCAGGGCATTTATGGCGGCACAGGCCCCGGGTACCCCGGTGACCTCTATCCCCTCCTCGGCACAGCGGCTCACCAGCACTTCTCCTGGGTCTGATATGCAGGGGGTCCCGGCATCAGTTATGATGCCTATGTCCTCTCCGGACTTTAGCCTCCCTATGAGCTCCTCAGCCTTTTCATATTTATTGTGCTCATGGTAGCTGGTCATGGGAGTCCTGATATCAAAATGATTGAGCAGTTTTATGGAGTTTCTGGTATCCTCCGCCGCAATAAGAGAAACGGACCGCAGTGTCTCCACGGCCCGATAACTCATATCCCCAAGATTTCCTATGGGGGTAGCGATTATATAAAGTTTTCCGCAGGTACTCTCCGGCATGCTTACATCCTTCTGGATCTTTCAGTGGATTCGATCACCGCATCCATAAATGCGCCTCTCACAGCCCTCTCCTCCAGGATCCTCTCTCCCTGTATGGTAGTTCCGGCAGGAGAGGTGACCATGTCCTTGAGCACTCCGGGATGCTGGCCCGTGGAAAGGGCCAGTCTTCCGGTACCCGCCATGGCAGCGGCGGCAAACTTATACGCCATATCCCTGGGCATACCCTCGGCTACCGCTCCGTCAGCCATGCCTTCCATCGCAAGACAGAGCCAGGCTATGGATGCGCCTCCTATCTGTCCAGCTATATCTATCAGCCGTTCAGGCATGACCACAGCCTCTCCGAAGCTTTCGATAAGCTCAAGGGACTCTTTCACCACATCGGCATTTTCAGGCTTTGCCGCTTCTTTTCCAAGACTCACCGCCGTACAGCCCTCGCCCACAAGCGCAGGGGTATTTGGCATGATGCGGATCAGCCTGAGGGGCCTTCCGAAGCCCTCTTCAAGGAAGGAAAGGGGCTTGCCCGCAGCTATGGAGATCACCACCGTATCCTCCGGGACATCATTTATGATCTCCTCGATGACTTCCTGCATGAACTGAGGCTTTACGCAGAGGAAAAGGAAATCTCCTGCATTACGTGCTGCCTCACGGTTATCCGTCGTAATATTTACGCCGTAAAGCTCCCTAAGCCGGTCGAGCTTGGGCATAGAAGGGTTTGATACCGTCATATCCGCTCCGGATATGAGTCCCTTTTTCACTATGCCTCCAATTATGGCCGAAGCCATGTTGCCGGCTCCGATAAATCCTGCTTTCCTTCCGCTCTTCATCAGTCCTTTACTCCAAATTTATATGTAGTCAGAAAATACTTTATCTCATCCGCAAATATCACAGGCTGCTCCCATTCTCCCTTGTTTATGGCGTCGGGATAGAACTGGGTCTCCAGCGCAAAGCCGCTCCATCTCTTATAGTGGGCGCCTTCCTTGCCCGTTACCTCTTCGTGCATGGAATTTGCGGTATAGAGCTGTATGCCCGGCATGCCGGTGTACACTTCCATGTACCTTCCGCTCTTCGGATCCCTTGCCGCAGCGGCGAGCTTCATCCTTCCGAGCCTGTGTTCCAGGCAGAAGTTGTGGTCATAACCGTCTCCGGCATTTTTAAGCTGCTTGTTTGCTTTGCTGATATCCCTTCCTATAGGCTTGGGACTCCTGAAATCAAAGGGCGTATTCATGACGGGAAGGATCTTTCCGGTAGTCAGACAGTTCTCGTCGATCTCGCAGATGGAAGGAGCATCTATCCAGAGCTCCTGATCCAGCACGTCTCCGCTGTCATGGCCCGCAAGGTTGAAATAAGGATGGCAGGTAAAGTTAGCCAGCGTATCCTTGTCCCCTGCACGCAGCTTATATTCAATTATCAAATCATTGAAATCGGTAAATGTATAAACGACCTCTATCTTGAGGCTTCCGGGATAGCCCTGGTCCCCCTCCGGGCTCTCAAGTCTGAAAATGACAAAGTCCGCTCCGTCTATGCTTCCCTCCCTGGCCTCAAAATGCCTCATCTGAAGCACATCAGGGCCGCTGTGAAGGTTGTTGCCCCCGTTGTTTTTGGCAAGCTCATAAGTCTTTCCCCCGAGCTTGAACCTGCCGCCGCCTATACGGTTTGCATTCCTTCCGACTATGGATCCGAGGGATCCCGGGTTGTTATAGAGGGTCTCCGGATCATCATATCCAAGGAGCACATCCTTCATGACTCCGTCCCTGTCAGGGGCCACAAGGCCGATCCATGCAGCGCCCAGGTCAGATACTGTGGCCACAAGGCCGTTTTTGTTGGTCATCCTGAAGAAGCTGACATCGATCCCGTTCTTCGTCTTCCCGATAAATTCCTTTTTTACAGACATTTCCGCACCTCACTCATAAGAAAAATCAAAAACTCAATACCCGTATATATCATATATCTCCCTGGTATACTTTCCGGGAGCTTCATAAACTATCACCGGCGGCTCCACCCGGCACTCCGGCTTTCCATCCTTTACCGAATCTATAAGAACCATGTTGGCTTCCCGATCCCTGTAGGGATGGACGAATTTCAGACGCTTTGGTTCAAGCCCGGATCCCTTAAGGGCAGTCACGATCTCAGGAAGCCTGAGGGGCCTGTGGACCATGTAAAAATGTCCCCCGCTCCGAAGCAGCCCCGATGCAGCCCCGCATACGTCCGAAAGGCTGCAGCATACCTCATGCCTTGAGACCATCTTCATGTCCTCCGGATTTACGAGCCCGCTTCCCCTTTTCATGTAGGGAGGGTTGGAGGTCACCACATCAGCCCTTCCGCAGAGCTCTGAAAGCACTATCCTGTACTCTTTTATATCACCTTCAACGATCTTCACCGTGTCCGATATGCCGTTCAGCCTGGTACTCCGCTCTGCCATCTCGGCCACCTCATGCTGGAGCTCCAGCCCATACAGCATGCCGGCTTCCGTCTTTGCCCTCATAAGTATGGGAATGATGCCCGTACCGGTGCCAAGGTCCACGACCAGATCCCCTTTCCTGGCACCTGCAAAGCCGCTCAGAAGCACCGCATCCATGCCGAAGCAGAATCCCCCTGTCTTCTGTATGATGCCATAGCCGTTTCGCTGAAGGTCGTCTATGCGCTCGCCTTCATAAAGAGGCACATCCTTATATTGCATATCCCTGTCCCTGTCCAAAAGGGCCTCAGTCATTGATCCTGGACTTTGATTTGTCCTTTTTCTCCAGGCTCTCCAGCTCCATAAGCTCCTTCTCCTCAGAAGCGCTGCTTCCACTGCTGCCGGCATTGGAGTTCTTTCTGCCCCTGCCCTTTTTCCTGCTGCTCTTTACCCTGATATCAGAGGCAGGATACTCCCTGATCTCCTTTTCATCATGAGGGAGATTGACCACTACCTTGACCATCTGCTTAAGGATGCTTACGGAATTGACCTCTCCAGTAAGCCCGTCCGCGGTCTCCACCTGATCCCCGACATAGGGAAGGCTGCGGTTAAGCTCCTCATAGACCTCTTCTTCATTTTTAAGGCAGCACATGAGCCTTCCGCAGACTCCGGAGATCTTTACCGGGTTTAAGGAAAGGTTCTGCTCCTTTGCCATCTTTATGGATACGGGTACGAAGTCGCTCAGATAGCTGTGACAGCAGAGGGCCCTTCCGCAGACCCCGAGCCCGCCAAGTATCTTGGTCTCGTCCCTTACTCCGACCTGTCTTAACTCTATCCTTGTGCGGAATACGGAAGCCAGATCCTTTACCAGCTCCCTGAAATCCACTCTTCCGTCAGCCGTAAAGTAAAACAGTACCTTGCTGTTATCAAAGGTATATTCACAGTCTATGAGCTTCATCTCAAGCCCATGTTTTCTGATCTTTTCACGGCAGATCCGGAAGGCCTCCTTCTGCTTTTCGGCATTTTCCGCTTCGTGCCTTTCATCCTCTTCGGTGGCGATCCGGATTATGTCCTTGAGAGGCTTCACAAGCTTCTGATCCGGCACCTCTCTCAGGTCCGTGACCACCTCTCCGTACTCCACCCCGCGCGAAGTCTCGACTATGACATGCATCCCCTTTCTGATATCCATGTCCCCGGCCGAAAAATCATATATCTTTCCCGCGTACCTGAAACGTACGCCAATAACTCTGTTCATCAATTCTCCTTCATCTTAAGCAGCAGAAGCTCAAAGCACAGCTCCGGATTGACGTTGGCTGAAAGCCTCACCCTGCAGGTCTCTATGGCATCCATGATCTCTTCTATGCCTTCGTAGGAGCATATGGGAGCAATCTCCATCATGGCCTTTCTTTCGGTCTTGAAAAGCAGCCCGCCTATGTCCCTTGTCACCTTATACATCATAAGGTCCCGGTACCACAGCTGCAGCAGATCCAGCACCTCGTCCGTATCTCCCAGCTCCTCCGACAGCCTGTGGGCCTGGTAAGCGATCCTTCCGGCGTCCATGTGCTTTATGTTCCTGCATATATCGGAGACTGCATCATAGACTCCGGAAAGCTCCTTTCCTGAGAGTATGTCCTCTGCCCGTCCCACATTGCCTCTGGAAAATGCCACTGCAAGATCCAGTCCCTCTTCATCCGTATCAGGGAACCGGTCCCTGAGATGTTCCTTTACCATGCTGTCGGTCCTGGGCTTGAGTCGTATCCTTATGACCCTGGAAAGGATGGTCTCGAGAAGTGCGGTCTCATCACTGCAGAGAAGGAATATGATGACATATTCCGGGGGCTCCTCCAGCACTTTAAGAAGGCTGTTCTGGGCCTGCTGGTTCATCCTCTCCGCATCGGGGATGATATAGACCTTACGGCCTCCCAGGAAGGGCCTGATCTCCGCAGTATCGACTATCTGCTCCCTGATCT
The DNA here is from genome assembly GCA_018714245.1 of Candidatus Avilachnospira avicola. Classification (GTDB taxonomy): domain Bacteria; phylum Bacillota; class Clostridia; order Lachnospirales; family Lachnospiraceae; genus Avilachnospira; species Avilachnospira avicola. The sequence goes on from DVNQ01000050.1 coordinate 20,162, forward strand.
CATCTACCTTTATGACATCCGGCTTTGCAGTGTTCAGCCAGATCACATCCGGATGGTTCCCTGAAAGGACCTTCCTGCAGGAGGGACATGTTCCGCAGGCACCCCCTTCCGTGGGGTGCTCACAGAAGAGCTCTTCACAGAAGGCCCTGGCAAGCTTCTTCTTTCCCATGCCCTTGTCTCCTGAGATCAGGTAGGCATGGGAAAGCTTCCCGGTCCTGATGGCCTCCGAGAACTGCTCCTTTATAAGATCATTTCCAATTATATCCTTAAATCCTGTCATGTTCCATGTCCCTGGCTATATCCGAGACACATCGTCCCATATCTTCATTTTCATAATGCCGTCCTATGCCGGCTTCCCTGAGCTTTTCTTCCGAAAAGTCAGCCTGATCCGCAAGGAACCTGCGGCAGACTTCATCGTAATGAGGCTCCGGCTCAAGCTGTTCCCTTCTTATGGCCCGAAGCAGCCTCTCTCCGTCCTCTACCTCTATGTATATGTCCCGGACCCGGTCTGTCCCGAAATACCTCCTGATCCCCTGATAAGCCTCCGGCGTCGCCAGCATCAGGTAATCGTGGGCAGAAAGATCGATCTGTCCATCGTCCACCGTCGCATAGGTCCAGGGGCCGAGCATGGTGTGGTAGACCCTCTTTTCAATAAGCTTTCCCGCCTTTTCAAAGGCTGAAAGCTCCTCATCGCTTACGAAATGATAGGTCACCCCGTCCTGCTCTCCCTCCCTTTTGGGCCTGGTGGAATACATGACATAGGTCTTAAGCTCCGGGAACCTGCGTAAAAGCTCCTTATATACGGTATCCTTTCCGGATGCCGATTTTCCCATTATGCAATAGATCCTTCCCATCCATCTTCCTCTCAGCCCGGAGGGACAGTGATCACCGAAGAAACTCCCGGGCCTGCAGCATCCCCAGGGGGTATGAGCCCTGCTCCCGGAGCCGATATTCCTGCTCCCGGCCCTTCCACCACGGTACCGCCTCCGGAAGACGCGGTGGGAGCCTGGACATTTTCAAGCTCCTCTGTCTCACCCGAAGCCGCGGTGGTGCTTCCTATATCTATGACCTCTCCGTCGTCTCCTGCCTCCATGGGCTCAACTGCAAGGGCCATCGGGACGGAAGCCCTTATCCTCAGGGATACAAAGGTCCTCTCTCCGCTGCTGCCTTCCTTAAGGCATATGGCATCATGATCCTGGATGGCATAGAGCAGAAGCTTTCCGTCTCCCCCTCCGTCATCCAGAAGATAATCCACATCTCCATCCTTGGTGATCTTTATGATACGGCTCTTTCCCGAGTTGTCGGTATATTCGGCAAGCATGCACCCGCTGTCAAAATCATAGTGCAGGTTTCCGCAGCTTCCGTCAAATTCCGAGGATATGATCTCCTTCTTTCCATCCGCATCCGAGGTGCGCACCACTCTCGATATGGCAGACCCGAAGGCATCGTCTCCTTCTATGCTGTAGGTATATCCTCCGGTATTTACCGTGGTCTTTTCCGCAACGGAAAGTATCTCTCCGTCCGAGGCAAGCTCATAACGGAAATTACCGGCCTTGAACTCCTCACTGCTCTGGGTCACCGGCCTTCCGTCCTCCGTATAGAGGTAGGCCCGGTCCCCCGCGCTTATATCCACCCTGAAATCCTCGACCTCAGAAAAATCAGGTACGGTGGTGTCCTCCCTGGAATGGTCGGTCAGCCTGAGCCTTCCGCCGCTCTGATAATATATATCTCCGTCAACGACCCTGTATCCTTCCACGTCCTCGGCAATGAGCTCTCTCTGCTCCGCTCCCGCCTGAATGCGGTAAAGGTTGCCGTTGGTATAGACATCTTCCGGCTCCTCCCTGTCAGTTATGGGAAGATAATAGATATAGTTTCCGTCGATCTGCATACTGTAGGGCGATGTATACTGCCTGTTGCCTCCACCCAGATCGTAGGCCGTATCCTCAGTGGTCCTCCTGTACTTTATCAGGTAAAAGCTTCCGTTCTTTTCCTCCGTATCCAGATATACCCAGATACGGCGGTCCCTTATAAGGCTGTAATAGCCTTCTTCAGTATCCTCATCATCAGGCCTGAAGCCGGCATCATACTTTATGGACAGCACCTCTCCCTCTTCGGAAAATGTATACTCCATGCCCTCAAAGCTCATGGGCTCCGTCTGTGCAAAGCCCTCCTCATCAAGATAATAGAGCTTTTCCTCCAGGGAAAGCCAGGTATCGGAAATCCTGTCTCCGTCCTCTCCGAGATAATAAAGGCGTCCCTCCTCATCCCTGTTAAAGCCCTCTGCTTCCTCCTCGGGCTCTGCTTCAGATGAGCTTTCTTCGGTGCTCTCCTCTGTTTCCTTTTCTGTTCCATGCAAAAAACCGAGTCCGCTTCCGAGCTCGTTTCTTACAAACAACACTACAAAAACTGCTGCCGCTATCAGGATCAGGGCAAGCAGAAGCCGGAGGGCATCAGTCATGGCCCTCTGCCTTCTCTTCCTGCTCTGTCTGCGGCCATTTGTGTTCCTTCTGTCTGCCATAGCGTTAGTTTATCATCTTTTCATGCAATTTTCTATAATTAAGCTTATTTTAAGGCACTGCGGTCAAAACGTACAGCAAGCAGCATGACAAGGAGCTCCGAAAGCGGAATGGCTGCAAAGACTCCTGCAAGCCCGAACCATACGGGAAGTATGATGAGCAGAATCCCGGTGAGCACTATGCTCCTTAACAGGGCTACGGTCATGGACAGCCTGTCCCTCATTACTGACTGAAGGAAATAGGTGGAAAGCACGTTCATGCCCATGAAAAGGAAGGCCAGGAAGTATATCCTGTATATCATCGGTGCCTCACTGAGCACCTCAGGGGTCGCATCGATAAAGAGCCTGGTGATCTCTATGGGGAAAAGCTCGCCGATAAGCGTCATAATGATGCTTATGACCACCACGCTGATCACGGAAAGCCTGTAGGCCTCCCTGATCCGGTCCTTTTTGCCTGCTCCGAAGTTCAGGGATGAAAGGGGCTGAAGGGCCTGCCCGACTCCCCGATAGATCGCCTGGCAGAGCTGTCCTACGGTACCTACCACTCCGTATACCGAAAGCGCCGCCACCGATCCATAGCTTATGATCTGATTATTTATGATGATGGCAAGGGCCACTGTCCCAAGATCCAAGACCCCTGATCCGAAGCCTATGCGAAGTATCTTGGAAAATGCCTTAATGGGCTTCCTTGGCATCACGAACTTAAGCCCGCAGTTTTTGCTTCTGAAATGCAGGAGCATGACAAGGACCTGCAGGCAGGATCCTGCAACAGTGGCAATGGCGGCTCCCGTCATCCCCATATCCATCGGAAAGCACAAAAACCAGTCTCCGAACATGTTGAGGACGCCTCCCGCGACCACCGCCTTCATGGCAAGGTCAGGGGCATTGTCATTTCTGAGGAATGCGCTGAGAAAGGTGGATGCCATAAAAGCCGGAAAGAAATATATCAGCCACATGGAATAATCCAGTACATAAGGCATGGTCTCATCATTTGCGCCGAAAAGCCTCAGCATGGGCTCGTTAAAGATCCATATCAGTATCCACATGATAAGCCCTATGACTGTCATCAGGATGACCGCAGCCGTAAACATGGCATGGGCCTTTTCCTCCCTGCCTTCTCCCCTGGCTACGCTCATGGGGACCGCGCCCCCGACTCCGCACAGCACCGCAAGAAATACCATGAGCCCGAAGATGGGGTTGATGGCGGCTATGGCTGCCGTACCCATTGGCCCTACCGACTGTCCCACTGCTATCGTATCCACAAAACTATAAATGGACACTACCAGGGCGCTTCCTACCGAAGCGACCAGATAGTGTCCGAAAAGCTTTTTTATGTCATCCCTTAATATATCCATATACGGCTCCCGATGTTCCTGGAAAATGTCAGACGAAGCACATTATAACATCGAAGCCGAATACTGACAAGGCAGCACCTGCATCAGCGCAGGTCCGCCTTTCTTATGCGGAGCCGATTTATGGCCCTTGCCAGATTGGCCTGGGCCTCCCTGTATTCCTGTATGCTCTTTTTCTGAAGCAGGGCTTCCCTGGCCTCATCGGCTGCCCGCCTGGCCCTGTTGATATCTATCTCTTCAGGCCGTTCCACTGCATCGATAAGGACCTCCACATCATTGTCCTCTACCTTTGCAAGCCCCGCTGAGGCTGCAGCCCTGTGCTCCACACCGTCGGGAGTGGTGTAGCGCAGCTCTCCGGGGGCTACGGCAAATATCATGCTCTGATGTCCGGCCATGATGCCCACTTCTCCGTCTATCGTGGGAATGACAAGGGATATACAGTCTCCCTGATAAAAATCCCGGTCTGCCGCAAGTATCTCTACTTTAAAGATCCGATCCATTCCAAATCCCTCCAGGCCCATGGATGCTCTCAGGCATCCTGAGCGGCAGAAAGGGCTTTGGCCTTTTCCACAGCCTCATCTATGGTGCCTACATTATAGAAGGCAGCCTCCGGATACTTGTCCATATCTCCGTCAAGTATGGCCCTGAAGCCCCTGAGGGTCTCCTTAAGGGGCACATATCTGCCTTCCATGCCTGTGAATTTTTCTGCCACAAACATGGGCTGGGAAAGGAAACGCTGTATCTTCCTGGCCCTTTCCACCACAAGCTTATCCTCATCGGAAAGCTCCTCCATACCTAGTATGGCTATAATATCCTGAAGCTCGCTGTACTTCTGGAGAGTCTCCTGCACGCGTCTTGCTATGGTATAATGCTCCTCTCCGACTATATCAGCCTCAAGTATCCTGGAGGTGGATTCCAGCGGATCCACTGCGGGATATATGCCCTGCTCCGACACCTTACGGCTGAGTACGGTGGTGGCGTCCAGATGAGTAAATGTAGTCGCAGTGGCAGGATCAGTCAGGTCATCGGCAGGCACATATACTGCCTGTACCGAAGTGACAGACCCGTCCTTTGTGGAGGTTATGCGCTCCTGAAGCTCTCCCATCTCATTTGCCAGCGTGGGCTGATATCCTACCGCTGAAGGCATGCGTCCAAGCAAAGTGGATACCTCACTTCCTGCCTGCACGAAACGGAAGATGTTGTCGATGAACAGAAGGACGTCCTGATGCTCCTCATCACGGAAATGCTCCGCCATGGTAAGCCCTGAAAGGGCCACCCTCATCCTTACTCCGGGAGCCTCATTCATCTGTCCGAACACCAAAGCCGTCTTTTCGGACACGCCGCTCTCATTCATCTCTCTCCAGAGGTCATTGCCCTCACGGCTTCGCTCCCCCACGCCGGTAAATATGGAATAGCCTCCATGTTCCGTAGCCACGTTGTGGATTAGCTCCTGGATAAGCACGGTCTTCCCTACTCCGGCTCCGCCGAAAAGTCCTATCTTTCCTCCCTTGGGATAAGGCTCCAAAAGGTCTATGACCTTGATCCCGGTCTCGAGTATGTTTACCGCAGGTGACTGGTCCTCAAAGTCAGGAGCCTTGCGGTATATGCTATTCTTCTTAACATTTCCGGGGAGGGGTTCTCCTCCGTCGATCGGCTCTCCGAATACATTAAACATCCTTCCGAGAGTAGGCTTGCCTACAGGCACCTCTATGGTATGGCCCAGGGCATGGACCGGAAGTCCCCGCCTTAAGCCTTCGCTTCCTGAAAACAGGATGCAGCGCACCGTATCATCGCCGATATGCTGGGCCACCTCCATGACCTTCCTGCTGCCGTCAGCTTCAACGGTCAGCTCTTCCTTTATCCGAGGAAGCTCTCCTCCCTTAAACTCCACGTCCACTACGGGACCGGAGATCTGAACTATAACTCCGTCTTTCATAGGGGCCCTGCCTCCTTTCCTTTTGCTGCTGCCCTCTGGGCCCTGGCTCCTGCCGATATCTCCGTGATCTCCTGGGTGATCTGAGCCTGTCTCTCCCTGTTATATCTTAGGGAAAGCTCGGAAAGCAGCTTCTCCGCATTTTTATTGGCGGAATCCATGGCTGTCATACGCGCGTTCTGCTCGCTGCAGAAGCTGTCGATAAGGGCGCTGTATATAAATCCTGAAATATAGCTCTGCATGACGCTGTCCAGCACGACCTCCACGGAGGGCACGAAGGTAAAGCTGTCATTACGGTGCCCCTGCTCCTTTTCCGAGCCGGTAAAATAGGTCCTGTGGAAGGGAAGCAGCCTGGTGGATCTGGCCTCGGAGCTCAGGCTGTTCTTCATATCCGTATATATAATGAAGATCTTTGTGAACTCCCCCTGCTCAAATCCCTTAAGCAGTATTGAACAGATCTCCCTGGCCCTTGTCATGGTAGGGTTCTGGGCAGTATACAGAAAGCTGTGCTCCACAGGGATCCTGTGCTGGGCAAAGTAATGCCGCCCGTATTCTCCGACCACAAAGAGCTTCGTATCCGGATGCTTTTCCCGGATGCGGAGGGTCTCCTTTATGACATTCTGGTTGTAGGCTCCCGCAAGTCCCTTGTCGGCAGTTATCACAAGGAGGGCATAGGTGCCTCCCTCTATCTCTTTCTCATTTTCAGGATAGAAATATATGCTGTCCACATTTCCTGCCGTCCTGAATATGCGTTTGATCTCATTTCTTAAGGCCGAAAAATAAGGCCTTGTCTGTTCAAGATCCGCCCTGGCCTTACGAAGCTTGGTGGATGAGATCAGATACATGGCATTGGTTATCTTTCTGGTCTCCTTAACGCTCTGCATCCGGTCCTTGATCTCTTTAGTGCCTGCCATGCTGTCACCGGCCTTCCCTGCTCATGAAGCTGTCCCGACATGCCCTGGAAAGCTCAAGTATCCTTTCCCGGTCATCATCGGAAAGCTGCCTTTCAGTCTCTATGCGCAGACATAACTCTCCGTCCTGCTGCCTGACATATGAAAGGAGGACTTTTCTGAAGTCATCCATATCCTTAAGCTCCAGATCCTCCATGACATGTCCCGTTGCAGCCGTCAGCAGGATGACCTGTTCAAGCTGTGAAAAAGGATGATACTGGGGCTGGCGGAGTAGGCGCATAAGCCCCTGTCCGTATCTGAGCTGGCGTTTCGTGGATTCATCCAGATCACTGGAGAACTGGGTAAATACCTCCATCTCCCGATACTGGGCAAGATCCAGCCTCAGGGTACCTGCTGCCTTTTTTACCGCCTTCGTCTGGGCATCCCCGCCCACACGGGACACGGACAATCCCACATTTACTGCGGGCCTCTGGCCTGCAAAGAAAAGATCCGATTCCAGGAATATCTGTCCGTCGGTGATGGATATGATATTTGTGGGGATATATGCAGATACGTCTCCCGCCTGGGTCTCCACGATCGGAAGGGCCGTCATGCTGCCGCCTCCGAGCTCATCTGAAAGATGGGCAGATCTCTCAAGGAGCCTTGAGTGGAGATAGAACACATCTCCGGGATAGGCCTCTCTTCCGGGAGAACGGCCAAGGAGCAGGCTCAGGGCCCTGTAGGCTATGGCATGCTTTGACAGATCATCGTAGACTATCAGCACATCCCTGCCGCCATACATGAAATATTCTCCCAGCGCACAGCCGGCATAAGGTGCTATGTACTGAAGGGATGCGGGAACTCCCGCCGGAGCATTGACTATGATCGTATAATCCATGGCCCCGCGCCTTCTGAGATTATCCGCAAGCTGGGCCACGGAGCTGGTCTTCTGGCCTATGGCCACATATATGCAGACCACGTCCTTGCCCTTCTGATTAAGTATGGTATCTATGGCTATGGCGGTCTTTCCGGTCTGTCTGTCCCCGATTATAAGCTCCCTTTGTCCCCGACCTATGGGAAACATGGAATCTATCGCAAGAAGGCCGGTCTCCATCGGAGTATCCACCGGCTGTCTCATAAGTATACCTGGAGCTGGCATCTCTATGGGCCTGTAATCCTCAGGATCTATGGGCTTTCCTCCGTCCATCGGCGATCCCAGAGCATCTACTACCCTGCCAAGGAATCTCTCTCCAACCGGCATGCCTGCAGTCTTCCCAGTCCTTTTTACAAGGCTTCCTTCCCTTATCTCAGAGGTATCTCCAAAAAGGATGCAGCCGATACGGTCCCTCTTAAGATCCTGGACCATGCCCTTTATGCCGGATGAAAACTGCAGTATCTCTCCGTAAGCGGCATGCTCAAGGCCGCTCACCTCTGCGATCTCATCCCCTACTGAGATGACCCTGCCCATCTCCTCCGGGTCCGTATCGGGCACAAAGCCCTCTATGGCTTCCTTCATGAGAGGTATGAGCTCTCCATCTCCAAGCCGGAGCTCCCGAAGGTAATCCTTGAATTTTCTCAGGAAGCCTTCTCTGCTCCAGTCATATATATCAGTGCCTGCAATGAGGCGGAATCCTCCGCGCAGGCTGTCATCCTTTTCCCAGCGAAGCTCAACATCCTCAGTCTCATAAGTACGCTTGAGAAAATCCAGAAGCCGGGCTCTCTGGCTTTCACTCGGAGCTTCCTTGCTGCGAAGCAGGGCAGTGAGCTTTTCTTCATCCTTCAGGCTCATGCTGCTGCCCCCTCTCCACACTGTCAAGGAACATGTCTATGGCCTTGTCATCATTTTTGATCATCAGTCTTTCGGTAGCTGCAGCCACCAGCTCCTTCATGGCCTCCTGGGAATCATGAAGGGCCTTTTCGCTGTCTCTCTCAGCTTCGGCTCTGGCTTCGGCTATGATCTTTTCGGCCTGCTTCCTGGCCTCCTCTATCTGCTTTTTCGCCTCTGCTTCATTTTCCCTGCGGGCCTCATTCCTCTCCTTTTCTATCTCAGCCCTTACATCCTCAAGCTGTTTCTGATATGAGTCCCGAAGCTCATCCGCATCGGATATCTTTTTTGCGGCCTCTTCCTCCATCTCCTTATAATGCGCAGCCCGTTTATCCATGAAATCCTTTACGGGCTTATACAGAAGAAAATAAAGCCCTCCTGCAAGTATGGCAAAGTTCATGAGATGAAGAAGTATCTGCTGCCAGTCAATATTTAAAGGTACTCCCATACGGCTGCCTCCTTAAAGGACAAATATGATCAGTATGACTACCAGGAGTGCGTAAATGATCGCAGTCTCGATAAATACAAGTCCAAGCATGAGTGTGGTCCTTATATCTGATCTGATCTCCGGCTGACGTGCCATGCTTTCTGAAGCCTTTCCTGCTGCAAGTCCCATGGCTATGGTACCGCCCAGAGCGCCAAGTCCTATGGCAACGGCAGCTGCGATGGATTTTGCTCCCGTATCACTTAAAACTATGGAGCCTGAAGCTTCTTCTTCAGCTTCCAGAGCGGCTTCCGTGCCTGCTGCAGGCTGTTCCGCATCGGCAGTTGCTGCGTAGGCAGGCAATATGAGCATAAGGCTCATCATGAGAGCAATGGCTAAAGTAAATATATTTCTGCTGAGTTTCATTTTCTTTTTCCTTTCTATCATTTGATCCTGTTTTTATCTGACTTGGGCTCCGAGACCTCGCCGTAATAGAGGGCGGTCAGCATGGTCAGCACATAGCTCTGTATCAGTGCATGAAGGAGGGTGAAAAGAACTCCTATGATCACCGGCAGCACAAAGCTCAGTGTAATGTAATAATATACAAGCTCCGTGACCAGAAGCCCGCTAAGCAGCGCTCCGAAAAGCCTGAAGCTCATGGATATGGGAAGGGAAAACTCCTTAAGAGCCCTGCCCACTCCTGTAATGCCGTTCTGCATCACGCCTCCGGATATAATGAAAAGATATGACAGACATCCCAGCGCGATCGCGGCATTTACATCGGAAAGCGGTGCCGGAAGGGCGATGGATGTCCCCTCCGTGGTCACGGCCTGAAATCCGAAAAGCTCGAATATGGTGCTGCAGAATATATATACGCCTGCAGTAAAGATATAAAGCCCGAGTCCCTTGTTCCTGTGGGGGCTGTTTTCCTTTGCCATGCCGTCAAACATCCCGACCAGGGTCTCCATTAGAAGCTGTGCCTTGCCAGGCACATAGGTAAATCCCGGTATCACGGTTATCCGAAGGATGAGGGCAGCTATAAGCAGGATCCCGGTCACACAAAAAGCCGATATGAGCCCCGGATTGACATCCTTGATCCCAAACAGGCTGATCCTGTTGATATCATGAAGCACCGCATCCCTCATGGCAGTCTGAACTGATTCCGTCTCACCGGCGGGGGATCCGCACATAAGCGAAGCCGCAAACAGCACAGCCACTATGAGCAGCCACAGGATAACTCCTTTCTTATTTCTCATACATTTTTACCTCATTAAGTGCTATATTAATGTTGTAGTCCTGAGACTAACGTATTATACTTTCGAAAGAATCAGATGTAAACTGTATAAATGATATATTAAATATATGATATTCGTATATTTTTCAGTCAATATTTAATCCAGGAGATCACATATGGCCATATCCTATGACTACTACAGGATCTTTTATCATGTTGCAGAGACCCACAGCTTTACCAAGGCTGCTGAGGTCCTTGGAAACAACCAGCCGAACATCACCCGCTGCATGAACGTACTCGAGCAGCAGCTGGGATGCAAGCTTTTCATACGTTCAAACAGGGGGATCCGCCTCACTCCGGAGGGTGAGCGCCTTTATTACCGGGTAGCCGTAGCCTTTGAACAGCTCAGGCTCGGTGAGGAGGAGATCGAGAGGGACTGCAGCCTGGAGACAGGTACCATCTCCATAGGCGTAAGCGATTCCGCCATGCACCTTCTGCTGGTGGACACCCTGTCCTCCTTTCATGAAAAATATCCCGGAGTACATCTTCGGATATCAAACGACACCGTGCCCCAGACCATAGCCGGCCTTGTAAGAAACAGCATAGACTATGCCCTGGTAAATACGCCGATAAATATATCCTCGCCCCTTAAGGCGACGGAGCTTCTCTCCTTCAGGGAGATACTGATATGCGGCAAAAAATACCGGGACCTGGCAGAAAAGCCCAGGCACCTGAGCGAGATCCTTCCATATTCATTCATATGTCTCAGAAGCGATACCAGCGCAAGGGAATTTTATCAGAAGCTGTTTTTTGAGCATAACCTCAGGCTCAGGGTAGACATGGAGGTATTTACCTCGGATCAGATACTTCCTCTCGTAAAGGCAAACCTTGGCATAGGCTTTTTTCCTGAGGCCGTGGCAAAGGAAGAGCTTGAGGCAGGAGAGATATATAAGGTAGATCTTATCGAAGACATACCTGAACGTAGTATTTGTCTCATAGAGGATACCTCAAGGCCACAGTCCATAGCCATGAAGGCCATGAAGGAGCTTATCTGCGGCGCAGGGATAAAGAAGGGAACAAATAATAACGATATATAGATAAAGAAAAAAGACCGCTATCTGCGGTCTTTATTTATGCCTCAGGCAGGAATCGAACTCGTGACCCTCAGCTTGGGAAGCTGATGCTCTACCAACTGAGCCGACCCTGCCCCAGGCTTGCCAACTGCTCTCCCGACAAATCCTCA